>NZ_JARJBD010000190.1:0-7578 GCF_029269925.1 Rhodococcus sp. T2V
GTGGGAGTCGCCTGAGGCACGCAACCCCCTTGTCCACCGTTCGGGGGGAACCTCACGAGGGGATCGAGCGGGCCTGCGATGCCACCTCGATGTCGGCGGTGAGCATCGCGAACCCGGTCGTCGAGCAGATCGGCCCGCTGTCACTGGAGGGGTGGTTGCCGGGGATGCTGGCGGTTGTTTCAGGGCTTCCCCTGCCCATTCATACTGGAGTATGATTGCAGTATGACGACGAGGTTCACGATCAGTTTGCCCGACGAGGACGCTCGCGTCCTCGACGCGTACGTTCGCGACCACGGTCTGGGTGGCCGGTCGGCGGGGATTCGAGCCGCGGTTCGGATGCTCGGAGAGGTGGGTCTCGAGCGCGATTACGCGGCGGCTTTCGTCGAGGGTGGTGTCGACGATGACTGGGACGTCACTTCGGCAGATGAGGAATGATCCGCCGGGGTCAGGTGCACTGGGTTGATCTTGATCCGGCGCAGGGTAGCGAAGCGGCCAAGCGTCGACCCGCTGTTGTGGTCAGTAATGATCGCGCCAACGCGACGGCGGAGCGGCTCGGTCAGGGGGTGGTCACTGTGGTGCCGTTGACGAGTAACACGGCACATGTGTTCGCGTTTCAGGTTCTCGTCGAACCTGACGAATCGGGTATGCCGCGTGAGTCGAAGGCTCAAGCGGAACAGGTTCGTTCGGTTTCGGTGCGTCGTCTCGACGGTGACCCGGTCGGGAAGCTTTCGACGAGAACGCTTGCCGCGCTCGAGGACGCTTTGCGGCTGCATCTTGATCTGCGCTGATCACTGCCGCCCCATCCATCACCGATCTGATGGCCACCGAATCACCCTCGCGGAACCGAATGGTTAGGATCTCGGGTTTTCCATCAACGAGGAGAGCCTTGTTCCCGTCGGACGGGTTGACGTGGATGGCTTTCGCGGCATCGATGGCGCTTGCGTTCCTGCGGAAGTTCCTGCGTCCCCGAACGGTTCTCGGCACCGCGGTGTAGTTGTGCACGCTGCCGTGGCTCGGCTTCGTGCCGGACGCGGTTCTCTCTGCTCCGCCGCCGGCGGCGGTGGAGCGGCTTGCCCGGCAGCTCGGCCGCCGGTCGAGGTGCGGGGTGGTGATCGCGGGCGTGGCGGGCTGGCGCAACGGCGCTGGCAAGACCCGGGCCGGAAAGGGGATGTCGGCGGGGGGCGCGCACCCGGCGAGGTCTGGTCGTCGGGCGCGCGTGCTACGGCTTGGCTGCTCAGACCTGGGCCATGCCGCCGTCGGCGAAGAGTTCGACGCCGGTGATGAAGCTGGAGACGTCGCTGGAGAGGAAGGCCGCGGACTTGCCCATTTCGTGGGGGTCGGCGATCCGGCCGGTGGGGTTGCCCTCGCCCATCTTCTGGACTGCGGCGGGACGGCGTCGGCGCCCTGCGCCATGGCGAGGGCGCGTCGCAGGGACTCGGTGTCCACGGCGCCGGGGCTGAGGACGTTCATGCGGATGCCGGTGCCCGTGATGTCCTGGATCCAGGAGCGGATGAAGGCGCGTACCGCGGCCTTGGCGCCGCCGTACAGGCCCATGCCGGCCGGGGGCTGGATGGATGCGGTCGAGCCGATGATGACGACCGTGCCGCCGGGCGGCAGCAGCGGAATCGCGGGCTGAACGGTGAACAGGACGCCCTTGGCGTTGACATTGAAGGTCCGCTCGAACTGCTCCTCGGTGATCGCGCCGAGCGGGGCATGGGCACCGATGCCGGCGTTGGCCACGACCGCGTCGAGGTGTCCGTGCCGCGCCATGACCTCCCGATACACCGCCTCCATGTCCGCGAGCTGGGTGACGTCGGCCACGATGCCCGAGCAGTTCGGACCGACCTTGGCGACCGCATCGTCCAGCGGCTTCTGCTGCAGGTCGGTGATGACCACGCGGGCGCCCTGGTCTACGAATTCCTGGGCGATCCCCAGGCCGACACCGGACGCGCCACCGGTGGCCACGGCGACCTTGCCTTCGAGCGGGAGGCTCATCTTTTTCTCCTTGCCGTTGAGTGTGCCCGCACTTGAAGCGAGCGGGATTCCAGTGGCCTCCACGGCGCTGATCTGACAAGGGCCGGGGGTGCTGATACCACCCCCGGCCCGAGTTGCATTGTCCCAAACCTGACACCACTGACAAGCACAGGAAAGGATTCAGACCAATGACAGAGTCATACAACGTCGTCGCCGAGCTAGACGCGACGTTCGGCGAGGAAAACGCCGAGGCACTGCTCGGCCCGATCGCCGAGTACAGCGGCGCGGCCGCGCGCTCGGAACTCGGCCACGCCGAGGTGGTGTTCACCATCCCCGCCGAATCGGTGCGCCAGGCCACCTCGACCGCGTTGGCGGTCCTGGAGACCTACCCTTGGTCGTTGCTGTCGTTGCTGTCGTTGCTGTCGTTGCTGTCGTTGCTGTCGTTGCGGGTGCTGTCCACCGCTGATTTCGACCGCCTCACCGACATGATGGCCCTGCCGCCGCTGGTGTCGGTGCAGGAGGCCGCCGAGGATCTCGGAATGACCCGGCAGGGTGTGCTGAAGGCCATCAAGGGCAAGGTGCTGCCAGCCACCCGTGTGGGTGGTACGTGGGTGCTGCAGCGGTCCGTGGTCGACAGTGCCCGCGCCCGCCGCGGCGCATAGCCAGCGACAGCCGCCGGGCTCAGGTGGCGAGTTCGGCTCGTGCAGCGGTGAGGGCGGCCGCGCATTGTTCGTCGCGGGGATCGAACAACAGATCCCAGCGCGTGAGCTCGCCGTGTCGATTCGTCGTTTCCGGGATCGTGTACTGGTGACGTTCGGCGTGGGTGGGTGGCCGCCACCCGTCCCTGTTGTACGTGGTGGCGATGCGTTCATCTGTCGTGAACGTGATGACGACGTGGCCGGCCTCGGCGGCGATGGTCAGCAGTTCGAGCCGTAGCCGGCGCGCGACCGGCGGCCGCTGGGGTGTGAGGGCGGGCCATCGGAAGTGGTTGTGGAAGGTCACCGCGCCGCCCCGGCGGACGTAGACGGTGAGCGCCGCCCCGATGGCGCTGGCGGGGTTCGTCAGCCACATCACCCGACACCGGTGCCGCCACCGGGTGACGGGGTAGGCGCGGGCTCGCGTCGCGAGTTGCAGCGTGTAGACGGCGTACACGGATACCCCGATCAGCGTGAGTGCGATCGCCACGAGCAGGACCATCAGGACGTCCTCGAGCGCGGCGGTGGCCAGTGCCGCCACGACTGCTGCGGCGAGGAGCATGGTCAGCGTCAGGGCCTCCCACCAGCGCTGCTGGTGCGGGCGCCGGAAGTTGCCGAGCTGCAGACGCGCCGCGGCCCGGACTCGGGGTCCGGGCGGCGGGTTCGCAGTCCTCCAGCGGTCGATGCCGGCGAAGAATCCAGTGGTGGTGTCCTCGCCGTCGGGCCATCCTTTGTCCGCATCGATCACCGAGCATTCCTATCACTGAACTGGGCCGATGACACGTCCCGGGGACATTTGAAGGGCCACGGCCGCAACGCGATACGTGTCCACACCACGTCCAGTCAGCCCAGACAACGGGGGAGAAGCCACGACCGGGAATGTCGCAGCCACGTCGCCGCTCGGGGAGATCCTGACCGCGGATGAGGTCGCCCGGTTCGTGTCCCGTGTCGCGTATCCCACCGGCCCGGTGGTGCTGGTGGATGAGGAACTGGCTCTGGCTGCCCCGGCGCGGGCCTACGGTGATTGGCTCGACGCTCCTGCCTGAAAGTGATGCGGCCTGAGCGTGCACCGGATTCGGGGAGCCGCCGCGGTGTTGAGACCTTGCTTGGTCCCGCCGGCCGGCCTGGCGTCTGGGTGCGAGAGTGTGCCCGAGTTAGGCAAGAAGCGCGCAATGTGATCCGTCACGACCTGGGGTTTCGTTCTATTTTCGCCGTTTCGGCGCATCGCCCAGATACTTGGTGGGACAGCATTTCCGCACCACCTTCGAGGAGCTTCGATGTTTGCTGTGTGGCGCAGTTGCCAGCATTACGCCAGTCCCGATTCGCTGCCGGATGCGTCCGCGGCAAGCCTGGAGACGGTGTTGAACGCGTCGTCGCGGTTGCCGTCGGCCGGTCGCGCGGCCCGGTTCGTGGCGCGTCAGATGAACGCGGAGTGGTCGGCGGTCGGGTTCATCAAGGACGGGGGGCTGGTGGAGAAGACGAGGGCTACTCAGCTACGTAAGTACGACCGGGTGCGGCGCCGCGAAATTCAGTGGTCGAACGACAACTACCGGGCGTTGACCGCGGCCGATCATCCTCAGCGCACCGTGGACCTGGACCAGCGATGAACCCGCGGCCCGGATCGACGCCGTCCACCCACAGGCCCCCAAAACCGAAAAGACCCAGATGCCAGCACTTGACTACCCGCCCCCTTTTCTGGGATGACAACTTACGGCCCTGGGATGTCTAACTCCCGAACGGGCTGCCGACAGTCCCGACCTACCGAACCACCACGGCGGAGATGTAACTGCTGGCGCGGCGTCGTCAGTGAGATGCACCCGGGACGGGCAGGACGGGATCGGCACCGCACGGCCATGCGCCTGGGTCGCACATTTTTCTTCCGCGGTGGCAACAGCCGCACCGACGAGGTGCTCGCCGCGGTTGCGGCGAACATTGGCCTGATCTCCGCAACAGACGGCGCGCACGGCTGCGGGAGTACTCCCCGAGTGCGAGTGCCGTCCGTCGGGTCGCCTGGACGCCCGGCCAGCAGGCACTGCCCAGCTCGCGGGTCGGTCCCAGTCGGATCTCAACTAGATCGCGTGCGGTGACACCATCGCGTGGCGGTCGACAAGGCGAGGTTCGCAAGGTTGAAGTCCCGAGCATCGACCAGGAGGCAGTGACTGCTCAGTCCGAGATGGTGCTCACCGACTGGGAGAACTCCGGTCCGATCGGACAGGCTGCCGCGTCGGCTGTGCGTCGTCGAGTCTGTGCCTGCTGTGATGTACCGGCACGATGTGCGGCGAACATCTGGGCTCACCATACGCAGTCCGTCGAGGGTGCCGCGCACGCCAAGCGGCATCAGCGCGCTTCTGGCCGCTTGCTGTGTGATGGGGCTGTGACCTGGTGTTCTGTGTTGCTGCGTGGGGTGTCCGGGGCGGGACGGTTGCGGACACGCGTGGCCACTGAGCACCGGGCGGGGACAGCCCCTGCGCATCGGGAGGCATGTGCGCGTTTTGGCGCAGTTCACCACACCCGGGCGGTGTCGAGCGGCTATCTGTAACACTGCACCGGTAAACTGGGGGTTCGAGTAGGAGGTGGCGTGAATGGTGATTCGTCGACCGTTGGACGACCGTGCGCGACGCGAGCGGGCAATCCGCGCGGCCCGAACAACGAGCGAGCTGGAGGGCTCACGGAGCACTGACGTCACCCGAGCCGATCAGGACGCCTACGTGCGTGGTGAGATCGACATCGAACAGCTCGGTTCCCGGGTCCGTGCACGATATAACCTGGCATAGCAGGCTGGCCGGCATCGTCGTGGTCGGTCTGTGAGCAGGCCGTACCCGTGGGAAACCGGCGACCATGACACCGACTGGCAGGGCTATTTCATTCCTGACTCGACGACGGTGCTCCGCAACCGGGTCGGGGCCACGACATACGATGAGCTGACCAACGCTGAGAACGATCTCGTCGAGGTTCGGGTGGCAGAGCTCAGAGCCGACCCGTCGGTGGTGTCACGAACCTACGATCTGGTTCACCTGCAGGCACTGCATCGATACCTGTTCCAAGATGTGTATGAGTGGGCGGGGGACTTACGCACCGTCGGCATCGAAAAAGAGGGTGAGTCTTTCATCCCCCCGCGGGACATCGCTCGGCCGATCGCGTACGTTGCCGAACAGCTACATGAACTGCAGCACATCCGATCAATCACGAAGCAGGCTCTGTCCAGCAAGCTGGCCTTTGTATACGACTACGTGAACTTTGCTCACCCGTTTCGTGAGGGCAATGGTCGAACGCAGCGGGAGTTCTTCGACCAGTTGCTCGCCGAGTCGGGACGCGGTTTGGCCTGGAACCTGATCGGGATCACCGAACTGCACGATGCGTGCCATAAAGCGCGCGCGGACTCGGATCTGGAACCCCTCTGTGCGCTTTTCATGCGAATCGTAGACGATGAACCTTCCTACCTCTACGACTGATCCTGCGCCTTTCCTCTCAAATGACGGTGCTCGCAGAGTCGCTGGGCAGTCGTGAAGGTGGAGGCTGGTAGCTGCCCTTCCGGCCGGACCATCAAGCAGCCCCAGCAACGATTCCCGCACCCGCACCAAGATCGATGCGGGCTCACCACATCTTGTGCGTCCCACGGTACCAATTGCTGAACGGTTTTATGAACATCGGTGACGAAAATTCGGGCTCGATCTGTGCAGCGTTCCGCCTGTTCAGCCAACGACCGTTTGTTGAACGGTGGCGTCGGTGCGCTGGCCGGTCGACCAGGAGTAAGGACGGCTGGCCACGCTCGCTGTCGGTGGGCAGAACTACGATCACGTCATGCCGCGAGTTGGTGGATTCCCGCATTTCGAGCACTTCGATCCTGAGATGCTGTTCGAGAACACGCAAGTATTTGGCTCCGAAGTGGTGCAGACGTCGTTGCCGCCTGGACCTGAGCGGGAGGCGATACTTGCAGAGATTCGAGAAGCCATGAGCGCCCAGGCAGGAAAACTATCCGACCTAGTCGATGAGCTTCGGGACTTGGTGAATGGTAGGGATCTGACTCAGCTCATCAACTCGGTGGCAGTGCCCGCCACGATGGTCACCTTCACCGAGGGCGAAAGCCTCGCAGACGGAGATGTCACTTCGACCTGGGCGGCTAAGATCGAGTATCTGGTGGGCGTCGCACTGTCCGTCGACCCTTCCGGTGACGCGGATACGCCCCACGAGGTCACCCAGCGCGTAAGTCAATTGATCAGTGAGATTTTCGAAGCAGATCAGGCGCGCATCATTACCGAAGGCCTAGCGGACGCCGACCACGACGCGGCCAGCCGTGAGACCCTGCTGCAGCAGTTGAAGGTGGAATACCAGTCAGACCGGATGCCGGGCTACGCTGTGCATCTCGAACAGGTTGACGCCGAGGTGTTCGGGCGTCATCGCGACTATTTCATAAACGGATTGGGCTTCGATCCGGGAGATGTCGTACGGGTCACCCGTCGGCACACACGGTGGGTGAACCAAGTATTCAGATCAGCGCTGGACACCATGGTCGACGCGCTCAATGAAGACTCTCTAAGCCCCGAGCTCGCGGAGGTCGTTCAGATGGGCTTCGATGCGCCGACCGGTTGGAGCCCGGATGACGTAGCGGCAAGCACTGGGGTTGCGGTCGAGCAGATTAGCGCCATGCTCGACTTCTTTTCGACCGAGTACGGTTACCAGCCCGAGTTCCGCTCGCCCAGCGACAGAAACCGGGTACGCACGCATCCGTGCATCAAGCTCGACGACGGTAGGTACCTCGTACCGGACCCGTGGTCCATGTCGGCAGTTCTTCACCACCGCCTCGCGACGGAGCCAAAACGTCCCGGCTATGACTCGCAGAAATACCACAAGTACGGCCCTACTGACTCATTCGTGGGTGATTCCTGCCGGGTAGTTGTGGTGGGTGGCC
>NZ_JARJBD010000191.1:0-7537 GCF_029269925.1 Rhodococcus sp. T2V
TCCAGCGGGACCGGTGTCCCGCCAAGTCGGTGTCCACTTTCCGGGGGGAACCTCATCGTGCGGAATCTCCACCTACCATTTCTCCTGTCCTCGCCGGTACGGCGAGCTTGATCTCGGACAGTCCAACACGCGTGCGCTCGTAAATACCGGGTCCCCCTCACACATACAGGCCAAGCACGAAACACGGTCGGCAACTCACGAGGTTGCATGAGCGAGGCCCGGGCCGGCAACCCCTCAAATCACTGAGCAGTCACCACCTTCGACCTGAGTTTGCGCCAGAGGTACCAGCGGTGGGCGATCGGTCCGAATTCGTCAGATGGGGTGACTCGCGAGGCGTCCCGACGGGGCAATCTGCGGGGAAACCGTGAGGGAGGACGACCCATGGGTGGAGGGGTCGACCACGGTCAAGGTGAGTGAATGACCCGCCTTGTTCGTGAGTGCGACGAGCAGGTCGGTGAAGGTGCGTACCGGCACATCGTCGGCTGCGGTCACAATCTGCCCCTCTTGCATCCCCGCCCGTGCAGCAGGTGCTCCGGCCGAGACGTCGGCGACTTCGAGGCCCGGCGTGCTCCCTGCCGCCGGTTGGACCTGTATCCCGACAAAACCTTCGATCGGTGCGGAAGGTTGTGCAGCGTGCGGGTCGGCCATTGAACCCAAGGTGACCCCGACGGTGCTGTCCTGGCCGTGTCGGCTGATGCGGAGCGTGACCGAGTCCCCGGGGTAGTGAGATCCGACTTCGTCGAACGCGTACACGGGTCTGCCGACAGGTACGGCGGCGCCCTTCACCCCGAGAATCAAATCGCCCGGCTGTAGCACGGCGGACGCGGGTGATCCGGGGATCGTGCTCACCACAACTCCACTGCCGGTGGGCCCGTCTCCCTCAGAAGGTTGGCCCAGCCACACTCCGAGCCATGGTCGATCATCGCTGAGATCGATGAGGAGACCGGCGTCGCCTCGTGCTCCGATGGTTCGGGTGTACTTGCGCAGCGGACAGCATGCCGGAGCCCAGGGCGGAAAGTAGTCGCTGGCAACGGTGAGTGTCTGGGGACCGGTATCCGGGCCTTCCACCTGCACAGTTGCGTTCATGTCTTGGTTGCTGCGGTAGGCCATTTTCGCGACGCCGTCGCTGAGGGAGACGATCCCGGTCAGGGTCAGCGGATGATTCGCGGTGGAGTCGACACCGGTGATCAGCAGGTACGCCGGTTTGTCCTGATCGGCACGAAACCCCTTCACGGTCACCGAGGCCAGACGATTGGTTTGAGGAAGCAGCGGCACCGCGTCAAGGGATCCGGCCGCAGTCATCGTGTTCGCGGCATCGAACGTGACGTTCCACCGCTCAGCGATCGCATCGTAGGACAAGATCTGAACGTCCTGCGTCCCACCATCGACGGGCTTGCCGGCGTCCAGACCCGGACCGGCAGAGACGACAATCCGATCAGGTGTGGGGCCGCCGCCCAAGTCGAGAGCACTCGTCGTCACGACCCGGTAGTTCGGGTGCAGGACCGACGAATAGTCCGGCTCGGACACAGGTGACGACAGCACGGACGGTTGTGCCGTCGTGGCCAATCCCTCGTACGTCGAGACCGAGCAGGCAGTCATGGACAGCACGATGCCCGCGATGGTTGCGAGTACCCACAATTTCACCACCGCATCATCCACTGTCACCCCATGTTCGTGCAGCGCAGGGGGCAGAAACGGCGATCTGCGTCATTGCTCACCACCTACTCGACGGCGCCGTGGGTCGCGGCGGCGCGCAGGTCGGGGTCGTAGTCGTCGATGTACGCCACGGAACCGATCCGGCAACCGGCGATGCGGCCGTGCGGGCCACCCAGGTGATGCGGTCGCGGACCCCACCGACCGGGACGGCCCGGAGTAGTGCGCCTGATTCCCGCGGAGGCGATGGACCGGCTCGGCGAGGATGCCCGCCCAGTCTAGCCCCGGCGAAACAGTGGCGGACCAGCCGGACCGAGGCAGGCACAACCCATCCCGCAGCGTCCACGAATCGACGACGTTCGCATCCGCCCGCACCCCTCCACTCACCCAACGAGGACCAAGGCCGGGGTCTGTCGCGGCGCGAACGCGGTGGCCGGTAGGTCATCTGGTTCAGTCCTCGAAGCCGAGAAAATCGTCGAAGGCCGCCCGCTGCCGTGCCTGCACCTTTTGCCGGTAGCCAATCACGTCGCCGCCCTTCAGCCGGGTGTATGTGTCGATCTTGCGCTCGGAGCTCGCCAGCCCTGGATCAGTTTCATCAGCGTCGGGAAGATGTCGGGCAAGTCCGCCGCCCGCCAAACCGTTGCGGCCACCACCCACTGGGGGCCGTTGCTTCATCCACTTCGTTGGCGTTCGATCTCACGCGGGTATGCCTCGCATATGCTCCTGCGGGACAAGGACGCCGAGCCGCCGGCTTGACCGCCGTGTCGATGGTCACGGGAAAGGGAACGGTGCGATGGTCGTGCACGCGAGAAGTTCGGCGTTGGGGTCGGTGAACCTTACGGGGTACATCGTTGCGTGGCTCGCGAGCGTGGTAATCATCGTCGGCAGCGTCGCGCCGTGGTTCACCGCAGCGGCCTTCCTCTCTGTGCCAGGGACACAGTCCATCGGGAAATACACGTTGGCCATGGGCGCACTCGCTGCCGTGGTGTTGCTGATCAAGGCCGCCACACCGAGCCGCTGGCCGCTGGTCGCGGCCGCCGTGATAGGCATCATTTGCCTACTCACCACCGTGGTTGCCCTGGTCAAAGCGACCAGCCTCATTCCCGCCGAAGATCAACAGAACGGAACTGTCTCGATCGGGTGGGGACTGTGGATGACCCTCGTCGGCACCGTCCTCCTCGTGGTGGGGAGCATCGTCGCCGATCTCGTTGCCTTCCCCGCAGCCATACTCGGAACAGATCTCGAGCCTTCGCGATCCATGGTCGACGACGCACCTGTCGACTGGGCCGATCGCGCGACGACGCCATTTTTCATCGTCGCGATCGCGTTCGGCGGCCTGGTCGCGATCGCCGTGTGGCTCGATCTGCTCTTCGGGGTGACGTTGCTGCCCTGAACTGGGGAATCACATCGAAGACGCTGAGCACGAAGATCTCCTCCGGGAGGCCGTCCTCCTCCCGAATCGACAGCACCCGGACCGAGCCTCCAGTCTGCTACCGGGCCTCCTGGCAGCTACCCGGACCGGACTTCCACCGGCAAGCGACGACGAACTTACGAACACGACACGATCGACTACCTCGAACTCACAGCCGTTCCCCTCGGGTCCTGCTGGACGCGCCCCACCTCGGATACAGCCGGGGACGTGTGCGGGCGATCGACTTCGTCGCTTCGTCCAGCCCCACCCCCGCAGGCCACGCAGCGCCGTTTCCAGGTCCCAGGCAGGGCCACCCAGCGGCGAGCGGCTCCGGGTTCGTGAAAAACCGGGTCCCGATCCGGGCCCACCGCCCTCAGAAGGGCATTCAGCGCCTCCGTATCGGTGATCAGGATCGGCCCCGGGTGCGGGTCGCCCGGTCGCCAGCTCGTTCACGAAGACCGCCCGCTGCAGACAGTGGCGGCAAGGTCACCGACATGCACCCGGATCTGATCAGATAGCGCGCAGTCCTGAGGGCTCGGATCGCCATTCGTCCCAGTGCAGCTGGACCCAGGCCTTCTGCTTCTTGCTGAGCGTGATCCCCACCTTGTTTCCGTGAAGATCACCGTACGACGGATTCTTCCGGATCTCGTCCGTGACGTCGATGGTGCCGGCACTGTCGATCGCGATGAGACCGTGGTCGAAGAGCCGGTGGAGATCGCGGCGGAGCAGGAGTCCGCCTTCGCTGTCATGGACTCCGACGTCCGCGTAGCTGTACAAGTGGCACGCTTCCAACGTCTCCGCTGGTGAGGGTCCGGTGAAGGCACAGCTCGATCCGTAACGCCGGAGAAGTTCCGCGCGAAAGGCGGGTTGCCCGAGCCGCACTCGCACCGGGCGGGTCGAGTGACCTCCGCCCGAGAGCTGTCTGCTGGTGGCTTCGACGATGGTGAGCGGCTGTCCCGGTGCGGCCGCCTCGACCGCTGCCCGGAAGTCATCCCAGCGGAGTTCGCGGATACTGTTCTGCGAGTAGTTCTTCACGCACAATGCGCGCAGTTGTGGGGCGCCGAGTACACCGGCGAGGTCGACCCATCCCTGGTCGTGTGTCGTCCGAAAGGTCGTGACGTGTGACTCGGTGAATGCCGGCTCGTCGAATTCGGTTCCACAGTCATAGCAGCGGTACCGCGGCTGCAGTCTCTTACGCTCCAGGTAGTTCGTGGTTCCGCATGTGGTGCAACGACCGATTGCCTTGGTCTTATCGCCCTCGGCAATCGTTTCGATCACCGAGGCGCCGATGAGGTCGTTCTGGTCCCAGACGACGATGGCGTCGCCGGGAGAGACTTGGCGTGAGTTCGCCACATTGCTGTCCCAGCTGTAGTGGCTGGCGGCGTCGTCGTCGTACTTCTCCCCGCCGCCCAGTCGGCGGTACTCGGTTTTGGTCATCACCAGCCAGGCGCGGCGCTGCGCGGGTGCACCCTGCGGTGCCTTCGTGAGGGTGAATCCAAGGGATTCGAGCGCTTTTACCACGGTGTCTTGGCCGCCGGAGAATTCGGCTGCGGTCAACGCGGCCGACGGCGTGGGCGTGGGCGACGCCGGCGATCGCTTTCGAGTCGTACTCGCGTCCGTCGTAGAGGACCCGGTAGAACCGTGCGGGTGCGAAGCCGTACTGGGCAAGAAATTGGTCCTGCCCGAGCTCGTCGCACTCCGCGATGGCGTCAAGCACCGATTCCCGGGTGAGGTCAGCGGGGGTCACGGCGACACAATAGCGGGGTGGGACGACACAGTGGTGGCTCGGCCCGCGGCACCGGTCCCAACACACACCGAAGATTCCGGATTGCGTGGGCAATACAGGTTCCCATCGCAGCCGTGCGCGCCGCCGGCGGCGGAGATACGGCGCCCATGCTTCGGGGTGACCACGGCCCGCACCTTGTCGGTGCGGCTGCTGCGACCACCGCAGAAGAAATGTGTCGCCCCGGCGCATGGCCGTGAGGTGCTGATCACGTCCTGCCACGTCCGCAGGTCGGATCTCACTGGCGCCGCTGCAAGCAGCTACATCCCTGCCTTTACGGTTCGGTAGGCCTTCGCCGCGGCAATACCATCGTCGTAGTCGCTGACATACTGACCGGCCGTCCGGTCATACAGTGAGCCGACCGCTGCGGGATCGTGGGCCATGAACACCACGTCGGGCCGTCCGTCGTTGTAGCGGCGGTAGGTGTCGTAGTCCCAGCCGTCGGGCGCGTAGTCGTCGTTCCATGCCAGCCGGGCGACGGGGACGAATCCGGCGTCGGCATAGATGTTCGGCAGGACCGTGTCGAAGCAGTCGAGTCGCCGACCTCCGAGGACGGTGGCCTGGCGCAGCATCGACGGTGCCGCGTTGGGATGCGCGCCGTCGTTGTGGGAGAACACCGAGACGACTTCATCGTCCTTCAGAGCGACGCCGGCTTTTCCATCCTCGGTGACCAGCATCCTCATGTCGGCGTATTCGCTCTCGTCATAGACGTAGACCGAGGATGCGTAGCGGTTGTTGCTGGTCAGTTCCAGCATTTGGGTGCGGTACAGATCCGCATCCGACGAAGGTAGCTCGTACAGGGTCGGGCTCGATAGCCCACGCGCAGCGAAGTCGGCTCGCTCGGACTCAGGTCGGCGATGCGCGGCGAGCGGGTCGACGCGACGGCCACCAATCAGAAGCCGAGGGCTTCGGCTTCCTCGATCTTCTCGTCCGTCCAGACCTGCTCGATCGCCTGGCGCTGCTCCGGCGGCAGATCGGGCGTCCACCGGTACTTCCGCCAGAACTTCTCCCTGCGCTCCTGCGTCATCGGCTCGTGTGTCATGGTGGTCGGCTCCTTCGGTTCGGACATTTTCCCCAGTGTTTCGGGCGCGGTTCAGTGCTTCGATTTGGTTCGCACGCAGTCTGTCACCTGCAGATAGGCGGCGCTCGAGGTCGCTTCGTGCGGGCCCGGCTTCGCTCTTGATCGCCGACCGTAGTTCTTGTTGGCCACCGGGTGTGGCGTCGTAGAGGGCTTGGATTTCGGCGTGGTTGGATTCGGCCTTGTTGAGCCGTTGTTGGAGGTGGACGGCCTCGGGTTGGGTGTCGAGGTTGCGGCGGGCTTCGGTCAACCGGGCAGCGGCGCGGGTGAGACGGTTGCGCATGTGTGGGGTGCAGCGTGGTCCGGGCTTGGGTTTACACATCGGCGCCGACCTCGGTTGCGGTGTCGATGAGTGCGGCAAGGTATCCGCCGAGCTGTGCGACCGATTGTTTTCCGGGGCGACCATCATCGGGCAGGTAGGTGTCGCGGCGCAGCTCGATCATCACGGCGGATACGCGTTCGTCGTGGCCGTAGCGGTCGAGTGGCACGTAGCACCCGGTGTAGGGGGTGTTTTCAGCGATCTCCCCGAGGGGCCGGAAGGTCCGGCGGGTTGCGCTCGTCAACCAGTCCGGTGTGTGGAGGGGATCCGTGCCGATGCACAGGGCTGGTCGCACCGCGGCCGCGTTCTCGAATCCGGAGGGGCGTTCGGGGTAGGAGTGGACGTCGATGAGCACTGCTCGTCCGCAGGCTGCGATGCGGTCGGTGACGAGTTCGGCGACCGCGAGTGCGTACGGGCGGAAGTACTCGTCGAGGAGTGCCTCGGTATCGGCGAATGGTTCGTCCCTGAGGAGTCGGCCGTCGCAGGTCCGGGTGTAGACGGCACCTCGGCCGTAGGCAGCGGCCGGTTCGGAGGCGTCGGGGAACCGTTCGGGGTCGACGACCAGTCGGGAGAGGGCATTGTTCACGATCCACGGACGGGTACGGGCGTGGTCGGCGCCGATTGTTGCGATCAGGTCGGTGTCGGTATCGGTGGCCTCGTCCAGTTCGGCTTCGAGTGCCGCGTCGTCGAGCAGCAGCTGTGCGCGGACCTGTAGGGGAATCGTGCGCGAGGCGTGCGGTACGTGCAGGATCACCGGCGATGTTGGGTGACCCGGGAGGATCGAGAAGCTGTTCACGCGCGCCATTCGTGGGATCGACAGTCGGGGTGCTCTGGCGGTAGTTCAGAGCGTCTGTGGCGGGTCGGCCGAACCGTGGTCGTTAACGGTCTCAGCTCGAGGGCGTGTTTCACGGGTGTGGCGGTTACCTGCCGTCGCCAGGTGGGTCTTGGCCTGTCTGCCTGCGTAGTTGGCGTCTGGTGATGATGCCTCGACTGAGCGCGGTGGGGCGTTGGCCGACGTGATACAGGTCGTTGTTGTGCGGGCAGGGAAAGACTGCCAGGCCTCTGCTGGTGTGGAGACGTTTGCGGACTGTCTTGGCGTCGGATCGGAGGAAGTACCCGCGTTGTTTGCAGCGCCGGCACCAGGTCCAGCGGGCGGACGGGTTGTGTGATCGGTGGATTGTCATCGCGTGTGCCTCTTCTCGTGCGCTCGTGGACTGACTGACTGACACCGTCGATCGTCAGGCGGCGCGGGTGATCTGCAGGTTCAGCCAATCCGAGACCCACTGAATGGCG
>NZ_JARJBD010000192.1:0-7456 GCF_029269925.1 Rhodococcus sp. T2V
GATGCGGCCGCCGCCCACGGCCTCGAGGACGCCATCAGGGGCATCTTCGAAGACCACGGCAACGGCGGATTCGTCGGTTTCGTCAGCCAGAACTCGACGGTGCGCCTGTTGATTACGCCGGCGACGCCGGTCGCGATCCGGGGTAGCGACGAGCCGAACCCGAGCGTCGTCTACCGCTGGTAGCCCCACCCACAGCCCGGCACCAACCGGCCCCATCCGAGAGACGGTGCTCGCCATGTCGACAGCCAGAGCACCAGCTGAGAGTGAACCGTCAGCGGTGAGGCGGATCGTCCCTACCGCCCTCCGGTCACGTGGGATCGCGATGGTCAGCTGCGCCGGCCGGGTCGGCGCCAGAAGTCATGTCCCATGAAGGGTTTTCGTACCGGCCGGTCTGCGTGATGGGGCCCGGGGCCGGGCACCCTCTTGTATGGGATCGAACGCAGGCAACCCCACCAGCTCGCCGGCCGCGACTCTCGGCGGTCGACTGTTGCAACTGGTCGGTGACCGGGACGCCGCCCGGTTCTCGCGCGAGGTATCCCGGGTGTGCGCGGAGCTGCACCCGCCCGGGCGCCGGCCGGTATACGGCGATGTGCTCGCGTGGGTCGTCGAGGCCACCGCCGGCGTGATCATCGCCCGGCTGGGCGGCACGGGTCCGGAGCAGACATCGATCCTCGACGTCCGCTTCGCCGATGGTCGGTACGTCGACGGCGAGGCTTTGCCGGCGTCGGAGCGGTGGGTGCTGCGGACGGTGTCGGCGTTCCTGGCCGAGGATGTGGTGGCGGGGGAGCGGTCGCTCACGGCCGCCGAACAATTTGACATCGCCCTGCGCGCGGAAATTCTGGCCGATGCCCTGATCTGGCTGGATTTAGTTCTACTCCGCGGTCGACCGGTCACCGGCACCCTCGTCCCGGCGGACGCCGATTGGTTGTGACCGATCAACGATGGGACTGTGCATGTCCGGGGCCGACGGCGCGATTCCAGTCGCCGTCGCGGGTCAGTCCGGCGCGTCGTCGCCGGTGTCGGTGGGGGTGATCTCGGCCCGGTCGGCTGCGTTGCCGGGCACATCGTGGGCCTCGTGTTCGGCGGCGACGCGTTCTTCGAGGTGGTCCACCAGTGCGGACAGCTCACGGTCGCGTTCGGTCGGTGTGGCCACCTCGTCGGGCGCGCCGGTGTCTGCGGGGTGCTGCTCGTGGTCCGGGTCGGTCCGGGCTGCACGGCCGTCGAACTCTGTCCCCATGTCATCGCCTCCTGTGTGCTCCGTTAGCGACTGTACGGTTCCGCACCAGAGTATTTCAGTCGTGGACGGTGGTGTGGCCGGTCACATTGATCATGAATCGGCGGGGGCACGCACATCCCGGGGTTGGCGCACCTTGGTGTCGCCGGGTCCTATGGGACGAAGATTCGGTGAGGACGGTGACACCCGCTATTCGGCGAATCGAGGACGATCGATGGGATCGAATGCGTAGTAGCGGAACATGAGCGCCTTCTCGGAGGCGAAGTACAACCCGTTCGCGGTGGCTGCGAGTGTCGCCGGTGCAACTGCGGCCAGCGCGGTATCCCGTCGTCTACGGGGGACGGGTGCCCCTGGGCCCCGTGACCGCAACGGTGGTGTGTACCTTGCGGCCGGTTGCAGTGGGCCTCGACTGAGACTGGCACCCCGCATCACCTGTTCCGTCCGGGCGGCTGCGTATCAAAATGGGGTGCGGAGGGCCTGGTGCGCGCGTAAGAAGGCGAGACAGCCGGGCCGATTGCTGGTACATCGGATGGATGGCTTCTCCCCCGTGGATCGACACGCACGTCCATCTCGTCGACTTCCTGCAGCGGCCGGGGCGAATGCCCGACCTGCGGGACGGGCTGGTCCGTAACGGTGTCACGCGGGCGGTGGTGTTCGGATTGCCGGTGAAGAAGAAGTGGTCGACCGCCGAGCCCGTGCGTCCGGACTACTACCTCGACGACAACGCGCCGTGCCACTATCACTCGCTCACCGACGCGACGGTCCTCGACGTCCTCCCGGACCTCGAGTCCGGCGGTGTGCTCGAGGTGGCCCCGCTGGTCTGTGGGTTCGACCCGACCGACCTGCTGGCGATCGAGCACCTCGAGTTCGTGTGGGGCCGCTCCGATCGTTGGGCCGGTGTCGGCGAGGTGATGTTGAGGCACGACGACCTGACGAACCTGACGTCCGGCGAGGTGCCGTCCCCGGATCACGTCGCGATGGACGCCGTTCTCGACTTCTGTGCGCAGAACGACGCGCCGATCTCGCTGCACCACGATTCGAGTTCGGTCGGGCTGCCCGATCGGCACGAATACGCCGGAAGCCTCGAGCGTGCCCTCGATCGTCATCCGTCGACGTCGGTGGTCTGGTGCCACGCCGGGGTGTCCCGACAAGTCGACCCGTCCGGGCAGCTCGATCTGATGCGTCGGATGATCGAACGGCATCGCAATCTGACGGTCGAGTTGTCGTGGGTGTTGCTCGACCGTGTCGCCGACGAGAACGGTGCGGACGAGGACTGGTTGAGGCTCGTTGCGCGAGAACCGGATCGGATCGTGGTCGGCAGCGACACCGTGGCGCGCGCCGACACGGTCGATACCCGGGGCGCGCAGATCCGGAGCTTTCTGTCCGCGCTTCCGGGGAGTGCGGCCGAACGGGTGGCTTTCTGCAACGCCGAAGCCCTGTGGTTCGGATAGAGCGGTGGGATGGGCAGAGGCGTGGGACGGGCGGGCCGTGGTTCGGATCGCCCGGAACGGGGTATCGGATACCTCTACCGGCGAAACGGGAAAAGGGGCCCTGATGCAGGTCGAGCACGTCACGGTGGTCGTTCCGGCCCACGACGAAGAGGCGCTGCTGCCCGCATGCGTGACCGCGCTGCGCGCCGCTGCCACGCGGGTGCCGGTCCCGGTCCGGATCGTGGTGGTCCTCGACGCCTGTTCGGACGACTCGGCCGCGGCGGTACCGCCCGGCGTGGATGTCATGGCTGTGAACGTCCGCAATGTGGGCGCCGCCCGCCGGGCCGGCTTCGCGGTGGCGCCCGTTCGATGCAACGAGTGGTTCGCCACGACCGACGCCGACTCGCAGGTGCCGGACAACTGGCTGGCTGCGCAGCTCGCGCACGCTACACGGGGCGCCACGGTAGTCGCGGGCACCGTGACCGTCACCGATTGGTCGGACTGGCCGGAGCATGTGATGGTGCGGTACGCACGGGACTATCGCCCCGGTGTGCATCACGGCCACGTCCACGGCGCGTCGCTGGGCTTCGCCGCCGACCTGTACCGCGGCGTCGGGGGTTTCGCCGAAGTCCCCGCGCACGAGGACACGGAACTGGTCTCCCGCATGGTCGCGGACGGGGCCGACATGGTGTGGGCGATCGATGCGCCGGTCGAGACGTCCGCGCGCAGGCATGCCCGCGCACCGGAGGGCTTCGCCTCGTATCTGCTCGAACTGAACGACCGATGACGGCGGGGCGTGATGTGCTGGCGGGCACCGCGGAGGCTGTGTGGTCGGTGATTCGGTCGGGCGGCGCCAGACCGCCCTTGCCCGGGGCCGGTGCCACGGCTGCACGTTGGGAGTGGCTTACCGGGAGGTGCCGGCGGAATCTGTCGGTCGGCCGCCTGCTCGAAGCGCATGCCGACGCCGATGCGATCCTCGCCGAGATCGACGGCGTGCGTGCGGGTCCGGGCGAATTCTGGGGCGTGTGGGCGAGTGAACCGCCGCAGCCGGTTCTGACCGCGCGGGAGACGGCGGACGGGTGGCGCCTCGACGGCACGAAGGCATGGTGTTCCGGTGCCGCGATGTGCACCGATGCGCTCGTCACGGCCCGGGTCGACGGTGAATCACGGTTGTTCGCGGTGAATCTGCATCATCCCGGCGTCGCGCCGGGATTCGGGGGCTGGCACAGTCCGGGGATGGCGGCCACCGGAACGGAGTCGGTGACGTTCGTCGACGTCCCCACCCGGGCGGTTGGTATCGCCGGCAGCTACCTGAACCGGGCGGGATTCTGGCACGGCGGCATCGGGGTGGCGGCCTGCTGGTTCGGTGGTGTCCTCGCGGTTTCCGAGCCACTTCGCGTGCGGGCCCGGGACGGCCGGGCGGACGGTCACCAGCTCGCCCACCTGGGCGCCATCGACGTGGCGATCAGTGCGGTTCGTTGGTCCCTCGCTCAGGCCGCCGCCGAGGTCGACGCCGCTCCGGCCGATTGCCGTGCCGCTACGTTGCGTGCCTTCCGCGTGCGCGCTCTGGTCGAGAGGACGGCCACCGAGGTGATCGACCGGGTCGGACGTGCTCTCGGTGCGGCACCGCTCGCGACGGACGCCGCACACGCCGGTACCGTCGCCGATCTGTTCGTCTACATCCGGCAATCACACGCCGAACGTGACCTCGAAACCCTCGGCAGGCTCGCAGCGCAGGAGGAACAAGGATGACTCAATTGGCGAACGGTCACAGGTTCGCCGACATTCCGGGTACCGGCCGCGGCACACCGGAGACGACGTGGCGGAAGTGGCTCGCCGCCGAACAGTTTCCGTTGCTCGCCACCGGTGACTGCGATCGGCTGATCGTCGTCGCGCCACACCCGGACGACGAGGTGCTCGGCGCCGGGACGATCATCGCCTCGGCGGCCGCCGCGGGAATCCCCGTCCTGATCGTGGCAGTCACGGACGGCGAGGCCTCGCACCCGGACTCACCGACGCTGTCGCGAGCCGAACTGGCGGTGACGAGAATCGACGAGTCCCGCAGGGCCGCCGCGCTCCTCGGAGTCACGAAGGCGGTGCGATTGCGGCTGCCCGACGGTGCGATCGGTCAGCACGAGGCGAACCTCGTGGCACGTCTGGTGAACACGATCGCGCAGGCTGGCGAGCCGGCGGAGCGCACGTGGGTGCTCGCTACCTGGCGGGGCGACGGTCATCCCGACCATGAGGCGACGGGCCGCGCCGCGGCATCGGCGTGCACAGCGACCGGTGCCCGTCTATTGGAATTTCCGGTGTGGATGTGGCACTGGGCGCGGCCCGGCGACCACGCGGTGCCGTGGTCGCGGGTACGTGTGCACACCGCGAGCGCGGCAGAGATGGAACGCAAGAACCGCGCCGTCGCCGAATTCCGTAGCCAGATCCATCCGTTGTCGCAGGATCCGCGCGACGCGCCGATTCTGCCGCCGTGGGTCCTGGCGCGGCTGACACGTGCCACCGAGACGGTGTTCTGGTGAGCGGAATGGACCCGTCCTACTTCGACGCCATGTACGCAGCGTCGCCCGACCCGTGGGGGTTCGGCGATCGGTGGTACGAGCAGCGCAAATACGCGCTGACCCTCGCCGCCCTGCCCCGTCCCCGCTATCGCCGTGCGTTCGAGCCAGGGTGTTCGATCGGGATTCTCACCGCGGCGCTGGCGCACCGTTGTGACGAAGTCGTCGCCACAGACGTCGCGACCCGGGCCCTCGACCTCGCGCGCGCACGGCTGGACGCGGACGGGGTCCTGGGCCGCGTCGAGTTGCACCAGGCGTCGCTGCTCGACCCGTGGCCGCCCGGCCGATTCGATCTGATCGTGCTCAGCGAGGTCCTCTACTACCTCGACGACGACGGGCTGGCCACGACGATCGCCCGGGCGGTCGCCGCCCTCGAGGCGGAAGGCACGCTGATCGGCGTCCATTGGCGGCATCCTGTCCCCGAATACCCGCAGTCCGGTGGGGCCGTCCAAGACGCGATCGCCACCGGGACGGGCCTCGTCCCGGTCGCAGCCTATTGCGATGCAGACTTTCGCCTCGACGTGTACACGCGGGGACCAGTGCCGTCTGTCGCGGCGGCGGAAGGGCTTGTCTGATCCACTACGGGGTCGGGCCGACTTCGAGGAGGACCGCAGTTTCACCGAGCCGGGATACGGGTAGGCGTGATCGATGAACGACGATCGGCACGCCGAACCGGAACCCGACGATCCGCGGAAGCCGGATTCGCCTGCGGACCTGACGAAACCGTCCTGGTGGTACGTCATCCGGAAGACGGCGCACGAGTTCACCCGCGATCAGTGCACCGACCTGGCCGCGGCGCTGACGTACTACGCGGTCCTCTCACTGTTCCCCGCGCTGCTGGCGCTGGTCTCGTTGCTGGGCGTGGTCGGTCAGGGACAGCGGACCACCGACGCGGTCCTGCAGATGGTCGACGATCTCGGACCGTCCTCCGCTGTGGACACGTTGCGCGACCCCGTCACGCAACTGGTCGAGACGCCGACCGCGGGGATGGCTCTCGTCCTCGGCCTGCTGGGTGCGGTGTGGTCGGCGTCCGGCTACATCGGGGCGTTCGGACGGGCCATGAACCGCATGTACGAAGTCGAGGAAGGGCGTCCCGTGTGGAAGCTACGGCCCCTGATGCTGGCCGTGACCATCGTCGGTCTCGTCCTGGTGGCCGCCGGTGCGGCAATGCTCGCCCTGAGCGGCCCCGTCGCACGCTCGGCGGGCGACGCGGTCGGACTCGGCGACACCGCCCTGACCGTGTGGAACATCGCCCGCTGGCCGTTCGTCCTCGGCATCGTCGTGGTAGCCGTGGCCATCCTCTATTACGTCACACCCAATGTGAGGCAACCGAAGTTCCGTTGGATCAGCGCCGGCGCATTCCTCGCCATCGTCACGTGGATCGTCGCGTCGGTCCTATTCGGGCTCTACGTCGCCAACTTCGGCAGCTACAACAAGACGTACGGCTCCCTGGCCGGAGTCATCGTGTTTCTGCTGTGGTTATGGATCACCAACCTGGCGTTGCTCTTCGGCGCCGAACTGGATGCCGAACTCGAACGCGGACGGGAGTTGCAGGCCGGCATGCCGGCCGAGGACGAATTGCAGTTGCCACCGCGAGATACCCGGGTTTCGGACAAGAACGCGGAGAAGTACGAGCAGTATGTCCAGCAGGGCAGGGCATTACGCGAGAGTGACGGTGACACCGCCGACGTCGAGGCGGTGGAGCGGTAACCCGGCGTCGGAATTGTCGGTCTGCATCACCCGGCTCGCCGGGATGCAGCGAGTGGAGGAGATTCTCCGTGTCGAACTTACTGCCTCCCGGCGACGCGTAACCGGCGATACCGGCCTACGACGGCCGCACTACGGGGGCACTTTCGGCTGGGCATGAGGACCGGCGAAAGCGTCGGATCCCCCGCCCGCGCCGTCGGAACCTGGCGGACAGTTCCGTGGTATCGGGTGCGCGTTGCATGCGATGGCGCTGCAGCGTGGGATCGAGCCGCTCGAGGTGAAGCCGGACGTGTGCTGGCAGCTGCCGATCCGGCGGACCCACGAATGGGTGGAGCGACCCGACGGTGAACAGATCCTGAAGGCGACGATCACCGAGTTCGACCGCCGAGGTTGGGGTGAGGGCGGATCGGATCTTCACTGGTACTGCTCCGGCTCGCCGGATGCGCATGTCGGCGCCAAGGCTGTGTGGGAGTCGTATGCGCCGGAGCTCACCGAGTTGCTCGGTGAGGCCGCGTATC
>NZ_JARJBD010000193.1:0-7246 GCF_029269925.1 Rhodococcus sp. T2V
GGATACCTCACCCCAGTGGAGTTCGAACAACGGCTGATCGCGTCGTCTACGCTGTCAGTTGCCGCATGAAATCCGGTGTCCACTCTCAAGGGGCAACCTCATTCTCCGGCACCGCCTCGGTCCTGGTCGCGCCCACCACCGGGCGGGAAGCGGTCAAACGGGCGATCGACCGGCTGCAGCTGAGCGAACGAACCGCGCCCGGTGAGGGCATCTTCGCCGCCCTGGGGTCCATCGACACCCTGGCCGCGGTCCTCGGGGGCAGCGATCAAACCCCGCCCGCGCACATCGTGTTGATGTCCGACGGCAAACAGACCGTGCCGGTGAGTCCGGACGATCCGCGCGGCGGATTCACCGCCGCGCGGGTGGCACACGAGAAGGGTGTGCCGTTCTCCACCATCTCCTTCGGCACCCGCCACGGAACCGTCGCCATCGAGAACGAGCGCATCCCGGTCCCGGTCGACGACGACGGGCTGCGGGAGATCGCCCGCCTCGCCGGCGGGTCGTTCTTCACCGCCTCCAGCCTCGAGGAGCTCCGCTCGGTCTACGACACCCTGCAGGAGCAGATCGGTTACGAGATCACCCGCGGCGACGCCAGCCGGATCTGGCTGGTCGGCGGGTCCCTGTTCGTCTCCGCCGCGGCCGGCACCGGCCTCGTGTTGAACCGCCGCATCCCCTGAAAACCCACGCTCGGCGCCATCGCCCTCGACAGGAACCCCACCGGGACCGCGAGTTTCGGCTCCGCACCATCCGCCGCAACCGCGACCCACAATCGCTGCGCACGGACATCGTCGGGACCAGTCGGCCCGCCTGCCTTCCGGCGGAGAGAAGACTGGTCTCATGACTGGTCACCGGTGGTGGGCACCACTGCTGCCGCATCGCACACCGACGCCTCCATCAGCGGAGGATTTGTATGACGACCTGCGGGAACGACTGCCCGCGGAGCTGCGTGATCAACCCGACGATCAGATCCCGCGGCTCTGGGCGGCGTGGTCCGAAGCCCGATCCGGATACGACGCCGCCCATCTCATCCGCACCTTCCAGCTCGCCCCGGCGCTCGCACATCGCCTCGTCGCCCTCGCACACGAGCGGCAGTCCTGACCCACGAAACGGTCCGGGATCTGCGAATGGGTGGCAGCCGCCGGCGCCACACAGCGGTTCGAACCGCATCGACTACTCGGCCGGCCGTCACGGCCGGGTTATACCGTGGTGTATGCCCCTCTCCCGTCGGCAGTTGTTGCGAGCAGGTATGGCCGGATCGGCTGCGGTGCTGGTGGGTACGTCGGCGGTGAGCAGCGCCCGGTTCCCCGCGCCGCGGTGGCGAGCAGAGGACCCGTTCGCACTCGGTGTGGCATCGGGCGATCCCACACCAGATGGTGTCGTCCTGTGGACCCGCCTGGCACCGGATCCGCTCGCCCCCGGCGGGCGCGGCGGCATGGGGTGGGATCCGGTGACCGTCGAATACGAAGTCGCACATGACGAGAACTTCCGGCAGGTGGTGACCCGCGGTACCGCGGTTGCGACCCGCGCACTCGCCCACAGCGTGCATCCAGAGATCCATGGTTTGCAGCCTGCTCGCTGGTACTTCTACCGATTCCGGGCCGGCTCGGCGATCTCCCCGGTGGGCCGAACCTGCACGGCCCCGGCTCCAGGGCAGCCCGCGACGCGGATGCGTTTCGCGTTCGCTTCCTGCCAGTCGTGGAGTTCCGGTTTCTACACCGCCTACGAGCACATGAGCGCCGAAGACCTCGACTTGGTCGTCCATCTGGGCGACTACATCTACGAACGCGGATGGCGGCGCGGCCGCGAGGGAATGTCGATGGGAGTCGACCGGGGCGAAGCCGTCGATCTGCCCAGCTACCGGCTGCGCTACGCCCAGTACAAAGCCGAGCGGCCGCTGCGCGACGCCCATGCAGCGTTTCCTTGGATCGTGACCATGGACGATCACGAGGTCGACAACAACTGGGCCGCTGATTCGCCGGGACTGGGCTTCGATGTCTACCGAGTCTCCGCACTGTTCCGCCGGCGACGCGCCGCCGCCTTCCAAGCGCTCTACGAACACCAGCCGCTGCGACTCGCGCAGCTGCCCTCCGGGCCCGGTATGCGCCTGCACCGCCGCTACCTGTTCGGCGATCTCGCGCAGATCACCATGCTCGATACCCGGCAATACCGGGACCGGCAGGCCTGCGGGGGAAACGTCACCGCGAACTGCGCCGACCGGCTCGACACCGACCGCACAATACTGGGTGCACAGCAACGCAACTGGCTGCTCGACGGATTCACCGGCTCCCCGGCCCGTTGGCAGATCATCGGCAATCAGGTGGCGATGGGCCAGACCGACAACGGCCCCGGACCGGACACCGTCGTCTCCTCCGACTCGTGGGACGGATACGTCGCAGATCGCAACACCGTCCTCGGCGCCACAGCGGACCGCGGCGTCCGCAACCTGGTGGTGGTCACCGGCGACCGTCACCAGAACATCGTCGCCGACCTGCGCGGGGACTACGCCGACCCCGAATCACCGGTCGTCGCGTCGGAGATCTCGGGAACGTCGATCACCTCAGGCGGCGACGGCGCCGACATCAACGACACCGGGCGCCGCCTGCTGGTTGCCAACCCCGACATGAAATTCTTCGACGCGCAGCGCGGATACGTGCGCGTCGACCTGGACCCTCAGATGTGGCGCAACGACTTCCGCGTCGTTCCCTATATCCGTCGCCCGGGTGCGCCCATCCACACCCGCGCCAGCTTCGTGGTCCAGGATCAGCGACCCAACGTCACCGAGGCGTGACCGCCGGATACTGCCACTTACGACGCCGCAAGCCAGATCCGCCCCGAACTCCGCGCAGCGGTGCTACCAGTGCCGAGCCGCATGGGCCAGCGTGCGCCTGCCAGACGAACGGGCCCGGGCATGCGGACAGGGACGGGCTTCAGGAGCCGAGGAATCGACGGATCTCCGGGACGACGGCGTCGGCGAGATTGTCCGCTGTCCGCAACGCGTCGAACGACACGTTCCGCGCGAGTGTCGCATTCGGGATGGACGCGCTCATGCGTTCGGCGAGCGCGGCCGGATGGCGCTCGTCGGCGCCGGGGACGATAAGCACCGGAACGTCGATCGCGCCGAGTTCGTCGAGCGTGCGGAATGAGCGGTCACGCCCAATGGCGGCCGCGGCGGCGACGCTGTCCGGGTCGGCGCGGGGTATCGCAGAGCGCACCAGGTTCCCGATGAGGGGTTGCAGGTGGGGAAGGAACAACTCCCACGCCGCTTCGATACCCTCCGCTCGCACCCGTTCGGCGAAGCGGTCCATCAACATGGTTTCGGCGGATTTCGCCTCATCGTCCTCGATATCCTCGGCACTGTTCACCACCACCGCCCGCACTCGTGAGGGGTGGGCAAGAGCGGCGCGTAAGGCGATGGTCCCGCCCAAGCCGGTACCGCCGACCGCCGCCTCCGCCGCGCCGAGATGGTCGAGTAGGGCGATCACGTCCTCGGCATAGCGACTCCACGTGTGCAGAGCCGGATCCCGGCACACCGAGCGGCCGTAACCCCGCACATTCGGAACGACGACGGTGAACAGGTCCGCGAGACGATTCGCCATCGGCAGCAGGCTGTGATGGTTCGGGCCACCACCGTGCAACAGTCGACGACCGGACCCCTCCCGCATGCGGCGGCGAACAAGCTGGTCCCGTCGTCACCGCGGTAGTCGATTTCACGCATCGCCGTCCGTTTCTCATCTGCGTCGCAGGAGGATAAAGTGCCGCGCCCGTCGTGTGGTAATTAACTCGGCATAGCGATGGCGACTACCGAGATGAAGATTGCAAGGATCGCCAAGACCATTGCGATCTGTTGCAGCCGGAAATTGGCAGCCGTCGACTCGATCGATGCTCGCAGTTCCAGCTCTGACCTGAGCAGAGGAATGGTCTCGCCAAACCATTCAGCGCGGTCTTCGAGCGACGTCCTCAGCATCTTGTCGAAGAAGAGCTCGTCAACCTGACCGTCACCCCAGTCGTGAATCTGTTTGTATTCATCAAGTTCATAGGTCCAGCGGCGATCGTTGGAGACCCACTTGCCAACCTCATTCGAGACGATCGTGGCATCAAAGATCGTGTTGCTCAAAAGTTTGCTCGCGCGTTCCAACGAGTCGATGGTCTCTGTGCGCAATGCGTTCTGGCTGACCTGTTTGATGAAGTTCCACCTGCTTTTCTCTCTTGTTGGATTGCGCGCCAAGTCATCGCGAAGCTGCGCTATCGTTCCTTCGTAGCATTCGATGAGGCACTTGATCGCCCATCGCACCATGAGTCCGCCGAAGCGGTTCTCGATGAAGTGGTCGTCGGTGTAGGGCCCGCCAAAGGTAACGCCGTCCCGTGGGGATTCATCGACGGTGAGCTTGTGGCCGCACACTATCGTCCACGGATCGTCATCAGGTCTGAAGGAAGTAGCGATCTTCCAGTCGGGCGTAGAAGAGCTGGTATAGGCGTCTCCCTCAACATCAATGGACAGCAAGTATCGGTAGTCCTCGAGATGACTGCTGATCTCCTCAACCGGTACGTCCGGCAATTGAGGTCGGGTGAAAGGTGTCGCAAGCTTAGTTGTGATGACTTCAATCGCGGGCAGCGATGCCTTCTTGAAGTCGGTGATCATCGTGCCAGGGAAGACGCGGGCAACCCACAGGCTTGCCGCTTCGCGAACACGCGTGCGTTCTTGCGTAATCGCTGCTTGCTTGCGATGAAACGCAGTGTAGTGACGAAGACCTCTGCCGAAGGTGTCGATGCGCAAGTATCTGTTCGTGTTCAGCTCATCGTTCAGGGCATTGGCCGATTCGTCGGAGAGGGTAAACGTTGCTAAGAGGACTACCACGCTCGGGATCGGCGACATCGCTTTGAGCCGAACCCGATCGAAATCCTCTGGCAGGTCGGCAGCGATGTCATCCATCCACTTTCGTTCAGTTCCCCGCCGGTAGAGTGATGCGGCAACTACCCACCCGCCTGTGCTGCTAGTGCGTCTGACTGAATCGGCCCATTCGTAAATGTCGGGTCCGCCAAACGGATTGTCAGGTTCGATGTTGAGTGCCTTGCATCCTTCGACCAGTCGATCTAGATCGCCACCGACGTAGCACTCGGAAACCTGCAGTACACGGCGCTGGACATCTTCTCCGGAAGGCAAGCGCGTTGACTCGTTTTGCCTCTCATCCAGTTCACGATCGAAGTCCCCCTCCGGGTCTGGATATTCGGGCCGATCTTCGTGAACTACCGCCATTGTTCTTGATGTCCAATCTGTGACTGGGCGCAGCAGCCTCTCCACTGGGCGCGTTGCTCGTCACGAGCGTTGTTTTCCCAATGTGTGACCGCCTCGCTGAATACGGGTCCGTCGCGGCCTGGCTGTGGTCAGGCGGAGTGCCTCTGGATGTACTCCTCGACGGCCTCACGCATCAGTTCGCTGGGCTTGCGGTGCTGGCGTTCAGCGAGTTCGTCGAGCTTGTTGCTCAGCGGCGCCGGCAGTCGGACCTGACGCTTGGGTGATTCGCCGCTGGCTCCGGCCAACGACGGACGCCCGGCGCCCACCCTTTCGAGCAGTTCGCGCCCCGCTGCGGCGGCCTCGGCGCCCCGCTTGGCGGTTGCCGAGTTCTTCGGCAGCGTCATCTCGTGCTCGGCCCACTCGGCGAGCTCGTCGTAATCGGAGTTCTTCTCGTTGCTGTTCATCGGTATGTCACCCCTTCGAGTGCGGTTAGACCGGATGCCTGCGCAACCGGGGATCGGGCGGTCACGGCTGGTCCTTCATGCGGTGGAGATGCTTCTGCCGCGCCTGCATCACATGGAAAACCACCATGCCCCGCGGCGGAACGATTTCCACCATGACTTCGAGCAACGGACCCCCAAGTATGCGCGGAGGACCGATGAAGAGCCAAGGCTTCGAGTGGCCGGGAACGCGTGGTTCGTCGAACTCTTGCTCGACGTAGACGGCGTTCTCGATCGCGTGCAACGCATCGTCGCGGTCGATGCCGTGCTTGTCTGCGCTGGTCGCCCATTCGATCGCCACACTAATACTGTACTACAGAAATAAGGATTCTGTACTACGAAATTAAGGGAACGGCACATTGGATCGAGTGAGGAGGACGCCTCTTGGACGCCACTGCGGGCTATTCGGGTTGTTCGGTGTCGAGGGTGTCGGTGATGCGGTCGTGGACCGGCGGTTTCGAAGGTTCTGGCCGGCGGTGTGAGCGGCGGCGTGGGTGCGGGTGTGTTCGTCGTCGCTGAACCGGATGGGGATGGGTGGGGCCTGGGGTGGGCCTGTGGGCGTGTTCACGCATTTCGCTGATGCTGAGGGTGACAAGGTCGGTGAGGATTTGTGCGCCGGTGAAGGCGGGGTCGTCGAGTAGGGCCAGGAGGAGGTGGTCGGTGCCGATTTCCTCGTGCCCGAGCAGGGCGGTCTGGCGGAGGCTGCCCTCGAGGACCTTCTTCGTCTTCGCCGGTGATTGGGATGTGTCCGGCGGCCGGGGCGGATCCCGTCGGTGCGCTGACCGCCCTCGGGCTTGCTCTCGAGTGCCGGGGCGGTGATGCCCCATGAGGTCTGTGCTGCCGTTCCGGGGCCGCCGGCGTCGAAGATCCCGACGAGCAGGTGTTCGGTGCCGACGCCAGTTCTGGTGGTGGGTGCGGGCGGCACCGGCGAGGACGACCACTTGACGGGCTTGATCGGAGAATCTCTCGAACACCATGACGCGCTCCCTCCCCAGGCGTCGCCGCGAGCGTTGCGATCCACTGCTGAATTCCCCTGCTGCGCATTCTGGGCGGTGTGCAGGTGGTTATGGGTGGGATCGACGCGACCTCGGCCCTCGCGGGCGTAATGGTGCTGTGACCTGGTGTGATGACATGTTCCCGGTTTGTGATGTAGGGTGCCGGCGACTTGGTGGGGGAGTGCCGGCGCCGGGGGTGTCAGAGGCGCTCGGGTGTGTGTTTCGCCCGATCTGGAGCCAGTTTTGAAAGATGTTGATTGACAACATCTTTCGGTAATCAGTTGATGAGTAAGGTTTTATGTATGTTATGCACAAACTTCAGATTGTAAGGTTCGTAATTTGTTGTAGATGAATAGATTTGTGTGTTTCGAGTTTTTCGACTGTTTTGGGCTGCGTTGGGGATGGTTGGTATGCTGTGGGTATGACATGGAGCGGTACGGGAAGGCGAGTGGGCGGCGGGGCGGGCGCGCGCCCCGTCTCCTCAGCCTCGTTGGGGTGTGGGGGACCGGATCGAACGG
>NZ_JARJBD010000194.1:0-6882 GCF_029269925.1 Rhodococcus sp. T2V
TCCGATGGGACAGACGAGAGCAGACGAGCTCAGCCTGCCTCCGATGGTGGCGGACAGCACCGACTCATTCGGCACGGCGTTCACAGTGAGCGTTGACTTGGTGGGAACGGGCACGGGTGTCTCGGCAGCCGCACGCACGGAAACAGCCAGGGCGCTCGCTGATGCGGCTACTCGTCCTGATCAGCTTCACCGGCCTGGTCATGTGTTCCCACTTCGGGCGCATCCGGGCGGTGTGCTGGTGCGCGCGGGCCACACCGAGGCGGCGGTCGATCTGTTGACTCTCGCCGGGTTGTCCGGGGTAGGCGTAATCAGCGAACTCGTTACCGACGAGGGCGACATGATGCGGGGACCGACTCTGGAAGCCTTTGCGAACGAGCACGACCTGCCACTCCTTGCGATCGCGGACCTTGTGCGCCACCGGCGCTCGACGGAGCGGTTGGTTGAGGAGGCCGCCAATGCCAATTTGCCTACGACGTATGGAAAGTTCCGCGCACTCGCCTATCGCAGCACGATAGACAGTACAGAGCACCTTGCGCTCGTCATGGGCGACGTCGCAGCGGCGAGCCGATCAGAGGCCGGCGTCCTCGTCCGAGTGCACAGCGAATGCCTCACAGGTGACATCCTGGGCTCGTTGCGTTGCGACTGCGGAGACCAACTGCGGCAGGCGCTGCAGATGATCGCGGATGAAGGCTGCGGCGCCGTGGTCTATCTTCGTGGGCACGAGGGCCGCGGAATCGGATTAGCACATAAAATACGCGCCTACGCATTGCAAGAAGAGGGTCTCGACACAGTCGACGCCAATACGGCCCAGGGATTGCCTGCAGACGCCCGCAGCTACGGCGTCGGGGCTCAGATACTCGATGCGCTCGGAATCCAGCGGATTCGACTGATTACCAATAACCCAGCGAAGTACCAGGGACTCGACGGCTACGGTTTCGAACTCGTGGACAGATTGCCTTCCCTTGTTGCGGCCAATCCGCATAATCTTCGGTACTTGCACACCAAGCGAGACCGTATGGGCCACAGTATTCTCCCAAGCGAAACCGAGGCATCAACCTCGTGATTCTGGCCGGGGATTCTTAGCTCTACCTCCTGCCCAAGCTATCGAAGTTGTTTCCGAACGAATTGGATTCGGCGGTAGTCACCCCGCTCTGCTCGGGTGGCCGAATCTAATTCGGCTTGGCTCTGCACGAGCGCGCAGGGTTCCTTCATCCAGCATGCGGCAAGTGCGCCGTCGGTTGTACTGGGATCCACCAGAGAACTCACTGAACGGTGCTGTGTCCACCGATCTGGCTTCCGCGAGGACCGGTTCGCGGCGGGAGGCGTCGACTGCGGTATGGCCGACTGTGACGGGCTGTGATGGCCGAGAATTCCTCGTTGCAGAATATTCCTTGATTGCTAACGGTAAACGTCTTGTCCCTCCAGCGCGGATTGTTCCAATTCCCCGGCATCCAGGTTGTCGGACCCGATTACAAACAATCTTCTGCCTGCGCGTTGCTCAGTTGCAAAAGGTAGGTGAAATGAGTACGAACAATCCGTCGGCTGACAAGCCAGTCCATGGGGTGGCGAGACGTGTCGGCGTTGTATGCGAGTCCGGGGAGGGCGGCTATGCCCGCGAGGCCACCGAGGAGGAACGCGTCCAACAGCAGGGGCTTGAGGAAGCGATCAAGCGCGCGGCCGTGGAGGGTATAAAGCCGGGCGTCTTGGTAGACCTGACCGGGGAGACCCGCGGCAACTGCGTGCTGACCGAGTCGGGACAGGCCGTCGCCAGCCATGACGTTATGACACCCCCACTGAATCTGGCGGCGACAATGCCCAAGCATGCCAGCGGGCTGTATCCAAAGAACGTTTCCCTGCTCGAGCTTCTGCTCGACGAGAACTGCGGCATAGCGGCAGACTTCTCCGACGAGGTCCTCACACAATCGCGTGTCGCTGACGGAGGCTGCATCCCGGGATGAATCCCATTGAAGAGACCCGAATATCCTGGCGGGCACGCACGATCGATGTCTTGGAAGCAATGGTTAGGGACTTCATTCCAGCAGCACTGTGGTCTACCTACCCGGATGAAGACATTTCTCCGATCCTTCACCGGCCCCACTGCGAGGGAACTTGATGTATAGACTCTTCTCGCGAACATCGCGCTTCTGGTTGGTTGGCTTCGTCTGCCCTGCGGTCATTCCGAAGGTTCCGAACACGCTGCACACGCCGCTGATATTGGGCACGAACGCTATCCACGGCATAGTGCCGCGTTGACCAACGCTCAGCCCCTCACCGCCGGTCAACGAAGGAACGTTACCGCGCTCGAACTGCCCGACCACCCCAGCTCTTCGCCTTCGCGCCGCCGACGCCCGATACGAGCCGACGCCGTACCACGGCGAGCAATGCCTTGTAGTAAAGTTCATCCAACGCGCATCTTCGGCATTTCACGCAGCTCAGCATGCTTTCCGTCAAGTCGAGTGCCCATCAACTGCGGAGTCCGGCTAGGGTGATTGGGTGAGGTCCCTGGGTCATCCTGTGCTGTGTGCTCACCATAGCCTCCGACTGTGAAACCACTGCAAAGGCGAGACAATCGCTGTCAGTGATGACGTCAACCCGATAACCGGTAAGATCACTGACAATGTCATCGAGTGCCGGGTCCGGGCGCCGAGCCACGCGATCAGTGGTGCACGCAGGAATCCCTTCGCGGTTGGGGATACAGCAACACCGGGATCGCCCGCGTCTTCGGCGCGGAAACCGCCGGGGCCGAAGGCATCACCGTCCATAAATACGAGCACTTCCACCTCATCGAGGATGTCGCCAAGCCGGGCGCTGCGCCTAATGGAGGATGCCTTTGTCGACCCCGAGGCGCCCTCCGCGGAGCACGGGACTGACTCTTGGTTATCAGATGTCTGCCAGATCCAGGACAGAACGCCGACGAGTTGCTCGAAGGAGAGCCCGGCACCCCCACCACCGCAGCCACCTCAACCGTTAGATTGTTCGACTACCCACGAAGCGATTTGGGCCCGAGAGGTGAATCCCAGTTTAGCCAGAATATGTTCGACGTGGCCCTGCGCGGTGCGTACTGAGATCACCAGTCGTGCGGCGATTGCCTTGTTTGTGAGCCCCTCGGCCACCAGCTCGGCGATCTGCTGCTCACGTGCGGTCAGTTTCGTGGCCGGACCGGCTGTCGGCGCGGAGACCTGAACTCTTTCGCCGAGGGTGAAGCCGACGGCTGCGTCGAAGCTCATGGCCTCGCCCTCATCATAGGCCAACCTGAAAGCTCTCTCGCCGAGCGTATTACGGGCACGCTGGATGCATCTGTCGTGGAGGACGAGCATGTTCGGGAGCAGGGTGGTGGTGCTGCCCACTGCCCGCCGTAGTGCTTGTGCGGCACCCATTAGTACGGTGGCACGACGGAAATCGCCTCGCTCAGAGGCGATCCAGGCCAGTACTTCCACGCTGGATGCGGTCGCGAGAGGCTCGTGACTCATTCGGGCCAGACGAAGGCCGTCGCTCAACAATTGTACGGCGCGATCAACGTCATCCAGCCGCCACACAGTGATCCCCATCGACCATAGTGCCCAGGAGTGAAATACCTTTTCCCCGTGTGTTTCTAGCAGAGCAAGGATGTGTTCGTGGCTGGCGAGCGCACGCCGAGAATCCCCTTGAAGTGCGTATGCCACTCCGAGGAATACTGACGATTCTATCTGGAAGGTCAGTTCCTCGCGGATGCCAAAGTGCGCGGCGGCACTGTCGAGGTATGCGACAGCGCGGTCTGGATCGCCACCGGCAAGGGCGATCAATCCGTCGGCGACGGTGGCCAGTGCAGCAGGTAGGGGGTCGTCGATCTGCTCGGCCAGGGCACGAAGCTCCGCAGCTCGGTCCGTCGCTACAGGTTGGTCACTCTGGTTCTCGGCCATCACGATAGCTGCGTAGAGCGCCCGTGCCCGGTCCAGGCTCGGTGCAATGGACGACGAATGGACGAGTGCGCGGTCGGTCCACCTGCGTCCCTCGCTGAGCCGCCCACCGAAGGACCAGAACGAATACAACGCGGCGATGAAACGCAACCCACCTTCGCCACCTTCGCGTAGACCGAACTCGAGTGCCAGTCGCAGATTCGGCAGCTCGCGGGACAGCCGGGAAATCCACTCCAGCTGGCGGGGGCTGATCCACTCGGATTCCGCAGTGCAAGCTAACCGCTCGCACCAGTCCCGGTGCCGCCGACGCAGGTCCAGGTGCTCGCCCGCCTCCTCAAGTGCATTCCTGCCGTAGTCCTGCACCGACTCGAGCATCCGTAACCGGACGGCGCCGTCGGATTCCTCCCGGATCAGGATCGACTTGTCCACCAGCGCCGACACTGCATCGAGTAGGTTCGGCGCGGCCGCATCCTCGCCGCACACGACCTCGGCCGCGTCGAGTTCGAAGCCGCCGGCGAACACCGACAGCCTCGCCCACAGGTGCTGTTCGCTCGATGTGCACAGGTCATAGCTCCAGCCGATGCACCACTGGAGGGTTTGCTGCCGGGTGGGGGCGCCCCGACTGCCGCGGGTCAACAGAGCGAACCGGTCGTCGAGCCGCTGCAGGATCTGCGTGGTCGACATCGACCTGAGCCGCGCCGCGGCCAGTTCGATCGCCAGCGGCAGTCCGTCCAGGCGCGCGCATATCCGGGCGACGTCGATCCTGTTGGCGTTGGTCAGCTCGAAGCCATGCACCGCCGCTGCTGCTCGTTCGGTGAATAGCGTCACCGCGTCGGAATGAGCGAGCTCTCGCGGCGTGGGCTCGGCTGCGGGGTCGGGGAAGTCGAGCGGGGTGAGCGGCAGCACCGATTCCCCGCCGATGCCTAGGGCCTCGCGGCTGGTGGCCAGGATCGACAGGTCGGGGCAGGTGCGCAGTAACGATTCAGCCAGCTCCGCCACCGCCTCGACGATGTGTTCGCAGTTGTCCAGGACCAGCAGGAGTGCGCGTGTGGCTAGGAATTCCTCCAGCACCTCTCGCATCGGGCGGCCCGTCAGGTTGCGCTGGCCCACGGCGGCGGCTACTACATCGACCAACAATGTCGAGTCGCGGAGTCCGCCCAACTCGACGAGCCGCAAGCCGTCGGCGTAATTCCGTCGCACCTTGCTCGCGGCCCGGAGCGCGAGCCGGGTTTTTCCGACCCCGCCGATTCCGGTCAAGGTCACCAGACGTGACCCGGATAAGACATTCCTGACGTTGGTCAACTGTGCGCGCCGCCCGACAAAGCTGGTCAGCTCGAACGGCAGGTCGCCCGTGTGTCCCCGTGCGAGGTCAACGTGCGGCACGGCTGCCGGTGCCGCCGCAGGCCGTTCCTGCTGCTCACCCGGTTGGGGACGGAGCGCCATCTCCTCGACCGAGTAGCCCAGAGCGCGCTGGAGCTGTTGCAACTGCTGACCCAACGCGGTGGCGGTGGGTCGGGTCGCGGGGTCGCGGGCCATCGCCGATTCGATCGTCGCACACACGGCTTCGGGAATGCCGTTTTGGCGGAGATCCGGGACCGGTTGGGAGGTAATGCGGAGGAACTGCGCCACCACCTGCTCGCCGCTGCGCCGTTCGAACGCGGCGTGCCCGGTGAGCGCACAGAATAGGGTGGCGCCGAGGCCGTAGACGTCGGAGGCGGGGGTGGGGGGATCGCCACTGAGGACCTCGGGTGCGGTGAACGCGGGTGAGCCGGTGACCGTGCCGGTCGCGGTTTCGAACCCGCCGGTGATGTGGGCGATGCCGAAGTCAGTCAGGGCCGGCTGGTCGAAGTCGGTGAGCAGGATGTTCTCCGGTTTGACGTCCCGGTGCAGCACATCGACGCGGTGCGCGGTCTCCAACGCCCCGGCCAGCAGCACCCCGAGACGCAGGACGTCCCCGACCGGCAGGGCACCCTCTTCTCGGATCCGCGCACCCAGTGACCCCCGCTGGTGGTACTGCATCACCAGGTACGGGTGCTCGCCTGAGAGTTCGCCAACCTGCAGCACGGCGACGATATTCGGGTGCCCGGTTAATCGGCCCATCGCCCTTTGTTCGCGAAAGAATCTTTCCCGATTCTCGACAAGATCCCCGGTGAGCACCTTCACCGCCACGATGCGGTCCAAATCGACCTGTGTACAGCGGTACACCACGCCGAAACCACCGTGCCCGATCTCGACGGCATTTTCGAATCCCACCGCGCTCAGTTGCGTGAGGACACCATCGCCCACATCACGCTGTGTCTCGAACTGGTCGTTCTCGGCCATCAATTTACCCGCGGTTCGCACGTATCTGCACATCATCTAGGATATCGGCGTCAGGCCCCTCGCCCTCAAGTTTCCTGCCGGACACACTCGACGTCGACGCTGCATTGTGCACGACCCTCAGGCCACACCCATTCGGTCCGAATGCGGAGCGGTGCTGTTCGTGCTGGTGGTTAACCGGGCGATCAAAATCGATGTCGCAGGTGTCGGCCGTGGACTGGGTCACCTGCAATGTGGCCGGATGTGAATCAGGCGTATCGGGCGATGAACTTGCTGGGGAGGAGGCCGATGCGCAGATCGAGGTCCAGTGCTGGTTGCCGATGCGCCCGTAGGGGTCGGGCGCCCCGGGGTCCGTGGGGGCTCTGTCGTTCCAACGGATATATGTGAATCGTAGTAGGACCTTCGGCTTCGACAGGTAGGTTCCTCCCGATTTCACCGTGCAGCCGGAGATGATTGAACCAGTCGATGTACTCGGCCAAACGCGATTTCCAGGGTGTCGATCGACTTCCATGGGCCGTTGTTGTGCACTAGGGCATGTCTCCCAATAGTTTGAGCCATTCGACGATGCCGGCGAGGAGGAATCCAGCCCGGTAAGTCAGGGCAAGCTTGTCATACCGGGTTGCCACCGCTCGCCACTGTTTTGCCTTGTTGAAGGCCCTTTCCACCA
>NZ_JARJBD010000195.1:0-6880 GCF_029269925.1 Rhodococcus sp. T2V
CATCCTGCTCGACGCGCCCTGCCCGGTGGTGGGCGTCAAGGAACCCGCCTAGCCGGCAACCAGTTCCCCGGCCGCGGTGGGTGAGAACGCATCACGCGATCTCACCCACCGTGGCCGTCTGCGTACCGGCGTCAGATGGACGCAAGGTCGTCAGATCGTGGAAGAAGATCCGTGCGTTGCTGCGTACACCATCCCAGGGGGCGGCGCGGTCGCAGGATCTGTGCGGGAGGCTGCGTCCAGGCGGCGGCGAATAGAACCAGACCAGGTTTCTGCACTTTCCAACGCGCAATAGTCATGCGGGGGACGTCCCGACTCGGAGCGCCGCGTACGGTTCACCGGCAGCGTGGGCATGATCGCGGAGCGTGGCACCGTCCAGGCGGCAGGCGCACCAGCGCAGAACTCTCCCGGCCCGGCTGTTCGCTCGTCTTTCTACATCCCACGCGAGAACGAGAAAGGCAGCGTGCCGCCCGCACCTGGAGGTGGTGCGTGCGGCACGCTGCGGGGAAGGTCCGGCGCGCGGGTGAATGTCGGTTCGGTCCGCGCGGCGGACTGGTTTCAGGCGCCGTTGGTGGCGAAGGCGGTCACGAGCTGCCGGATGCGTAGGGCGCGAGCAAGTTTCGGTCGGTCGCTGCCGTCGGTGACGTGCGCGCCGTCCGCACCGAGACGGGCGATGACGGTCTCGGCCCAGTCGATGTCGTGCGCGGTCGGGGATAGTGCGGTGTTGATCGAGGCGATGTGGTCCGGGCGCAGACACAGCTTGCCGGTCATCCCGGCCGCGACGCCGACCGCGACCCCGGCGAGCAGATCGGTGTCGGTGTCGGCGTGGGTGGTGCCGTCGATGGGCGGTGCGATCCGCTCGGCGCGGCTGGCGACGACCAGACGTGAGCGGGCGTACGCCAACGACACCGGGTCGGCCCCGGCCCCGGTGTCACGGCGGAAGTCGCCGCTGCCGAACGCCAACCGCACGGTGGCGGCGGCCCGGGCGATGGGGCGGGCCTCCTCGAGCCCGAGTGCGGACTCGATCAACGCCACGATCGCAGTGCCGGCGGGCAACCGGTCGGCGGTGGCCTCGACCTGTTCGGCATGCTCGGTCTTGGCCAGCATCACCCCGCCGACGCAACCGGTGTCGGCGAGCATCCGCAGGTCCTCGGCCCAGTGACTGGTGGTGGCGTCGTTGATCCGCACCCAGTCGGTATGGCCGTCACCGAGCCACCGGGCGGTGTGATGCCGGGCGGCGACTTTGTCGCGGTCGGCGACGCCGTCCTCGAGATCGAGAACGAGCACATCGGCGCCGCAGGAGTCTGCGCCGGCGATCACCGCGGGATCGGCGGCGGCCGTGAGCAGCCAGGTCCGCGCGAGCGCGATGCGGGACGGATCGGGGATAGGCATGCGTGCTCAGGAGTCCTTTCGGTAGGTGCTCACGGAACGTCGACGAAGGTGATGCACGACGGCGTGCCGGTGGCGATCGGCTCCCCGCGACGGTCCAGTCGCCCCGTCACGGGATCGAGGGCGAACGCAACGATGCTGTCGCCCTTCTGGTTCGCCACATACAACGTCCCGCCCGCGGGATCGAGGGTCATGAACCGCGGCTGGTGACCCCCCGTGTCGGTCAGGACCGGAGGCGTCAGGGATCCGACCGGGGTGATGCCGAACGAGGCGACCGAATCGTGTCCCCGGTTCGAGACGTGGACGAATCGGCCGTCGCGGCTGATCACGATCGCCGCGGCGGTGGATTCTCCGTCGAAGCCGGCCGGCAACGTCGACACGGACGCGCCGGCGGTGACGGCGGTGGTCTGCTGGTCGTAGCGGTAGACGGTGACCTGCGAGGACAGCTCGTCGACCAGGTAGAACGCCGGCAGATAGGGGTGATAGGCCAGATGCCGCGGTCCGGTTCCCGGCGGCGTGAGCACCGGATCGCCGAGCACCGACAGCGTCCCGGCCGCCACGTCGTAGCCGAGTCGGTGCAGACGGTCGGTGCCCTTGTCCGGGACGATCAGGTGCCGGCCGGTCGGGTCGAACAGCACCTGATGCGGCCCGGGCCCCTTCTGGTCTTCCGGCAGCGGCCCGGGCGTGCCGGTCAGCTGCACCGGTTGCGATCGCTCTCCGAGGGTGCCGTCGGCGGCGCGGGGAAAGACCGCGATCGACCCGGTGGCGTAGTTGGCGACGACCAGCCGGGTCTCGTCGGGGGAGAGGGCCAGGTGCACTCCGTTGGTGCCACCCGTGTCGACGGTGCCGAGTTCGGTGAGATGCCCTGTGCCGCTGTCGATCCGGAAGAAGGTGACGCGGTTGCCGTCGCCTTCGACGGAATAGAGGGTGGCCGCGGCTCGGTCGGTGATCAGATAGGACGGGTTCGGTGTCGTGGGCAGCACCTGCACCGGCTCCCACCGCCCGGACCGATCGACCTGGAACACGGCGATGCCCTGCCCGTGGCCTTCCCTCTTGGCGGTGGTGTAGCAGCCGACGTAGGCGAACATCGCCCGCTCCGGGCCCCCGTCGTCGCTCGATCCGAGCGGCCACGCCCCCGCCGCGCCCATGCCCGCGCCGACGGCGGCCGCCGCCACGGCCACCGCCCCGCCTCCGGCGGCCAGGAACGACCGCCGACTCAGCCGCACGCTGGTCACCGCACCGGCTCCGCGGTGAATCCGACGTCGAGACGATCGGTGTGTTCGACGACCGGGGGGTGCGCGAAGTGTTCACCGACCAGACCGCGCCATCGGGCGAAGTCGTCGGATTCGCGGAACCGGACGGTGTGGTCTTCGAGGGTGTTCCAGTCGACGATCAGGTAGTACCGCTGTGGGTGCTCGGTACTGTGCTGGACCTGCATGCCGCGGCACCCGTGGGCGCGGGCGAACAGGGGGACCGCCTCGGTGAGTGCGGCTTCGAAGGCCTTGTTGTGGCCCTCGTGTATGTCGAGGCGGGCGATCTCCCACACCATGATCGGGTGTCCTTTCGCAGAGCCGGGTGGGCGGGTCAGGTGAGGTTGGTGCCGTGTTCCTCGTCGATGCGGGTGGTCGCACCGGTGGCGACGATGGTCCGGTTCGCGTCCACGGAGGCGTAGGTCCAGAAGATGTGCAGCTCGTCCGTGTCGGAGGCGTTGCGGAAGAAGTGTGGGATGCCGGCGGGGATGAATGAGTTGTCGCCGACGGTGACCGGGTGCTCGATGCCGTCGATGTGCGCGACCGCGGAGCCGCGGATGATGAGCACGGACTCGTCGCAGTTGTGGAAGTGCTCGGGAATCGCGGCACCGGGACCGAACATGGTGATGCCGTTGAGGAAATCCTTGCCACCGACCTGCTGCGAGACCAGCGGGATGGTACGAGCGCCGCCACCGCGCTGGCGCGGGGTGATCTCGGACGAGCGCAACACCGCGGCGTTGCGTCCGTCCCGCAGCTGCGCGGAGACGGCCAAGGCGGTGGGGTCGACGGTGGTGATGTCGGTCATGATAATCGAAACTCCTTGATTACTAGTGTGTTTGGGGCTAGGGGGCTATTCGGAGACCGGGGCCTGGGCACCGGGTTCGTTCATCGCCCACCAGGTGCGGATGTTGACGAATTCGCGGATTCCGGGAGCGGCGAGTTCGCGGCCGTAGCCGGAGCGTTTGGTGCCCCCGAACGGCATCCGGGCGTCGGAGGCGACGACGGAGTTGATGAAGCACGCCCCGGACTCGATGCGCCGGCCGACGGCGATGGCGGCGTCGACGTCGGTGCCCCAGACGCTGGCGCCGAGCCCGAACGGGGTGTCGTTGGCCACCCGTACCGCCTCGTCGGGCCCGTCGACGGTGATGATCGTCGCGACCGGCCCGAAGGTCTCCTCGGCGTAGACCGACATCCCGGGCCGCACGTCACCGAGAACGGTGGGGGCGTAGAAGAACCCGTCGGTGCCCTCGAGCGGGTGCCCGCCGTGCAGGACGGTGGCCCCGGCGGCGACCGCGGACTGAACCTGCCTGTCGATGCCGTCGAGCAGATCCCTGCGGGCCATCGGCCCGACGTCGGTGCCGTCGGTTTCCGGGTCGCCGACCTGCAGCCGGCCGACGTTTTCGACGAACAGGCGGGTGAATTCTTCGGCGACGGCGGCGTCGACGATGAACCGTTTCGGGGAGATGCAGCTCTGCCCGTTGTTGAGGAACCGGCCGCGGGCGGCGAGCGCGGCCACGCGGGGAAGGTCGGCGTCGGCGAGGATCACGAACGGATCGGAGCCGCCGAGTTCGAGGACCGACTTCTTGATCTCCCGGCCGGCGATCGAGCCGACGGCGCTGCCGGCGCGTTCGCTGCCGGTGATGGTCACCGCCCCGATCCGCGGGTCGGCGATCAGTTTCTCGGTGGCGGCGGGCACGTCGGGTTCGGCGATCAGCAGGGTGGTGAACAATCCGGCGGGTAGACCCGCGGCGAGGAGGATGTCCTGGCAAGCCAGGGCGCTGCCGGTGGTGTTGGGGGAGTGCTTGAGCAGGGCGGCGTTGCCGGCCATCAGGGCGGGGGCGGCGAACCGGAACACCTGCCAGAGCGGGAAGTTCCACGGCATGATCGCCAGGACGATCCCGACCGGCTCGTAGGAGACCCAGCTGCGATCGGCGGAGGTGGCGTAGTCCTCGTCGGCGAGGAAGGTGGCGGCGTGGTCGGCGTAGTACTCGAGGCCGATCGCGCACTTGTCGACCTCGGCGCGGGACTCGGCGAGCGGTTTGCCCATCTCCCGGGTCACCAGCCGGGCCAGCTCCTCGGGCCGTTCCCGCAGGACGGTGGCCGCGGCCCGCAGTATTTCGCCGCGGGTCTTGAATTCCTCGGTCGCCCAGTGCTTCTGCGCGGTCGCTGCGGCGTCGACGAGGGCATCGATGCGCTCCGGTGACATCGCCTCGTATGTGTTCAGCGGTTGCCCGGTGGCGGGGTTGATGGTGGTGATGGTGGCAGTCATGGATGGGTCCTTCGGACGGCGGGACGGGTGGTAGCGGCGGGCTCAGGCATGCGCGGTCGCATCGGATTCGCTGAAATGCACCTCGGCGAAGGTGTTGACCTGGCTGCCGGGGACCAGGCATTCGTCCGCGCCGGCCCGCCAGTCGGCGAAGTGTGGGGCCGCCTTGTGCTCGTCGAACGCGTCGGTGTCCCGGTAGAGCTCGTAGAAGAAGAAGTGGTTGGGTTCCTCGGCATGCTCGACGACATCGAAGCGCAGGCATCCCGGTTCGTCCCGCACCGACCGCGCCGCATTGTCGGCGATCACCTCCAGGAACCTCTCCCGCTTTTCGGGCTTGACCTGCACCGACACGATCAGACTGAGCATGGTTCTCCTTTGAACTCTTTCCTGAATCCCCTTAGGTATGTCATAGTGTATACCGAAGCGTATCGAATAGGAACGGGGAACTGACATGAACGACGTCCGCGTGAAGCCCGAGGCTCTGACCGCCTTCGGCTGCGAGGTACTGGAGAAGATCGGTGTGCCTGGCGACGACGCGGCCCTGGTTCTCGACAGCCTGGTGCAGGCCGACCTGTGGGGACACCAGTCCCACGGTGTTCTCCGCCTGCCCTGGTACGCGGCCCGCCTGCAGTCCGGCGCGATGACCACAGTGACCAGGCCGGAAACCCTGGTCGACGGCGGCGCTCTGCTACTGCTCGACGGCCGCGCCGGCATCGGGCAGGTCCTCACCGAAACGGCTCGCCGCAAGGCCGTCACCCGTGCCCGCGAGCACGGCGTCGGGGTGGTCGGAGTACGCAACTCCAACCACTTCGGCACCGCGATGTACTACACCCGGCGCGCCGCCCAGGACGGGTGCGTGTCGATCCTGACCACCAACGCCAGCCCGGCGATGGCGCCGTGGGGCGGTCGCGAAAAGGTCCTCGGCACCAACCCGTGGTCGATCGCCGCCCCGGCCCCCTCCGGTTCGGGCGTCGTGGCCGTCGACATCGCCAACACCGCCGTTGCCCGCGGCAAGATCTACCTCGCCCGCAACCGCGGCGAGGAGATTCCGTCCACCTGGGCGATGGATTCGGCCGGGCGCGTCACCACCGACCCGGCCGCCGCCATCGACGGTGTCATTCTCCCCATGGCCGGGCACAAGGGCTACGCCATCACGTTCATGATGGACATCCTCTCCGGCGCCCTCACCGGAAGCCACACCGGAACCCGCGTCCACGGACCGTACGAGGCTGACAAGGTCAGCGGCGCAGGACATCTGTTCATCGCCATCGACGTCGCCGCCATGGGCTCGACCACCGCCTACCTCGACTCGGTCGGCGAACTCATCGACGAGGTCAAGCACACCCCACTCGCCGAGGGCGCCGAGGAAATCTTCTACCCCGGCGAACTCGAAGACCGCGCCGAGCACCGCAACCTCGACGCCGGCGGCGTCATCCTGCCCGACCAGACCCGCACGGACCTCGAAACCCTCGGCGCCCAGGTCGGGATCACCGCGGACTTCTGACGCACGCGCGATACAGATCGCGGATCGGCCTTGCCATCGGGTGCGACCGCATCAATCCAAGACCGACGCGAGCCGGGGGAGTTCGCGTAGTGCGTTCTCGCGCTCGATCAGGACACGATCGCCGGCACTGAACGTCTCGCTGAGTTCGGGTTGTGGGTCCCCAGAACCTGTGAGGGTGGCCGCGCTGAAGGGCCAGTCGCTGCCGAAGACGATGCGTTCTTTCTGCCCGACCGCGAGGACGCTGCGCATTGCGGAGGGAGCCGGGCTCAGTGCGGTGTCGTAATAGAAGTTGTTGATGTGCTTGGCGACGTCGAGGATCGACGGCTTGGGTGCTCCGGCGGGCCAGATATCGCCGAGAGGAGTTTGTGACGCGATCCCGATCCGGTGGGCGAGGAATGGAAGAGTGCCACCGGCGTGAGCTAGCGGGAGTTTCCTAGATAGCTGTGGCGTCGGTGCGATTAGCGCTGGTGGGAG
>NZ_JARJBD010000196.1:0-6829 GCF_029269925.1 Rhodococcus sp. T2V
GTGGCCAAACCACGACGCCCGATTGTTCGCAGGGTTGACGTCAGTCCAAGATCACGTCCAGCTCACGGGTCTCGTGCTCATAGCGTCGTGGTGGCCCGTCACGTGTCAGCATCGCTAGTCTCAAACCGTGAGCGAGATTGCGAAATTCCACCTGCGCGCGCCCGGACTGGCCGACGCGGATGCGATCGCCGAAGTCCACCTCACCACGTGGCACGCAACGTACGCACACCTCCTCCCCGACTGCCACTTCGACAACAATGCGTTGGAACAGCGAAAAGCGATGTGGCGCTCCACACTGAGTAGCAAGCAGCCACCGCAGCGACTACGCGTGACGGAAGCTCACGGGGGAATTGTCGGGTTCGCATACGCAGGAACACCGCTCGACGACGAGGACCCCGCACGAGATCTCCAGCTCTACACCCTCTATCTCCTGCCCGAACACCAAGGGACTGGCGCGGGTCAAGCACTCCTCGACGCCGTTCTAGCCGAGAACCATGCCCAACTTTGGGTCGCCAAGGACAACCCCCGCGCCCACAGCTTCTATCGCCGAAACGGCTTCGCGCCCGACGGATCGGAAAAGATCTACCCGGGCACCACCGACCTGGTCGAAGTCAGACTCGTCCGATAGCGGACCGAACAACTGATGCAGCGACCGCACTCCGAGTCATTCAGCACAACGCTCACGACCTCCGGGGCCACAGCCCCTGGGGACAGAATCAGCACGCGTCGCGTCGCGGAGGCACGAAATGGAGTGGTCGACTACCCGCCCACCTCGAATGAGATGGCCACATCCTGGGATACATGGACAACGAAAGCGATGGCCGCCAGGCGGCACTGCGGCGGCCACAAGCGACCTACTCGCGCGCACTATGCTTTATCGGCAGCGGCATCAGGTAGGTGGTCAGACATGCGCATCCTGCTTCTGGTGTCCGCGTTCAACGGTCTCAGCCAGCGTGCATGGGACGAGCTGCGCCGGCGCGGCCACCACGTCACCACCACGATTGCGGTGTCCGACGACGCGGTCTCCGACGCCGTGTTCCGTGCCCAACCCGACCTCATCCTCTGCCCGTACCTCAAGGAGCGAGTGCCCGAGCGGGTGTGGCGCCGGTGGCGGACGATCATCATCCATCCGGGCGCGGTCGGTGATCGGGGCCCCTCCGCCCTCGACTACGCCATCATGGACGGCGCACCGGTGTGGGGCGTCACCGCGCTGCAGGCCACACAGGAATTCGACGGCGGCCCCGTCTGGGCGCATCGCGAGTTCCCGATGCCGGCCGAACCGATGCGCAAATCCGCCCTCTACAATGGACCCGTCGCCGACGCCGCCATCGCCTGCATCCTCGAGGTCATCGAGAAGGCCACCGACCCCGGCTACGTCCCGACCCCGCTCGAGGCCATAGGCCGCCCCATCCCAGGCACGCGGCCACGACCGGCCATGACCCAGCAGATCCGCGCGTTCAGCTGGTCCGACCCCGCGGCAGACATCGTCCGCCGCATCCGCGCCGCCGACGGATCCCCCGGGGTGCGCACGCAGATCAATGGTCAGAAGGTCCATGCCTTCGACGCGCACATCGGCGGTAAACTCGCCGCACCCACCGCGCCCGGCACCGTGATCGGCCGGCACCGGAACCGCCTGCTCGTCGCGGCGGGCGACGCGTCGGTGTGGATCGGCACTCTCAGGGAGCCCGGTGGTATCAAACTGCCCGCGGCACACGTGCTACCCGTGGCAGCCCCGCTCGTGACGGACGGCCCTCGCGACATCCGGTATCGGCGCCGCGGCCCCGTCGGGGAACTCACATTCGACTTCTACAACGGTGCCGCCGGGGTCGATCAGTGCCGTCGACTCGCGCAAGCCATCCGCGCCGCACGCTGGCAGGACACCCGAGTGCTGATTCTCCGCGGGGGACCCGAAATGTTCTGCCACGGAATACACCTCAACGAGATCGAGGCGGCCGACAACCCCGCGACCCGAGCGTGGGAGAACATCAAGGCCATCAACACAGTGTGCCGAGCCCTCGTGACGAACTCTCACCAGCTCACCGTCGCCGCCTTCACCGGCAACGCCGGCGCCGGCGGAGTCATGATGGCCCTCGGAGCGGATGTCGTCGCGGCCCGGGACGGGGTCGTCCTCAACCCGTACTACGACATCGGCCTCTACGGCTCGGAATTGCACACGCTGACCCTGCCACGCCGCGTCGGCGCCGGCCTGGCGCGGCAACTGCTCGACGAGAAGCTGCCGATCGGGGCGCGCCTCGCCGCGGAAACCGGGCTCGTCGACCTCGTCGGACCCGGCGCCAGGGACGACTTCGACAGTTGGCTCGACGACCTCGCCAACGGCTGCGCAGACCCCGTGCAGCACCGTGCCGTGGTCTCAGCCCGCGACCCGCTCACCAAACCGATCGACTATTACGAGACCCACGAGCTCTCGCACATGGCCCGCGACATGTTCGACAATCGCCACGGGTTCGCGGAGAAGCGTCACGCATTCACCCACAAGGCCGGGGCCGGAGACATCACCGCACGGCTTCCGCCGCACCGCCGCGCCGATTCCCGGCACGCCGACCGAGAAACCCGTCCCAGTCGGTGCACCGACAGGGGCCAGATCGAGCCGGCATGCTGCCACGCCTGCACGGGCACGCCATAGCCATCAGTCGCCCGCCCTTCAGATCCGGCCTCTACAGAGGAATGCGCTCAACGGTTTACACCACTCCAGCGGCGGCGAGAACGCTCTCCCATCGGTCCATCCTCCCGCCTGGTCTCAGATCGCGGCGCCCCTAACATCGGCGAGACATCCAGTGGTGGTGTTTCGTTCGTCGACGGTGGTGACCAGGTGCTCGAAGCGTCGAACTTCAAGGAGTGCGGCGTCGAACTCGCCATCGAACGCAGGCCGCGTGGAATCCGCGGCAGTAGGAGAAGGGCGACTCGACCATCAAGCTCCGGCCATGCCGCCGAACGAGCTGACGCCAAGGTCGGACACGGATTCTTCCGATTGGAAGAACCCAAGACTGGAGAAAGATTAGGACACAACGTGGCTATAGCACGATTGACACTGATCACCCTCGACTGCAACGACCCGCAGGTACTCGCGACCTTCTGGGCAGGGCTGCTCGAGGGCCAGATCATTCGCTCCGACGACCACATGGCGCTAGTACAGACGCCCGGCGGTGCGATCGCAGCAGTGGCCGTCCCGGACTATCACGCGCCGATGTGGCCCGGCGGGACGACTCCGAAACATATGCACCTCGATCTAGCGGTCTCGGATCTCGAGACAGCGGAGGCTGTAGCGGTTCGACTCGGCGCGCGAATCGCCGACTTCCAGCCTGGGGGAAACCGCTGGCGGGTTCTGCGCGATCCTGCGGGACATCCGTTCTGCCTGACATTGAACATTCCGACGGGATGGACCTGCTGACAACCACCACCACCGTTCTCCCGTTCCTCGTTCATCCTGAACCTATGCATCCACTGGTCCGACCAAGTACGTGATCGACCAAGAAACAGCACCGCGTTATGGCGGCATCCTGAGATAGGAGGGCCGACCCTGGAAGCGCACCGTTCCGTCACTCTGTGGATACAACACGCCTTCGCCCCAGGTCGTTCGGACCGGTACGGTCACTATATCCGTGAACCGCCACCCAGAAACAACTTCACCGAATGCACTCTCGGTCGGCGCTATTGACCGGTTCGCCACCGAATCGCATCCGACTCGGCCAAGAATGAACCGGTAAACAGCGGCACTGCAACAGATGCCACGGCTACGTATCCTCAACAACGGCCCAAACCCGTCGGCGGTCACCCCCCCCAGACACGATGCATATCCCGATCCACCGAGATACAACCGACCCTTTGGATGAACCATGAACACCACACCGCATGCTCGTCACTCAACGGAACCCCGCAGCCGCGCTGTGGTACTCGGAGCCGGTGCCGTAGTTGGGACAGCGTGGACGCTCGGCCTTGCCGCCGGGCTGCGCCGCCACGGTGTCGACCTGACCGACGGAGACCTCATCGTTGGGACATCGGCCGGCGCCATCGTCGGCACACTACTCACAACCGGCCAGAACCTCGAGGCCATTGCCACACGACAGACACACGTGGAGTGGGAAACAACCCCGATATCCACCACACGCCGACTCGACGAAGTCTTCACCATCCTCGCCGATACCAGCCTCGACGCACTCGACGCCCGACGCAGGATCGGTCAACTGGCCGTATTTGACGGCCTCGAGCCCGAGGAGTCCCACCTTGCGCGAATAGAAGCGTTGATCACTCCCTGCGATTGGTCCCATCACAACTTGCTGATAACCGCCGTCGACGCCGACACCGGCGACCTCACCGCCTGGAACCGCACCAGCGGCGTCCCACTCCTGCAGGCGGTCGCAGCGAGCACCGCTATGCCGGGCCTCTATCCTCCGATAACTATCAACGGCCACCGATACTTAGACGCGGGAATCCGGTCAGCAACGAATGCCGATCTCGCGGCCGGCGCCCGTCAGCTGATCGTCGTCGACCCGGTGGCGCACCTCTTCCCTCGTGATCACCTCACCAACGAACTCGCAATGGTCCACGCGAACACAGTCATTGACATCACACCGGACCACGCAGCAATGGACGCTTACGGACACGACCCACTCGACCAACGCGCGTGGCCATCATGCTACGGCGCTGGACTGCGGCAGTCCGCCGACGCCGCCGCTAAGATTCGCGACACCTGGGGCGGACACACCAACCAACGAAAATGAGCCATCGCCGTCAAGCCGCCGACCTCACCCCGTTCCCGCACGCGCACACACACGAGCTCGCCAATGGTGATCTCTTCGGCGCGTTTCTACACGTACCTCCAGGCCGCACTGGAAGCAGTCCAGCGAATCGGCGCCCACCTATGCAACTCCGCCGGCCAACCCACCCGAGTCACCACAACGAGCGAAACCCCACCTCACAGCACAGGCACTCCAGGCCGCTCACATCGCCGCCAACGGCGTGAGGAACCGCGAGATCGCCAACCACCTGTTCCTCAGCGTCAAGACATCGAGATGCACCTTGGCCACTGCCGCACCATCGGCATCCGCTCACGGACCCACGCGGAAAGCTTCCCCAGCGGCCACGCTCTTACGTAGCCCTTCCCTAACCCCACGTACCGATCCGAACATCCGGCCCACCCGTCACGTAGCGAACTACGCATGCGATGCTCCGCGCCGTCGGAGATGCTGAAATGACCAACCACGAGATCTATCCAAATTGAAAAGACCTGCCACGCATCCCGAAGGCACCAACGAACACCGCAGCCGTTGCGCCTAGCCGAGATAACTCACCCACCACCGACCTGTGATACCGGAGGAGCCATGACCATTCTCCCACGATCACAGCGCCACACACATACTGGGACACAGTGTTCGTCCCAGGTCATCGCGCTTCGATTAGCAAACCAACAGAACCGATTACAAGGTTTACACCGGCGCGCAACTGGCATCGTCACCGGGAGAGTGATCGTATGACCATTCCCTTGCTGCGAACGGCAGACGAGATCGTCAAATCACTTCGCCTCCCCCTGTACGACGAGGCGTGCGCGTTTCGTCAACGACGGCACGCATATAACGTGCTCCAATCCACTGCGCCCACCCTGAACGCTGGCGGACTGCCGGTCGTATTGGTCGGCGGTCTGCTCAGCACTCCGTGGCTATTCGAACCCATGAGGCAGTGGTTCGACCTCGCCCATTGCGGCCCCACTATTGCACCGGTTGGCCTCGGCATCGACTGCGGCGAGCGGACCACTGCCCACCTTCTGCAGTTTCTGGAGAAGGTAGCGCGCGAGAACGACCGTCCCGCGATGATCGTTGCTCACAGCCGCGGCGGCCAGTTCGCTCGCGCCGCCGCAGTCCGTCGACCCGACCTCGTCCGCGCCCTGATCACCATGGGCAGTCCCCTAAATCGCCTCATCGGGGGCCTCCATCCCATCCTCAAAGCAGAAGCGGCCGCAATCGGGATGGCGGGTACACTCGGTGCGCCCCGACTGATGCGGTATGCATGCCTCAACGGCCAATGCTGTCGTGAACTTCGCAAAGACCTGACCCGACCGTTTCCCCAAAGTATCCCATTTCTCAGCATCTTCTCGTACAGCGACACCGTCGTCGACTGGCGCAGCTCACTCGATCCTTACGCTCGTCATCGACACATCCCCACGACCCACCTCGGCCTTCTGTACTCGTTCGACGCCATGGCCGACGAGTTGGGTCGCATCCTCTACGCTGATCGGGCGGCCGCTCGTACAACCCCCGTACGCAGATCTAGGAACGCCCGCCGTGTAACGACACCTTCTCTGAGACACCGAATTCAGCAGACACAGAACGAATCGCCGACAGAGCCGAAGGGGCGAGTGCCACTCGACCCTTAACCCGTGGAGGAATTAGCCACCTCCCCGGCGCGGACCCCAAGACACCAGTCATCCGGTCGTCGGCACATGTGCGGGCGCACGCAGTTGAGTCGGGCAGTTGTGGTAGCGCAGTCGGCCGGTATCGGTCCAACGGGAAAGTGTGCATTGGGGTTCGAGCACGATTCCCTACAGGTCCGTGCCCGCCCAGGCGCTTGAGGCGGCCAGCCACGGGCGACTGTGAGCAGATGTTCGGCGGTGACCAGCACGGCAAGGCCGTGCCAGTCCATCCAGAAATTGCCCTCGAAATGATGAAGTCCGAGAACGATTTCGGCTCCCGCAGTCATTCCTGCCGCGCGAGCGGATCTTCGCCGCCGGAGCAGTTCGGCGAAGACGCCCCTTAGCGAGAGCTAGTAGACCGTCGCAGCTAAGTTTTGGGATACAGGTGGCGGAGTTTGATGCGGG
>NZ_JARJBD010000197.1:0-6753 GCF_029269925.1 Rhodococcus sp. T2V
AACCTGTCTCAGACAGGTTGACAACTACCGCGGGCGGTTAACAAGTACTCACGGGCGAAGCATGGCGGCGACGCGGGAGAGCCGCGGCTCGTCGATCGAACCCTCCACGCAGCGTGCGAACAGCCACAGGTGTAGCCGCTCGCGGTCGAGGTCGAGCAGGCCGGCCATCCGGTTCGAGAATCCGACGGGGTCGGCGACGAGGCGGTCGACATGGTCGAGCATGTGCTGCAGCACGTCGTACGTCGGATCCCCGACATACGGTTTGGGATCGATCATCAGCCACGGCTCACGCGCGGCGGACAGCACGTTGTCGGGGTGAAGGTCCGTGCACAGCAGCCGCGACTGCGTTGCCGTCCGCGGTAGTTCGCGGAACAGTTCCATGCCGGTTCGCGCGAGACCCGGATCCAGGCGCGGTGCGCGGGCGAGTTTCTCCTCGAACTCGTCGGCCCACACGTCGCACATGCCGGCAAGCGGGCGGAACGGGTTGTCGGCGGCTGGTTCGATCCACAGCCCGCGCAGCAACCCGGCAATCACGACGTCCTGTTCCTCGGGCGGCCGGACGTCGGACAGCGGGGTGCCGGGTTCGCAGGATTCGAGGAGTAGCGCCGTGGTGTGGTCGAGCACGCGGTGGTCGAGAAGTCGGACGGCGCCGCGACCGTTCCACGCCGCGAGTCCGTCCGCCTCGTGCAGCGCCTCGTCGTGTCGCCAGCCGATCTTCAACGCCACGCGTTCGCCGGCGGTTGTGTGTGCCGGCGCCGTCCAGGACGTCACGCCGCCGGGTTGGAACGGGCGGCCGACGTCCAGTGACCACTCCCGACTCACCGTTTCGACGACGGCAGGGAGGTCGGCCAGCCACGTTTGGCGCGGCGCGTCTGGGCCGTCGAACTCGGCCATCTCTCGCACGAGATTCGTCGGCAGCTCGAGATCCGGCACACCCGCATTGTGCCTCGCGAACTGTTCTGCAATCGCACACCAGCGCAAACTAGAACCTGTTACATTCGCGGGAGGGGTGCTGCTTCTGGAACGAGGAGAGAACCGTGAGCTACCGCGTCGTCGAATGGTCAACCGGTACGGTCGGGCGTCACGCCATCGCCGGCATCGACGCCCGCGACGACCTCGAACTGGTCGGCGTGTGGGTGTCTGACCCGCAGAAGGTCGGGAAGGACGCCGGCGAACTGGCGGGCCTCGGAAGGGACCTCGGGGTGACGGCGACCGACAACAAGGCGGCACTCCTCGCTTTGAAGCCGGACTGCATCGTGCACACCGCGATGACGGACGACCGCATCTTCGACGCCATCGAGGACCTGATCTCCTTCCTCGAGGCCGGCATCAACGTCGTGTCTTCGGGTCCGGTTCTGTTGCAGTACCCGATCGGGGTGGTCCCCGACGAACTCGTCGACCGCATCCGCAGCGCCGGCGAGCGGGGAGGTGCGAGTCTCCACGTGAACGGTATCGACCCGGGGTTCGCGAACGACGTTCTCCCGCTGGCCATGACGAGCCTGTCGCAGCGGATCGACGAGGTGCGCTGCTCCGAGATCGCCGACTACTCCACCTACTACCAGCCGGTGGTGATGAACGAGATCTTCGGCTTCGGCAAACCCGTCGAGGAGACGCCGATGCTGTTCCATCCGGGCGTGCTGTCGCTGGCGTGGGGGAGCGTCGTCCGCCAGATCGCCGCGGGACTGGACCTCACCCTCGACGAACCGCTGGTCGAGAAGTTCGAACGGATTCCCGCCGAGGAAGACCTGGACATCCTGTCATGCCACATCGCGAAGGGAACGGTGGCGGCGGTGCGGTTCGAAGTCGTCGGCACCGTCGACGGGGTGCCGCGCGTGGTCCTCGAGCACGTCACCCGCACCCACCCCGACCAGCAACCGGACTGGCCGAAACCCACCCGCGGCGACGGGTGCTACCGCATCGACATCACGGGCGAACCGACGATGACCGTCGAATTCAACCACCACGGCGAGCACGGCGACCACAACGTGTCGGGGATGATCGTCACCGCGATGCGCCTGGTGAATTCGGTGCACGCGGTGGTCGAGGCGAAGCCGGGGCTGGTGACCGTGCTCGACCTGCCACTCGTCACCGGTCGCGGTTTGTGCGCTCCGCACCCGTGAGTACTTGTTAACCGCCGGCGGTTAACAAGTACTCACAGGCCGAAGGCACTCAGCGCATCTCGGAGACCGTCCGGGCGCTCCGCGAGGGGGACGGGTTCGACGAGCGCGAACGCGCAGCCCACGTTGCGGGCGGCGCCGTCGGCTTCCTCGCTGTCGCCGATCATCAGGGTGCGTCCGGGCTCGGAACCGAGTGCGGCGAGGGCGTGCTCGAAGATTTTCAGGTTCGGTTTGATCGCGCCCACCTCGAACGACAGCACGAACGCGTCGACGAGATGCTCGACGCCCAGATCAGCGAATGCGGGCCGGATGTCGAACGCGATGTTGCTCAGCACCGCGACCTTGATCCCACGGTCTTTCAGCGACGCGAGCACGTCCGCGGTGTCGGGATACGGGCTCCAGCATCCCGGGTCGATCAGCCGCTCGTACAGCCCGACCGCCTGGTCCTCGTGCGCGACCCCCGACTTGCGCAGCACGTCCAGGTACGCCTGCCGGTGGAACCGTGGGTCGAGGTCGCGGTTGGTCCACGCGTGGTGCTCGGCGGCGTCCATCTCGACGGTCTGACCGACCGGTGCGGTCATGCGCCGCATCAATTCGGCCTGCTGGTGGAGGTCGAACGGTTCACCCTCGTGGTCGGTGAGGTCGGCCATCCAGCTGTCGTCCTCCTCCAGCCGGAACAGGGTGCCGGAGAAGTCGAAGATCACTGCGTCGAATTCGGTGAGATCGGAAGCCACGTCGTCCAGGCTAACGCGCGCTGCGCGCGGCTTCAGGGTGAAGCCGGACGGGGTCAGCCGATGTCGAGCTCACCCATCAGGGACCATTCGGTGCCGTCGATCTTGGTGTTGATGATCCGCGGAGTCTGGGCGAGGGCTGGCTTCAGTTCGCGCAGCGCGTTCTGGAAATGCTCACTCTGCACGTGGGCGACGGCGGCGTCGTCGTCGCGGAACGCTTCGACGAGGACGTACAGGTTCGGATCCTCCACGGCGCGCGACCAGTAGAACCACAGGTTGCCCGGTTCGTTGCGGGTCGCCTCCGTGAACGGCTGCACCAGGTCGAGCCAGCCGTCCGCGTGGTCCGGTTTGACGGTGAAGTTGACGACGATGAAGATCACGGCTGCCTCACTTCTCGAGTTGTCCCCCGGAGAATCCTACGCGCGCGTCGCCGTGAGGGGCCGCGAGCCGATGCCCCCGCCGTGTCGGCGAGGGCATCGGGCGAGCGTGAAATCTAGTGCGTTTCGGCGAGTTCTGCGCCGATGCCGGTTTCGGCACGGACCAGCATTTCGGCGAACTTCTCGTCCCGGTCCGCTGACCGTCCGTAGCGGCGTTCGCCGGCGAGCGAGCCGATCACGGCCGCGGCCAACCCGAGCGGCATCGTGATGATCACCGGCAGCTGAATGGTCAACGGCGCCGGTCCACTGCCCAGCCAGAGCGCCTCCGTGAACATCAGGCTGACCACGGTGGACGTCAGTCCCACCGAGATGCCCCAGATGGCGCCGGTGCTGTTGAATCGCCGCCAGCCCAGGCTGAGCAGCAGGCTCGGCAGGTGCGCACTGCCCGCGACCATGAAGGCCATTCCCATGAAGTAGGTGATGTTGGTGCTGTCGCCGATCGCCATGGTGAGGCCGATTGCGATGACGCTGAACGCGACCGCGGCGTACCGCGCGATCTTCGCTTCACGGGCATCCGCCGTCTGCTGGTCGACGTCGTCGGACTTCCGGCGGGTGAGCGTGGGCCAGACGTCGTGGGCGAACGTTCCCGCGGCCGAGATCACGACGCCCGCGACGACGGCGACGATGCTCGCGAATGCCACGGCCGCCACCATGGCCAGCGCGATCGATCCGCCGATGGTGCCGACACCGCCGCCGAGTTCCGTGACCAGTGTGGGTGCCGCGAGATTGCCGCCTGCGCCGACGCGATCCGCCCCGTCCGGGCCGAGGATCGCTGCGGTGCCGAAGCCCATCACGATGACGATCAGGTAGAAGACGCTGCACAGCGCGACGGTCCAGCCGAGCGACTTTCGCGCGGTCGCGGCCTCGGGGACGGTGAAGAAGCGAATGAGGATGTGCGCCATGCCAGCCGTGCCGAGAGCGAACGCCAGGGAGTACGAGATCAGGTTGATCGCTCCGGTCTGCCCGAAGATCAGACCCGGCGAGAGGATTGCGTCTCCGGCGGCGGCGTTCGACGTGGCCGCCCCGAGCATGCCGGGGACGCTGAAACCGAACTTCGCCAGAATCCCCAGGCACACCACGACCGCCAGGATCGACAGTATGGACGACTTGATCACCTGAACCCACGTGGTCGCGAGCATGCCGCCGACGAAGACGTAGATGCCCATGAGCGAACCGGCCACCACGACGGACAGGCCGAACGGAATTCCCGAGACCGACTCGAGAAGGACGCCCGCCGCCACGAGTTGGGCGAGCAGCACGAACGTGCCGGTGACGATGGTGCTGAGCGCGACCACCACCCGGACCCGTCGTGCGCCGGTCCGGAACACCAGAACGTCGGCGAGAGTGAACTTTCCGACGTTCCGCATCTTCTCGGCGAGGAGGAAGAGGACGGGGAGGAACGAGACCACCGACGTGCAGAGAATGACGGCACCGTCGACGCCCTTGTAGAAGATCAATCCCGTGGTCCCGAGGAAACTGCCCGCGGAGATGAACTCACCGGCGATCGCGAAACCGTTCTGCCACCCGGTGATCGAGCGGCCCGCGGCGAAGAATCCGGTGGCGCTGCGGCTTCGGCGCGACGCGGCGAACGTCACCCACAGGGTGAGGGAGATGACGGCGGCACAGATGCCGATGGCGAGGAAATCGGCGTCGCCGGTCATGACGCAAGCTCCTGATCACGTTGTGCGATGGCGAGGACGGCGGCATCGGCGGCGGGTTGGATGTAGGTGCGGGAGAGTCGGAAGTACGCGTACACCAGCACCCAGGTGCCGGCGAACTGGGAGAACACCACCCACAGCGACAGCGGAATGCCGAATGCCGTGTTGTCGCCGAGGAACTCGGGGAAGTAGGCGAATCCGGCGAGGAAGCCCGCGAACATCGCGATGGCGATCAGGCCGAGTGCGGTGGTGACGGTCCGGCGGCGACGCCGCAGCTCGACGAACTCCGGTAGCGCGAGGATCGGCGACCATGCTCTCGGTGTGATGGTGGGCGACTCGGTGGTCATGCGTTCACCGCCGCGCGGCGCGCCGAATCCAGGGCGAACCGGTTCTCGTCCCAGCCCTCGGCCAGCGGCCCGAAGTAGTGGAAACGCACCTGCTTGACGCGATACAACCAGCGACCGTCGACCTTGACGGCCTCGTCCGTGTAGCGGCCGGCGGCGATCGAGGCGGTGCCGTCGGTCACGCACGGCTGCCACAGGAACGAGCGGACGGTGGCGCGGTCGCCGTCGAGGTCGATCTCCAGGTTGGTGATGAAGTGCCAGAACGCGGTGAGCCCACCGGGGGCGAGTCCGGCGAAGAACTCCCGCATCTCGCTCTTGCCCTTCGGGTTGGACAGCCCGTCGAATTCGCCGTCGTCGGTGAACAGGTCCATCAGGGCGTCCCAGTTGCCGTCGTCGAGATGGCGGCAGTACTGCGCATCGAGGTATCGGATGGCCTCCAGGTCTTCCAGGCGGCCAATTCGTTCTTCGAGGGTGCTCAAGGCGGCATACCTCCACGGTGCGATGTGCGGAATGTGCGAGGCGGTCATTAACGACCGTTCATGTGATGGGGACCATAATCGACGTTGTGTCGCGGGTCAAGGCCGAGCGTCGTTCACGCGATTCCCTCCCTCCGAGGGTTGCTGAACTGCGATTTCCGGCTGGATCGTTGCTTCGCCCAGCGCGGTGCCTCTACTCTCCGAGGGATGAACACTCGGTCAAGCAGTGCGGTGATTCCCCACGTCAGGCAGCGGATTCTGGACGCAGCGCTGGAGGAGTTCTACACCGCCGGCTTCCACGCCGCGACCATGCGCACCATCGCCAAACGCGCCGGGTGCAGCGCCGCCAACGTCTACAACCACTTCGACAACAAGGACGAACTTCTCGTCGAGATCCTGCGCGCGGCCAGTGACGAGCAGTTCACCGCCACCCGGAACGCCCTGCGCAAGGCGGGTGCCGCGCCCGCTGAGCAGTGGACGGCCGCGGTGGTCGCGCATTCGCTGTACACCGCACGCAACCAGCGTGCGTGCCTGGTGGCCAACACCGAACTGCGATATCTCGACGAGGTCGATCGCAAACGGGTGGTGGGCTCGCGCGACGCCCAGGAGCACCTGTTCGTCACCATCGCCGAGGCGGGGGTAGCGGGCGGTGACTTCGATGTCCCGCACGTCCATCAGGCGGTGACCGCCGTACTGACCATGTGTGCAGGCATCGCGCTCTGGTACCGGCCGGACGGCCCGCTGTCCGCGCAGGCGGTAGCGGATTCGTACGGCGTCTACGCGCTCAACCTGGTGGGGTACCGCCCCGCCTGATTCAGGCAGGTTCGGCATTGACGGTGTGCTCCTGGGCGTGCTCTACTGGGTGAACAAGCGTTAATGTGATCCGAGTGCGGAACCACGAGTTCCCCGTTTCACGCGCCCCGTAGTTCGAGTGGAGGAGTATCCATGACGCATCGGCCGTCGCAGCCGCGGACAGATTCACCGCGGTAC
>NZ_JARJBD010000198.1:0-6375 GCF_029269925.1 Rhodococcus sp. T2V
CTCCGGCGCCGCCTCGGCCACCACCGGAGCGATCTTCACCGCCTCCGCCAACAGAACCCGGGTGTCGCGCGGCATCGCAGTAGCAGTCACTGTTCTCACTTCTTTCATTCAACGGGACGTCTGAGCCATCCATCGGCCAGACAGGGAGCTTCGATTTGTACGTCGTGGACACGATCGCGGTGGCGAAAGTGGCCCTTCACCTGCGGTGTCAACATCCTGAGTACGACCACCACAAACGCTACGTGACCCGGGCCACATACCTCTTGCGCGCACCGCCAAAAATTGGCGGGGACCATTGCGTTCTCCCGGCAGTCGATACAGTTGCCGGATCCGAGCCCTCCTGCGGTGGCGTGGTCACGTCATGGTGTGCAATATTTGATAACACACTGTGACGAGTTGCCTGTCCCCCGGCGACCGTGGAGCCAGTTCGAAAGGAATATGGGCATGAACCGCGAGCCCGTTACTGTCATGCCTATCGCCCGTCGTATCGCCCACGTCGACGATCCCGCTCTGATCAAGGACTCGTCCCAGCACATAGCTCGGGCAATGATCCCGGCGGGCGACTGGGCGCGCCACGATCCGTTTCTGCTCATGATGGAAGACGACTTCGGGATCGGCGCCTTCGGAATGCACCCGCATCGAGGAATCGAAACGATCACCTACGTGATTGAGGGTTCGCTCACCCATACCGATAATCGTGGGAATTCCGGTGTTCTCGGTCCCGGAGACGTTCAGTTCATGACCGCGGGCAGTGGTGTTATCCACCTCGAGGAACCGCCTGCCGGTGAGCGCGTGCACCTGCTGCAACTCTGGCTGAATCTTCCTGCCGCACAGAAGATGACTACCCCTCGGTATCAGGATCTGCACGCCGCCGCGATGCCGCGGCATTCTGCGGAAGGCGTGGAGGTGACCGTGTATTCGGGCACATCGAACGGCGTGACGTCACCGACACTCAACCACGTGCCGGTGACGGTCGTCGAAATGCGGCTGACCGCGGGTGCCGCCTTCACGCAAGACCTGCCTGGTTCCTACAACGGGTTCGTCCATATTCTCGGAGGATATGGCGAATTCGGCGCGACGCACACCGCCGGCCGGGCTGGGCAGACTCTGTGGCTGGACCGCCCGACAAGCGGCGATGACACCGAACTCAGCGTCACCGCGGTCACGGATCTGCGAGTTCTTCTCGGCGCGGGAGAACCGCTACACGAGCCCGTGGTCGCGGGCGGGCCGTTCGTGATGAATACCGAGGCACAGATTCGTCAGGCATTCCTCGACTACCGCGCTGGACGATTCGACCCACATTGAACGGGGTGAGGGATGTGGGTGGGAAACACTCCTGTGCCGGGCCTCTCCTATCTCAGCCCCTGGCCTGCAGCAATGCAAAAATGCACACCCCCGTCGCAGATTCAGTGATTCCTTGACAGATTCCGGCCAGGCACACTGATTCCAGTCTGGCTGCACAACTGCACGATTGCCGGTTCGGGGCACGCAACGACATGCTCTCGCAGGATCGCCCGTGCCATGTCGGCCCACCACCACATACTCGAGGAGTAGCAATGAGCAAGATCGCCTTTCTGGGACTCGGCAACATGGGACTCGGTATGGCCACGAATCTGGTGCAGCACGGCCACATCGTGACCGGGTTCGATCCTTCGCCCGCGGCGTCGGAGAAGGCTGCTGCGCGGGGAATCCTCGCTACGGAATCCGTCATCGATGCCGCCCGAAACGCCGAGGTGATCATCACGATGCTTCCGAGCGGCAAGCATGTGATCGATGTCTACACCGAACTGGTCACCGCTGCCGAGAAGCCGGCACTGTTCCTCGATTGCTCCACGATCGATGTAGCCGACGCTCGAAAGGCGGCGAATCTCGCCACAGGAGCAGGTCACCATGCCGTTGATGCGCCGGTGTCCGGCGGCACCGGGGCAGCGGACGGTGGCACGCTCACATTCATGGTCGGCGGCGCGTCCGAGGCCATCGATCAGGCCGCTCCGTTCCTGGACGTGATGGGAGCAAGAATCGTCCGATGCGGCCAATCCGGGTCCGGGCAGGCGGCAAAGATCTGCAACAACATGATCTTGGGGATCTCGATGATCGCAGTCAGCGAGGCCTTCGCCCTCGGCGCAGAGCTGGGGTTGACCGACCAGGCGCTGTTCGACGTCTCCTCCACCGCCTCGGGGCAATGTTGGTCATTGACCACGAACTGCCCGGTGCCCGGTCCGGTTCCGACCAGCCCCGCGAATCGCGACTACTCCGGCGGATTCGCCAGTGCGCTGATGCTCAAGGACTTGCGGCTCGCACAGGCCGCAGCCGCGAGTAACGGAGTCGACACAGCCCTCGGAAAGCGGGCCATGGAACTCTACGAGCAGTTCGTCGCACAGGACGGTCCCGGCCGCGACTTCTCCGCAATCGTCACCGCCATCCGCGCGCGCACGCTCACTACGGAAACAACGACTGCGTAGCCGATTTCACACCGCCTTCGCCGGCAACACATCCGTCAAGCAGCCGGTTTGCGTAATCACCCGTCAGTTACCCACATTCGCCCCGCCCGCTCTTATCGCCTCAGACCCGGGCCCCGCCCCAAGGAGATGCACACATGACCTCCACCGAGACCTCCCAGCCCGAACTCGGCCTTCCCGAGCCCCGCGACTACCCGATGTTCATCGACGGCGCATGGGCAGAAGCCCACTCCGGCGAGTGGACGGACGTGACCACTCCGATCCGCCGAGGGCACGTGATCGGACGTGTCCCCACCGGCGGCGCCGCTGACGCAGACCGTGCGGTCCGCGCCGCGCACCGGGCTTTCCCCCAGTGGAGGTCCCAGCATTTCACTGCCCGTCAGCGCATTCTCGGCCGGATCGCTGACGCCATCGACGCCCGCTCCGAAGAGCTCGCCCGACTCACCGCGCTCGATACAGGGAACGCAATACGCACTCAAGCCCGGCCCGAAGTGCACACCCTGTCGAACCTTTTCCGGTTCTTCTCCGGTGTCGCCGGAGAGATCAAAGGCACGGTCCTTCCTGCCGGTGACGACCAGCTCCAGTACACCCGCCAGGAGCCGCTCGGTGTCATCGGCTGCATCCTGCCCTGGAACTCGCCGCTCATGATCGCTGGATTCAAGATCCCCGCCGCGTTGGCGGCGGGAAACACCGTGGTCGTCAAAGCGGCCGAAGCGGCCCCGCTGAGTGTGCTGCTTCTGGCCGAGATCTGCGCCGAGTTCCTGCCCGCCGGCGTTCTGAACGTCATCACCGGCTCCGGTGCCGTTGCCGGCGAAGCCCTCGTCCAGCATCCGGCCGTCGACAAGGTCTCGTTCACCGGATCGACTGAGGTGGGACGGCGGGTTGCTCGCGAAGCCGGGGCACGGCTCGCCCATGTGTCGCTCGAACTCGGCGGCAAGAATCCGTCGATCGTGTTCCCCGACATCGACATCGACGAATCCTTCATCGAGCAGTTGCTGCTGTCGACCCGCGTGCACCGGCAAGGGTAGAGCTGCACTGCCGGATCGCGGCTCTTCCTGCACCAGGACATCTACGACGAGGTCCTGGATCGCCTCGTGAACACCCTCTCCGGCCTTGAGGTCGGCAATCCACTCGCCGAGTCCACGGACATGGGCGCCCTCATCAACGAGAAACAGTTCGCGTCGGTGTCCGAGTACCTCGACGACGGTCGCAGCTCCACGAAGGTCTCCGTGGCCCTCGACGGCTCCCCCACCAAGCTCGGCAACTTCGAGGGCTACTACATGGGACCGACCGTCTTCTCCGGCGCCGACAACTCCTGGCGCCTGTCCCGTGAGGAGATCTTCGGACCCGCACTCGTCGCCATCCCGTGGACCGACCACGCCGACGTCGTCGCGATGGCCAACGACTCACACTACGGCCTGGCCGCCTATGTCTGGACGCACGATCTCGACCGCGCCCTGACCACCGCTCACGCACTCGAAACTGGTTGGGTGCAAGTCAATCAGGGTGGTGGCCAGATGATGGGCCAGTCCTACGGCGGGTACAAGCAGAGCGGCCTCGGCCGCGAGGTGTCGCTCGAGGGCATGATCGCCGGATTCACCCAGACCAAGCAGGTCAACGTGCGCCTGCGCACGCTCTGACCTATGCCCCTTTCGGACTGGAACGGATCCCTATGACTGTCGGACCACTCAATGACATCCTCGTCCTCGATCTCTCCCGCGCGCTGGCAGGACCGATCGCCGCAATGATGCTGGGCGACCTCGGCGCTAGGGTCATCAAGGTCGAGGCACCGGGTTCCGGCGACGACTCCCGCACCTGGGGGCCGCCGTTCGTCGGGCCCGCCGACGACCCCCATTCGTCGTATTTCATGTCGGCGAATCGGAACAAGGAATCGATCGTGCTCGACCTCAAGAGCGAGCACGGCAAGGATGCGCTGCGCCAACTGATCCGGCGGGCGGACGTGCTGATCGAAAACCTCCGGCCCGGCGCGTTCGACCGGCTCGGATTTGCAGCCGGCATGCTCGAGGAGCTCAACCCGCGGCTGATCACGTTGTCGATCACCGGCTTCGGACACGACGGACCGGAGGGATCCCGCGCCGGCTACGACCAGATCGCCCAGGGCGAGGCCGGGCTGATGTCGGTCACCGGTGACCCCGACGGGGAACCCACCCGGATTGGAGTGCCAATCGCCGACGTCCTCGCCGGTGTCCACGGCGCCACAGGTGTCTCGGCCGCACTGGCCTCGCGGGAAAAGACCGGCAAGGGCATGGTGGTGCGCACATCTCTGCTCGCGGCGGCCGTCAGTGCCCACACCTTCCAGGGCACCAAGTGGACGGTCGGCGGGCAGGTCGCGCAACGGTCCGGCAACCACCACCCGCAGATCGCGCCATACGGCAGCTTCCGCTGCGCCGACGGATACGTTCAGATCGCCATCGGCAGCGAGGCGATCTGGACGAAATTCGCCCCGGTCGCCGGCTTGTCGACGCAGGACGCACGGTTCGCGACCAACCGGGAGCGGGTCGCGCATCGCGACGCGCTGATCGAGGCGATCGAGGCCGACTTCTCCACCCGCACCCGAGCGGATGTGCTCGACGACCTCGAGACCGCCGGGGTCCCCGCGGGGTCGATCCGCACAATCGACGAGGTGTACGACTGGGATCAGACCCGCAGTCAGGGGCTTCTGGTGGAAGTCGAACATCCCGTAGTCGGGTCGGTTCGGCTGCCGGGCCCGTCGCTGCGGATGGAATCCGCGGACGGGCGGTCCCTGGTGCGCACGGAGCACTTGTCGCCGCCGACACTAGGACAGCACACCGAGCAGATACTCGACTGGCTGGCCGCAGACGAGAGCGCTGACCGCCTCGACCACGGCATCTCTGCGCGGGCGTAATCCACCGGTGAGCGTGTAGGTGCATCACCACCGCACCTACACGCCCGGTAGGCACTCCTGCATTCCGTCCTTTCGCGGGGTTCCTGCCCGTCTCGAGGAGCACGAACAGGTGCCCTCGCTATCGCCCGGGCAGCAACTCGTCCCGCCGCCTGACGGCTTCTTCCTGGATCGCTTTGCGGACCGCTTGCACGGCCGGGTTGGTCAGGCTTTCCCGTCGGGCTGCAAGCGAAAAGGCGAGTCTGACCTCGACCTTATCGGCAAGGATCCGTTGAAGATCGTCATGCTGATCGGCCATGAATGCTGGCAGCAGGCCGATTCCGCCGCCCGCGCGGGTGGCGGCGACATGGGCGAAAATATTGGTGGACATGAACTTCGCGGTGACTCCGGGAAGGTGACGGTCGAGGTCGAGGTCACCGACCTGGAGCAGGGAATCGACGAAGAAGACCAGCGGACCCTCAGCGCTTCCAGGGTGGTCGGCGCCCCGAAGTCCCGTAGGTAGCCCTCGCTGGCGTACAAGCCCAGCGAGTAGTGACAGATCCGCTCGGAGACCAACCGGCTGCTGATCGGAGCGCCGACGGCGATCGCGATATCGAAACCCGACGGTTGTAGGTTCAATTGCCTTGTTGCCGTGATTAGTTCGATGACGAGATGTGGGTGGTTGATGCGCAATTTCGCCAGAGCGGGAGCGACGAACAGTGCCCCGAAGCCGTCCGGCGCGGTGACCCGAATTGTCCCGCGTAGGGTCTCACCGATTCCGAGTACGACGTCGGCTGTTTCCTGGACGGCTTCCTCGATCTGCCTCGCCTTCTCTGCGACCGATCGCCCGACATCGGTGAGTTCCCAACTGTCGGCACTACGCTGCAGCAGGCGGACGCCCAGTGCCTTTTCGAGTGCACGCACACGCCGCGACACAGTGGTGTGATCGACTCCCAAGTCCATTGCCGCAGACTGGCGTCGCCCACTGCGCGCAACCGCTAGCGGGAGTTTCCTAGATAGCTGTGGCTTCGGTGCGATTAGCGCTGGTGGGAG
>NZ_JARJBD010000199.1:0-6298 GCF_029269925.1 Rhodococcus sp. T2V
ACACGCGACGTCGCATTCCACGCCCCGACCACCAACCCCCGCTCCCCCGCCCCCACAACCTCCACATCCCCCACCGCGGCGTCCGGATCACCGGCGATCGTCTCGAGGATCCGGACCAGGCGCTCGGCGAGCGGGGCGACGGTGGCCCGGTCGAGGATCGCCGGTTGGTAGCGCAGACTCAGTCGCAGTGTCGGTTCGACGATCGTCAGCAGCGTGACCGGGTAGTGCGTGGCGTCGCGGGCATCGAGACCGGTCACCCGCACGCCCCCGATGTCGGTGTTCTCGTCCAGTCCGAACGTGTCGATCGGGTACGACTCGAACACCGACAGCGTGTCGAACAGGTTGCCCAGGCCCACCCGCGACTGGATGTCGCCGAGGCCGAGGTGATGGTGGTCGAGCAGGGACGTCTGCTCGCCCTGCAGGCGGGCGAGCAGTCCCGCGACGGTCTCGTCGGGGTCCACCCGCACTCGCACCGGCACCGTGTTGATGAACAGGCCCAGCATGTTCTCGACACCGGACAGTTGCGGCGGACGACCGGACACGGTGGCGCCGAAGATCACGTCTTCGCGGGAGACCGACCGGGACAACAGCACACCCCACGCTGCCTGGATCACCGTATTCATGGTGACGCCGACGCCTGCGGCTGTGGCGGCGAGTCCGTGGAGAATCCCGGCGGGCAGGTCGACGTCGAGTTCGTCGGGCACACCGTAGAGCGCCGCGGACGCGTGCGGCGCGACCAGCGTCGGCTCCTCGACACCGTCGAGTGCTCGTTCCCAGGCCCGGGCCGACGCTTCCGCGTCCCGGCTCGCGACCCATTCCAGGTACGTGCGATACGAGGGCGGCTCCGGCAGTCCGGCCGGGTCGCCGGAGGCGTACCGGACCAGTAGTTCCCGCACCAGCAACGGCATCGACCAGCCGTCGAGAATGATGTGGTGGTTCGTGATCGAGAGGACGAATCTGCCTGGTGCGGTGTGGAACAGCGTCATCCGGAGCAGGGGCGGCCGGGCGAGATCGAATCGGGCGCTGCGGTCCTCGTCGAGCAGTCGCGCAAGTTCCGTCTCGGTCCCGGCAGTGGTGAGATCGACCCCCCGCCACGGCACCTCCGCCGCGTCGAGAACGACCTGCGCGGGTACCCCGTCGTCGTACACGAACGCGGTCCGCAGATTCGCGTGGCGTGTAAGCAGGCCGGCGGCGGCCGCACGGAGGCGCGCCGCGTCGACGTCGCCTTCGAAGTCGATCCGCAGTTGCGCCGTGTAGACGTCCATCGACTCCGCGGCCAGCGAGGCATGGAACAGCAACCCCGACTGCAGCGGAGACAGCGACCACACGTCCTGCAGTGCCGGGAACCGCTGCTCCCAGCGTTCGATCTGCTGCTGGTTCGACGGCACCAGCGGAAGGTCGGACGGCGTCAGCCCGCCCGCATCGGGTCGTGCCGTGTGCGCGGCGAGTCCCTCCAGGGCACGGCGCCACAGATCCGCGAACGCCGCGACCTCGGTCTCGTGGAGGACGCCGGCCGGGAATGCGAACGACGCCCGTAGCCGGGGCCCCTCGGGGGTGTCGGAGACGAAGGCGTTGATGTCGATCACGGATTCGACGGGCATGTCGGGGTCTGTGGTGCCGCCGAGTGTGCTCTCCACCGGCAGCCAGTCGTCGCCTCCGCCGGTCACGGTCACCCGGCCCAGGTAGTTGAAACCGACTTGCGGAGAGCGGAATCGGCGCAGTGCCTCCGACGTCTCACCGTCCAGGTAGCGCAGCAGTCCGAAGCCGATGCCGTGGTCCGGGATCGCGAGCAACTGTTCCTTGACGGCCTTGACCGCCCGCCCCGCCGCGGCGCCGCCTGCCAGGGCGTCGTCGACATCGATTCCGGTGAGATCCAACCGCGCCGGATACACGGTGGTGAACCACCCGACGGTGCGGGAGAGGTCCGCGCCCGGGACGATCTGCTCCTCGCGGCCGTGGCCCTCGAGGGTGAGCAGGGTGTCCGGCACAGCGGCGCCGCGTTCCCGTCGCCAGGCGATCAGTGCCAGGGTGACCGCGGTGAGCAATCCGTCGCCCACAGTCCCGTGGAATGCGTCCGGCAGCGTGGTGAGCAGGGCGTCGGTCACCGCCGACGGCACGTCGACCGTGACGGTGCCGACCGTCGCGGCGACGTCGATCGCGGGATCGAGGGGGCGCGAACCGATCAGCGGATCGGGGCCGTCGAGGATCTTCTCCCACGACGCGAGTTCGCCCGTCCGGGTCCGCACGGCGTCGGCCAGTCCGTGCGACCAGCGCCGCATCGACGTTCCGACTGCCGGCAACGCCGGTGTTACTCCGGATTGGAGTCGGCCGGCCGCCGACGCGAGATCGGCCACGAGAATCCGCCAGGAGACACCGTCGACCACGAGGTGATGCACCACGACGAGCAGTCGCCCGACGTCGTCCGGGACGTCGAACCAGACCACCCGCACCATGCGGGCGGCGGCCGGGTCCAGGTGGTCCGCCGCGGCATCGAGTTCGGCACCGGCGAGTGCGGTGAAGTCGTCGCCCCGCACCGCGTCGACTGGCACCCGGCGGACGTCCGCCGGTACCGAACCCGCAGGCAGCACGTCCATGCCGTCCGCGGACACCCGCGCCCGGAGCATGTCGTGCCGGTCCAGTACCGCCTCGACGGCGCCGACGAGCACCTCGTGCGTGAGACCGGCGGGGGCCGCCAGCAGCAGTGCCTGCGAGAACCTGTCGAGCCGTCCGCCGCTGCGCTCGAACATCCAGCGCGCGACGGGTGTCAGCGGCAGGGGGCCGACGCCACCGCCCGGCAACTCGCCGAGAGCGACCGTGCCGTCGCGGTCGAATCGAGCGGCAGCGGCGAGGCCGGAGACGGTTCGGCGGTCGAATACGTCTCGGGGAGAGAGGATCACACCGGCCGCCCGGGCTCGGGCCACCAACTGGATGGACAGGATGCTGTCGCCGCCGAGGGAGAAGAACGAATCGTCCGCGCCGACCGAATCGAGTCCGAGCACGTCCTCGAACAGTCCGGCGAGAAGTTCCTCGGTCTCGGTCTGCGGCGGCCGGCTTCCGGATCCGGTGAAGTCGGGTGCCGGAAGCGCTGTGCGGTCGAGCTTTCCGTGGACCGTCAGGGGAAGGGAGTCGAGTACCACCAGTGCGGCCGGGACCATGTACGACGCCAACCGGCCGGCGACGAAGTCGAGGACTGCCCGCGAATCGATCGTCGCACCGGATTCGGGCACCACGTACCCGATCAGCCGGTCGCCTCCGCCGTCGGCGTTCCACACGCTCGCCGCCGCGTGGGCGACGGAGTCGTGGGTGAGCAGCGCCGACTCGACCTCGCCGAGTTCGATCCGGAAGCCCCGAATTTTCACCTGGGAATCGGTCCGCCCGAGGTACTCCAACTGGCCGTCGGGAAGCCAGCGCGCCCGGTCCCCGGTGCGATACATCCGGCTTCCCGGTGGCCCGAACGGATCGGCGACGAAACGTTCGGCGGTCAGCGGGTACCGCCGGCGGTATCCGCGCGCGAGGGCGGGACCTGCGAGATACAACTCGCCCGCGACACCGGCAGGCACCGGGTGCAGTCGTGGGTCCAGCACGGTCTCGGCGAAACCGAGGGTGGGTGTGCCGATGGTGACCGGTTCGCCCGGCACCAGTTGGTCGCTGATACTCGACACGACCGTCGCCTCGGTCGGCCCGTACGCGTTGAACATGCGCCTGCCCGGCGCCCACCGGGCGACCAGTTCGGGCGGACAGGCTTCCCCGCCCGTCACGACGCACCCGAGGTCGGTCAGACCTGCGGGGTCGACCGATGCGAGCGCCGCCGGAGTGACGAAGCAGTGCGTGACCCGCTCGGATTCCAGCAACTGCGCCAATTCGGCGCCACCGTAGACGGACGGCGGCGCGATCACCATCGTCGCTGCCGCGCCGACCGCCAGCAGCAGTTCGAGGACGGACGCATCGAAACTCGGGGAGGCGAAGTGCAGGGTCCGGGATTCGGGCGTCGTGCCGAACGTCTCCCTCTCCTGGGCCGCGAAGGCGGCGAGACCGCGGTGGGTCGTGATCACGCCCTTGGGTTGGCCGGTCGACCCCGACGTGTAGATGAGGTACGCCGGATTGTCGGCCCGGATGGGCGCGATCCGGTCGTCGTCGGTGATCGCCGGCGCCGGATAGTGCGACAGATTTTCGCCGACATCCGGGTCGTCCAGCACCAGCCACGGCACGACGTCGGGCAGTGCGCCACGTTGCGCGGACCCGGTCAGCCCGCACACGGCACCGGAGTCGGTGAGCATGTACTCGATCCGCGCCGGCGGGTGGTGCGGGTCCACGGGGAGGAAGGCCGCCCCCGACTTCGCGATCGCCCAGACGGCCGCCACGGATTCGACGGACCGCGGCACGCACAGTGCGACCACCGACTCGGGTCCGATACCGCGTTCGATCAGCAGGCGGGCCAACCGGTTCGAACGCTGGTCGAGTTCTGCGTATCGCACCGAACTCCCGGCGAAGATCAGCGCCGTGGCCTCCGGATCGTGCGCGACCGCGTCGGCCATCAGGTCCGGCAGCGTGCGCGGCGCGACTGCCGCACCCCCCAGCACCGGGGTGAGCAGGGCACGCTCCAGGGATCCGAGGATGTCGATGTCGCCGACCCGGGCGCCGGGGTCAGCCGTGACCGCCGCGAGGATACGCACGAGTCGTTCCGCGAATCCGATCGCCGTGTCCTCGTCGAAGAGGTCGGTCGCGTAGCCGAGTCCCGCGGCGATGCCTGCCGGGTGGCCGTGTTCGTCGAACATCTCGGCCAGGGTCCACTGCAGATCGAAGTTGGCGGTATCGATCTCGAAGTCGATGTTCCGGACCTGCAGATCCGGCAATTCCAGCGTGGGGCGCTCGATGTCCTGGAACTCGAGCATCACCTGGAACAGCGGCGCGTACGCCGTCACCCGGGACGGGCTCAGGACTTCCACCACCCGCTCGAACGGGACCTCCGCGTGCGTGAAGGCACCCAGATCGGTTTCCCGGACACGGCCGAGGAATTCGGCGAAAGTGGCGCCGCCGTCGACGTGGGTGCGCAGGACGAGGGTGTTGACGAACATGCCGACCACGTCGTCGAGTTCGCGTTCGCCGCGACCGGCGACCGGCGTCCCGACGGCGATATCGTCCGCGCCGCTCACGCGTGCCAGCACGACCGCCAGCGCGGCATGCAACGTCATGAACACCGTGGTGGTGTGTTCCCGCGCCAGCCTCACGACGCCCGCATGAATGTCCGGGTCGATCAGGAATTCGACGTGACCGCCGCGCAGTGACCGGACGGCGGGCCGGGGACGGTCGGTGGGCAACTCCAGCAGTTCGGGCAGGCCCGACAGCGTCGTGGTCCAGTGGTCCAGCTGCCGCGAAATGGGCGACTTGACATCGGATTCCGATCCCAGCCACTCCCGCTGCCACAGCGCGTAATCGGCGTACTGCACGTCCAGGGGCGCCCAGTCCGGGGCGGAACCGTTCGCTCGGGACGCATACGCGACCATGACGTCCCGGGCCAGCGGCGCCATCGAGAAGCCGTCGGCGGCGATGTGATGCACCACCACCGCGAGTACGTGCACGTTCTCGTCGAGCCGGAACAGTCGCGCGCGCAGCGGCACCTGCGTGGTGACGTCGAATCCGGCGGACAGCAATGTCAGCGATAGTTCGCGGAGGTCCGCTTCACTCGACACACTGACCGGAGTGAGGTCGGGCACCGCACTCGCCGCGGGCAGGATCACCTGGCGGGGGCCGTCGTCGGTGAGGGGGAAGACGGTGCGCACGGCCTCGTGCCGTTCGATGACGTCGGCGACCGCCGCCTGCAGCGCGTGCACGTCGAGCCGGCCCTCGAGTCTCAGCGCGAAGGCGACGTTGTAGGCGGAGGAGGAGGTGTCGAACTGGTTGATGAACCACATGCGCTGCTGGGCCGGCGACACGGGAACTTCCGCGGTGCCCTCCCTCGGTTTCAGCGGGGGGCGGGCCTCGAGCCCTTCCTGCGACTCGGCCAGCAGCGCCAGACCCGCGACGGTGGGGGCGTCGAACACGTCGCGCAGTCCGATCCGGTCTCCGACGACCGCATTGATCCGGGCCACCAACCGGGTGGCGATCAGCGAGTTTCCGCCGAGGTCGAAGAAGCTGTCGTGCGCGCCCACCCTGTCGAGCCCGAGCAGGTCGGCGTAGACGGCGGCCACGATCTCTTCGATCGGGGTCCGAGCGGCCACGAAACCGGCAGTCGGGCCGCCGAAATCGGGTGTCGGCAACGCCTTCCGATCGAGTTTGCCGTTCACCGTCACCGGCAACT
>NZ_JARJBD010000002.1:0-306411 GCF_029269925.1 Rhodococcus sp. T2V
CAGGTTCGCCGAACCAGTGTCAGGCAGGTTCGCCGAACCAGTGTCAGGCAGGTTCCACCACGAGCCCGTTCGCCGTCGCGTACGCGATGGCCTGGGTGAGTTCGATCTGCGCCTTGTCCAGTGAGGCCGCCGTCCACAGATTCGCGTCGACGTGCGCCCCGCGCAGGTCCGCGCCGTCGAGTTTCGCGCCGCCGGTGCGGGCCCCGAACAGGTCCGCCGAGCGGAGCACGGCCCGGCGGAGGTCCGTGCGGACGAGGTTGGCTTCCCGGAACCGGCAGTCCGTGAAATCGAGTCCGCGCAGGTCGGCACCGCCCAGCGACACGAGCGTGAAGTCGCACTCGTCGAAGACCACCGGGCGCAGCCGGCAGTTGTCGAACTCCGAACCGAGGAAGCTGCAGTTGCGGAACTCGCTGTGCCACAGCATGGTTCGGGTGAACGTGCAGGAGCGGAACGCCGTCCCCACGTGGTGCGACTCGGCGAGGTCGGCGCCCGTGAAATCGCAGTCGGTGAAGATCACCGACTCGGTGCGGAGTTCACTCAGGTCGGCGTCACGGAAGTTGCATTTCGTGTAGTGCCGCCGCTGCCAGTTCTGCGCGGGGAGTCGTGCGTCGCCGTAGTCCTCACCCACCACCTCTTCGACCGGATCCATGCGTCCATCATGCCGCCTCACGGTGTGGCCCTAAGCTGTGCGGGTGTTCCGAGTGATGTTCCACGAACCCCGAATCCCACCCAACACCGGCAACGCCATCCGCATGGTGGCGGGCACCGGTTGCGAACTGCACCTCGTGGGACCGCTCGGGTTCGACCTGTCCGAGCCCAAACTGAAACGGGCCGGGCTCGACTACCACGACCTGGCGTCGGTGACCGTGCACGAGAACCTGGAGGCGGCCTGGGCGGCGGTGGAACCGGCGCGGGTGTTCGCGTTCACCGCGCACGCCACCGTGTCGTACGCCGACATCGCCTACCGGCCCGGCGACGTCCTGCTGTTCGGTCCCGAACCCACCGGACTGTCGGCGGAGGTGCTGGCCGATCCGCACGTGACGGAGCGGCTCCGCATCCCGATGCTGCCCGGCCGGCGGTCGCTGAACCTGTCCAACGCCGCGGCCCTCGTGACGTACGAGGCGTGGCGCCAGCACGGTTTCAGCGGGGCTGCGCTGTAGCTGCGGCAGTCAGGGCCCCGACGCCCGCGGCAGCGCCGGCACCGAGGGCGATGTCGAGGAAGTCGCGGGCCGCACCCTGCACCCCGCGCACCGGGTCCCAGACGGCGGACAGCCGCCGCGGCAGCGTCAGCCCCTCCACCTGGACGGAGGCGAGCCTGCCGTCCGTCAGGTCGGCGGCGACCGCCAGCGAGGACAGCACCGCCGGGGCGTTGCCCGCCACGACGGCCGCCTTCACCGCCGTGCACGACGTCAGCTCCAGCAGCGGCGGGACGCACTGCGGGACCGCGTTCTCCAGGGTGGTGCGCGTTCCGGACCCGGATTCCCGCTGGATCATCGGTGTCGCGGCGAGTTCGGACACCGGAATCGGCGACCGGCGCACCCATTCGTGCTCCGGCGGCACCACGACCACCAGGTGGTCGCGGCCGATCTCCCGCACCTGCAGTCCCGCCGGAATGTCCGGGCCCTCGACGAACCCGAGATCGGCCTCGCCGGACAGCACCCGGGCGGTCACCTCGGACGAGTTGAGCAACCGGACGTTCGTGACCACGTTCGGGTACTTGCGCCGCATCGCGACGGTCCACCCGGGAACCAGGTACTCGGCGATCGTCATGCTGGCCGCGACCGTCAGCCCGGCCTGCCGTTCCCCTCGCAGCGCCGCGACCCCCGACGCCAGCTCCTCCGCCGTGGCGAGGATGTGACTCGCCCATTCGAGGATGAGTGCACCCTCCGACGTGGGCCGCACCCCGCTGGCGCCGCGGCTGAACACCTTGATGCCGAACTGGCGCTCGGCCGACCGCACCCGGGCACTGACGGCCTGCTGGCTGAGCCCGTGCTCGCGCCCCGCCGCACCCATGCTTCCGAGCCGCTCGACGGACAACAGGACGTCGAGGGCACTGAGTTCGGGTACTCGGGGAGACAGCGGCACAACCCAAGGCTAGTCCCACAAACGTGATTTGTGGGCATTCAACGACAAGCCTTCTACCGGCCACGACGACGCGGCGGCAAGCTCTGGGTATGACCCCGAATTGGTTCGCAGCAGTGATGGGCACCGGCATCCTCGCAGTCGTCGCCGCCGCATTTCCGGTCGGCGTTCCGGTGGTCCGGACGGCCTCCGAGGTCTTCTGGCTGATCGCCGTGACGCTGCTCGTGCTGCTGACGACCGCACTGGTTCGGCACTGGATCCGCCGCCGCGACGACGCCCTCGCCGACGCGCGCAGCCACACGATGTTCCCGTTCTACGGCGCCGTGTCGATGGCAGTGCTGACCGTCGGCGCCGGCACCGGATCCGCGGGTGGCGCACTTCTCGGCGACGTCGCCGTCCCCGTCTCGGCCACACTCTGGACGATCGGGACCGGCATCGGGCTCGTCACCTACGCCGTCATGGCCCGCAGGCTGACCCGGCCCCACCAGGTGACACCGGTGCCGTCCTGGCTCATGCCCGTCGTGCCGCCCATGGTGTCGGCCGCCTCCGGAGCCGCACTGGTCAAGCACCTCCCCGAGGGCATACCTCGGATCGCGATGCTGGTGGTCTGCTACTCGCTGTTCGCGCTGGCGCTGAGCGCCGCGGTGACCGTCGCCGTCGTCGTCGGCCGCCATCTGCTGAGCAACGGGCTCCCCGCCACCCCGCTCGTGCCGACCCTCTGGATTCCGCTCGGCGTGATCGGGCAGTCGGTGGCGGCGATCAATCTGCTCGGCGCGGCGTCCGGCCACGCCTGGCTCCACGCGGTGGGCGTCGTCTACGGGACCACCGTCGGCGCGCTCGGCGTCCTCGCCCTCGCGACCGTGGTCACCGTGACCGCCAGGGCCTTTCGCCGCGGGTTGACGTTCACCCCCAGCTGGTGGAGTTTCACGTTCCCCGTCGGCACCTGCGCGCTGGGAGCGAACTCGCTCGGCCTGGCGACGGATTCCGTCGTGATCGTCGGCGCAGGCGTGACCCTGTGGTGCGCGCTGGTCGTCATCTGGGGCACCGTCGCGGTCCGCACACTGCGGCACGCCGCCGGGCGACTGGGTGAGCGCGTCGTCCGGGACGATTCCGCAGCCCACGCCTTCAGCGCGGCGCGCTGACCACGAACCGTGACTCGGGTGTCAGGCGCCCGAGTCGACGGGGCGGCCGGACTGCATCCACGCGGACGTCCCGCCCGCAACCGACACGGCGTTGATCCCCCGCGCATTCAGATACTCCGCCGCCTGCAGGCTCCGGCCGCCGACCGCGCAGATCACGTAGACGACCTCGGCCTCCGGGATCTCGTCCACGCGCGCGACGAACTCGCTGAGCGGAATCAGTGTCACTCCCGGAACCCGGGCCTGGGCGTACTCGTCGGCCTCGCGCACGTCGATGACGGGGGCACCCGACGCCAATGCGCCGTCCAGGGCATTCAGGTCGACTTCGATCATTGCGTCTTCGCCTCTTCTCGTTCCGGCGCCGGGCCCGACGGGGGTCCGGGCGGCCTGTTGTACATCCGGCGCAGACGGTACGCGCCGTACACGACCAGTGCGATGACGGCCACGAAACCGAACCAGGGAATCAGCGCGCCCACGACCACGGCGCCGCCCGCGATCGCGGTCAGCAGGGCGTTCCAGCCCGCGACGACGCCTTCCCAGAAGTTGTCCGGACCGGTGCTCGGCCGTTCGGCATCGGTGGTGGTGACGTCGATCGTGATCGTGGCCAGTGCCACCTGGTCGCTCAGCGACCGCTTCTGGGCGGTGAGGCTGTCCAGTTCGCCCTGACGCTCCGACAACGCCTTCTCGGCCTCGATCAGATCCGCGGTGTTCGCGGCCGACGTGATGAGCCCCTGCAGGCGGGTGACGGACGCTGTCAATGCGTTGATCCGGGCGTCGAGATCCTGCGACTGCATCGTCACGTCGCTCTTCGTGACGCTGACGCTGGTGACCTTGCCCAACTCCCGCAGATCGTCCAACGTCCGGGTGAGCGAGTCGGCGGGCACCCGGATGGTCAGGGAACTGCTCGCGTCCTGGCCGTCGGAGCCCGGCTGTTCGGTGAGCTGGTCGATGCGCCCGCCCAGATCATCGACCTTGTCGACGATCTGCCTGCCGACCGCCACCGGGTCGTCCGCGGTGAGCGCGACCTGACCGGTGATGATCTCCTGACGCTCGGTGGGCGCCTGGTCTTTCGCGGGTTGCTGCACCGCGCCACCGATCTCCATCTGACTCGAGTCCCCCGGCGAGGGTGTGGGCGACGACTGGGAGGAGTCGCTGTTCGAACCCCCACACCCCGCGAGCGCCAGCGTAGCCACGACGATCGCCGACAACACGTATCTCCTCATGACCAGATGCTAGCGGTGCGGGGCTCATCGGAAGTCCCTGGATTTGGCGGACACCCGCAAATCCATCAGCTGCAACCGATCCGCCACCACCGTCACCGCGCCTTCGGCGTTCTGCACCTTGCCGCGGACCAGCAGTGCGGGTGCCGTGTTGGCGAGTGTGCGGTACTTCGCCCACAACCCCACCGAACAGACGACGTTGACCATGCCGGTCTCGTCCTCGAGGTTGATGAACGTGACCCCCGCCGCCGTCGCCGGGCGCTGCCGGTGCGTCACCGCCCCACCCACCAGAACCCGGTCGCCGTCGGGAACGTCGAGCAGGCGCGCCGCAGGGATCACTCCGAGCGCATCGAGTTGCGGGCGCAGGAACTCGGTGGGATACGTGTCCGGTGACACCCCGGTGGCCCACACGTCCGCCGCGGCCAGTTCGAGATCGCTCATCCCCGGCAGGGTCGGCGCGCGGGTGGACGCCCCGATCCCCGGCAGCCGGTCGCGACGCTCCCCCGCCGCGGCGCCCGCCGCCCACAGCGCCTCCCGCCGGGACAACCCGAAACTGTCGAGAGCACCTGCGGTGGCCAGCGATTCGGCCTGTGCCGTGCTCAGTTCCACCCGGCCGGTGAGGTCGAGGAAGGACGTGTACGGCCCGCCGTCGCCGCGGGATTCGACGATCCGCTCGGCCAGCGCGGTCCCGATGTGCCGCACCTCCCCGAGCCCGAGACGCACCTCCGTCCCGCCCGCCTCGACGGTGGCGTGCGCGAGGCTCGCATTGACGTCCGCGCCGTGCACCCGCACCCCGTGCCTGCGGGCGTCGGCCACCAGCGACTGCGGCGAGTAGAACCCCATCGGCTGCGCCCGCAGCAGACCTGCACAGAACGCCGCCGGGTGATGCAGCTTGAACCACGACGAATAGAACACCAGGGCCGCGAAACTCTGCGAATGACTTTCGGGGAAACCGAAATTCGCGAAAGCGTACAGCTTCTCGTAGATCCGGTCGGCGACGTCCTCGCCGATTCCGTGCAGATCCCGCATGCCCTGGTAGAGCCGCCCCCTCAGCCGTTCCATCTTCTCGGGCGACCGCTTGGACCCCATGGCCCGGCGGAGCTGGTCGGCCTCGGCCGGGCTGAAACCCGCCACGTCGACCGCCATCTGCATCAGCTGTTCCTGGAACAGCGGCACACCCAGCGTCCGCTTCAGCGCCTTCTCCAGGGACGGGTGGTCGTAGGTCACCGGTTCGAGCTTGTTGCGGCGACGGATGTACGGGTGCACCGATCCGCCCTGGATCGGGCCGGGGCGGATGAGCGCCACCTCCACCACCAGGTCGTAGAAGTTCCGCGGTTTCAGCCTCGGCAGGGTGGCCATCTGGGCCCGCGACTCCACCTGGAACACCCCCACCGAGTCCGCCCGCTGCAACATCTCGTAGACGGCCTCCTCGGAGAGGTCCAGCTGCGCCAGATCCACCTCGATCCCCTTGTGCTCGGCCACGAGGTCGATCATGTAGTGCAGCGCGGAGAGCATGCCGAGACCCAGCATGTCGAATTTCACCAGACCCACCGCAGCGCAATCGTCCTTGTCCCACTGCAGAACACTGCGGTTCGCCATGCGCGCCCACTCCACCGGGCACACGTCGGCGATCGGCCGGTCGCAGATCACCATGCCACCCGAGTGGATGCCGAGGTGCCGCGGAAACCCCTCGATCTGAGCGGCCAGTTCGAGGACAGCGGGCGGAATGTCGGTGCCGGCCTCCTTCCCGATCCCACCCCAGCGGCTGACCTGCTTGCTCCACGCGTCCTGCTGCCCCTGCGAGAAACCCAGTGCCCGGGCCATGTCCCGGACCGAGGACTTTCCGCGGTATGTGATGACGTTCGCCACCTGCGCCGCGTACTGGCGTCCGTACTTGGTGTAGACGTGCTGGATGGCCTCCTCCCGGCGGTCGGATTCGATGTCGACGTCGATGTCCGGGGGGCCGTCGCGTTCGGGTGAGAGGAAACGTTCGAACAGCAATTTGTTGCGGACGGGATCCACGTTGGTGATGCCGATGGCGTAGCAGACGGCGGAGTTGGCCGCCGAACCCCTTCCCTGGCAGAGGATGTCGTTGTTCTTGCAGAACGACACGATGTCGTGGACCACCAGGAAGTAGCCCGGGAAGTTCAGCCCGGTGATGATGTCCAGTTCGTGCTCGATCTGCCGGTAGGCCTCCGGCCGGTCCGCAGGCGCGCCGTAGCGGCGACGGGCCCCGTCCATCGTGAGCGTGCGCAGCCAGCTGGCCTCGGTGTGTCCGTCGGGAACGTCGAACGGGGGCAGTTGCGGCGCGATGAGCCGCAGGTCGAACGCGCACTCCAGGCCGAGTTCCGCGGCACCGCGGACGGCGTCCGGGTACGCGGCGAAGAGGTGCGCCATCTCCTCACCGGACCGCAGGTGCGCTCCCCCGGCGGGCGCCAGGTGCCCGGCCGCGTCGTCGAGACTCTGACGGGCCCGGACGGCGGCCATCGCCATGGCCAGTCTCCTCCGCGGCGGTCCCGCGAAGTGTGCCGCCGTGGACGCGATCACCCGAAGTCCGTGCTGCTGTGCGAGTTCGGCGAGGCAGGCGTTGCGCTCGGCGTCCTCCGCGACGCCGTGATGGGTGAGTTCCACCGTGACCCGGTCGGCCCCGAATCGGTCGATCAGTTCCCGGAGCCGGGCGGCCGCGGCGTCCTGGCCGCCTCCGGCCAGCGCCTGACGCACATGCCCCTTCCGGCAGCCGGTCAGGATCTGCCAGTGCCCACCGGCGGCATCGGCGAGGCCGTCGAGGTCGTAGCGCAGTCTGCCCTTCTCCCCTCCCGCGAGATGCGCCGCCGCGATCTCCCGGGAGAGCCGCCGGTACCCCTCCTGGCCTCGCGCCAGCACCAGCAGGTGCGCGTCGTCCAACGTCAGTTCGGACCCGAACACCGTGCGCATGTTCAGCTCCTTCGCCGCCTCGGCGAACCGGACCACACCGTAGAACCCGTCGTGGTCGGTGAGCGCGATGGCCTCGAGACCGAGCCGGACGGCCTCCTCCACCAGCTCTTCCGGCGGAGAGGCGCCGTCGAGGAAGCTGAACGCCGAGTGCGCGTGCAGTTCGGCGTACGGCACGGTGGAACCGGGACGCTCCTGACGGCCCGCCCGGTACTCCCCCCGTTTGCGCGACCATGCGGGACTGTCGCCGCCGTCGCCCGGATACATCGACTCCGGGTCGACCCGCCCCGGCCTGCCCGACAGGACGCGTTCCATCTCGGACCACGTCGGCGGACCGTTTCCCCAACCCATCTGATTACACCTCTTCTACCCGCGCACGTACGTGCCGAGATCACAGAAGATGCCGCTGGGGAAGGCGCATCATTCGAACGGGAGTTCGAACACTGTCAGTGTGCCATCGCCCTCGCGGACCGGTCAATGCGGGTCACCTCACCAGCGCGGCCAGACCTCTCAGACGGTCCTCGGCAGGCCTTCGCGGACAGCTCACGCACTTGCCCGAGCCGGGAGTCTCGTAGATCAGGCAGCACGACGCCCGTTGCGTGAACCGGCGCGACAGCGTCCCTGCCCGGACGTCGACGAACCGCGGGTCCGGCAGCACCACACCGGCGCGGCGGAGTGCGTCCACCAGACCCCGGGCGAAGATGCTGCCCCGGGCGCGGTCGCCGCACGCCGTTCCCGCGTCGAGGGCCCGGTTGGCGATCGAATCCGTGGTGATCGCCCACATCGCGGCGTGCCGCACCCCGGACACCGCGGCGAGCGCATCGACGATCGGCGTCAGTGCCGCGGCCATCTCGGCCGCGAGTTCGGACAGCCCCTCGGTGACCGGCAGCCCCGACGACGCGGTGATGCCCCCGAGGTACCCGTCGTCCCGGAGGAATGCCACGGCGTCGCCGAGCCCCGGGTGGGCGGCGACACCCGTGACGAGCGCGGTCGCGATCGGGATCCCGGTCAGCGTCGAACTGGCCGAGTACCACCACAGCGTGCCGTTGACCCGGGGGTCGTCGCTGCCCCACCGCGCCGCCGTGTCCGCGACCCGCTCCGCGAGCCAGCCGGGATCGGTCAGTCGCACGGCCGGGAACGCGGCGGCGCCGCGGTGCTCGATCTGGTCGGCGATCATCGGGACGCGGCGGGCGGTCAGCTCGTACGCGCGCCGCAGTTTCTCATCCATCGGCCAGCCCCCGGATCTCCATCGTCAGCCGCGGACTCGACCGCACGACGGCGCGGATGCCGAACACCCCGCCGAGCACGGTGTCGTCCAGGACGTCGGCGGGCGGACCGGTGCTGATCACCCGTCCATCGTGCAGCACGGCCAGTGTGTCGCAGTACTCCACGGCCAGCCGGAGGTCGTGCATGGTCACGACGATCGCGAGACCGTCGCGCGCGAGGTCGCGCAGCAGGTTCATCACCGTCAGCTGATGCCGCAGGTCGAGGTGGTTGGTGGGTTCGTCGAGCAGCAGGACCCGCGGCTGCTGCGCGAGAGCCCGGGCGATCGACACCCGCTGGCGTTCCCCACCGGACAGCGCGTGCACGTCGCGGCCGGCGAGTTCGGCCAGCCCCACCTGCCGTATGCACGTCTCCACGATCTCGCCGTCGACCCCGTTCGCCCGTTCGAACCAGCCCCGGTGCGGGACGCGTCCGAGCGACACGGATTCGCGCACGGTCAGTCCCGCGGACACCCGCGGTTCCTGGGTGCTCGCGCCGATCGTGCGGGCGAGTTCCCGCCTGCCCAGATCGGCGCTGTCCGTTCCGTCGACGACGACGGCGCCCGCGGTCGGGGTGAGCGCGCGGTAGCAGCAGCGCAGCGCCGTGGTCTTCCCGGAACCGTTGGGCCCGACCAGCGCCAGCACCTCACCGGGGCGCACGGCGAGGTCGACGCCGTGCAGCACTTCCCGCGATCCGAGTTCGGCGCGCACCCGGTGCAGGCGCAGCGCGGTCACCGCTCTGCCCTCCCGTACTGCCGGTACAGCATCCACACGAAGATCGGTGCTCCCACGAGGGCGGTGACGACGCCCACGGGGACCTCGATGCTCCGCGCGACCGACCGCGCGGCCGTGTCCGCCGCGACCATCGCGATCGCGCCGAGGAACGCGGCGACCGGCAGCAGCCTGACCGCTCGGGCGCCCACGACGTACCCGGCCAGGTGCGGCACGAGCAGGCCGATGAAGCCGATGCCGCCGGCGACGGACACGGCCGCCCCTGCCAGCATCGACACCCCGAGCAACTGCACGACGCGGAAGCGCCGCACGTTCATCCCCAGGGCGGCGGCGCCGTCGTCTCCCGCCTGCAGCAGGTCGACGCGGCTCGCGCTCAGCATCATCGCCGCCCCCACCGTTGCGAGTGCGAGAGCCGGGAAAATCACCGTCGACCAGCGTGAGTCGCCGAAACCGCCTGCCAGCCAGTGCATCACCGAACTCAGTTGGTGCTCGTCGGCGACGACCAGGATCGAGAAGGTGATGAGGGCGGAGAACACCTGCGCCGACGCGACACCGACGAGGATGACCGCGGTCGGCTGCGGATACCGGCCACCGATCGCCAGTGACAGGAACAGCGGCACCATGGCGCCCAGGAACGCCGCGGCGGGAATCGTGAACACGCCGAGCGCTCCCACTCCGAGCCCGAGCACCGTCACCACCACCACGCCGAAACCCGCACCCGAGGACACCCCGAGCAGATATGGATCGGCCAGTGGATTACGTGTCACCGCCTGCGCCACGGCTCCTGCCAGGGCGAGCGCCGCCCCGACGACCGCGGCGGTCAGCGCCCGCGGCAACCGGGAGTCCAGGACGATCGATTCCCGGGCCTGCGACCACCAGGGGTCGAACGCACCCGGGGCCACCCGGTGCGCGACGATCGCCCAGACGTCGCCGACGGGGATGCGCACGGAACCGAACGACACCGCGAGGCCGAGGACGAACAGGGTCGTCAGGGCGAGCAGCATCATCAGGCCCGCGAACCCGACGCGCGTCCGGGCCGGGTGCGTCGGCGACGCGGGTGGCGCCGCACGTTCGGCGGTCGTGGTCATCGCGCGCCGACGGCGTCCGGATGCAGCGCCCGCGCGATCGTCTCCACCGACCGCACCAGGCGCGGGCTCTCGAAGAAGTCGTCGAGCGGCACCACCACGAAACGACCCGCCTTCACAGCGGGCGTCGTAGACATGATCGGGTGCGACTTCAGAAAGTCGATCTTCGCCTGCGCGCTCGTCGTGCCGTAGTCGAGGACGACGATCGCCTCCGGGGCGCGTTCACCGATGATCTCCCACGTGGACGTCGAATACGGCTTCTGCCCCTCGGCGAAGAGGTTGGCCGCGCCCGCGTGGTCCGCGATGAGCTGGCCAACACCCACGCCGCCGATCGTCAGCGGGACGTCCTCGCCGGAATCGTAGAAGAACGTCGGAACCGGAGTGGTGCCTGCGATCTCGTCCCGCACGGCCTGCAATCCGGACGTCACCCGGTCGCTGACGGCGCGTGCCTCGTCCGGGACGCCGAGGATCTCACCGAGCTGCGTGTAATCGTTGCGCAGCAGTCCGATGTCGGGGAAGCCCTGCCCGCAGTACTCGGAGAACAGGAAGGTGGGGATGCCCTGTTCGCCGAGGGATTCGCGCGAGCGCCCTTCCTTCTCGTCGAACGCGCTGCGCATACCGCCGACCACCAGGTCGGGGTCGAGGTCGAGGATCTGTTCCCGGGTCGGGTATTCCTTCGCGAGTTTCGGGATCTTCGAGAAGGCGTCCGCGAACTCCGGCAGCGGGGTCGCGTCGCCGTACCCCGTGCCGACGATGCGATCACCGGCCCCCATCTCGATCAGCACCTCGGTGACGTGATCGTTCATGCTGACGATGCGCTGCGGCGGCGCGTCGAACGTCTCCGTTCGCGCGCAGTTGGTGACGGACACCGGTTCGGCGAAGGATTCGGTGGAAGCGGTCTGCCCCGCGGACTCCCCCCGCGAACACCCGGCGACCACCAGCGCGGCCACGGCGAGCGTGACCAGAGCGGAACTTCGGAACAACTGACCGTGCATGTAAACCTCATTGCGGCTCAGAGCCACGAATGAGAAGCCGGCAGACGCCCACGTGCAGGCGCGCCTGCGGGACTCCGCTTCGTAGACCACGACGAAAAGGATGTCGCACACCACACGCCGGGTAATCGGGCTCGCCACCGAAATGCTCTGGTGGCCTACCGTTGCGGGTCAGCGCCGGATTCGGACCGGCTTCCCCCGTGCGTGTGACTGCAAGTGCACCGCCGAGTATGCACGATTCGCCGGGACCCGCGTCACACCCCCACCGGCAATCCCTGGATCCGCACTACAGTCGGCAGTCGCAGCCGACCGCCCCCGACCACCCGGAGTTGACGCATGACACGTTGGGCCTCGACCGTTGTTTCACGCAAATGGTGGGTCCTGACCCTCGCCGTGCTCGTCGTCCTGGTCAGCGGCGTGTGGGGCACCGGGGTGTTCGCGAAGCTCAGCTCCGGCGGATTCATCGACCCCGGTAGCGAATCCGCCGAGGTGGCGCGAATCGTCGAGGACAATCTGGGTCCGCAGACGCCGGACATCATCGCCATCTACACCGCACCCGACGGGAAGACCCTGGGTGACATCGGCCCCCAGGTCACCGCGAGTCTCGACCGGTTCGCCGCCGAGGTGCCGACGTATTCGGTGACGTCGTACTGGACGGCGGACGCGACGAGGAAGCACCTGATGGTGTCGGAGGACGGTACCAAGGCTTCGGCCGCGATCACCGTCGACCCGGATGCCGGGATCACAGCGGCCACGTTCAACGATCTGTTGCCGAAGCTCGAGGTGGAGGGCGTCGACACCGAGTTCGCGGGCAACTCGGTGGTGGGTGTGGCGTTCAACAACCGGCTGCAACAGGACCTGGTGCTGGCCGAGGCGATCGCGCTGCCGATCACTCTCGTGTTGCTGGTCTTCATCTTCGGCGGTCTGGTCGCCGCCGCCGTTCCGGTGTTCGTCGGGCTGCTCTCGATCTTCAGCGCCCTCGCCACGCTGCGCCTGCTGACCCTGTTCACCGACGTCAGTTCGTTCGCGATCAACGTGGCGTCCCTGCTCGGCCTGGGGCTCGCGATCGACTACGGCCTGTTCATCGTCGGCCGTTTCCGCGAGGAACTCGAGTCCGGCGCCGACGTGGCCGAGGCGACCCGGCGCACCGTCCTGACCGCGGGGCGCACCGTATTGTTCTCCGGTCTGCTTCTCGTGTGCGCGTTCTCGGGGATGCTGGTGTTTCCCCAGGACGTGATCAAGTCGCTCGGGTTCGGTGCGATGGCCGCGGTCGCGAGTGCGGCGCTGCTGTCCCTCACCGCGGTGCCTGCGCTGCTCGCGATCCTCGGTCACCGCATCAACGCGCTGAGCTGGCGCAAGGATGCGGCGCAGCGCGGTGAGGTGCGCGCCCGCAAGTTCTGGGGCTCCGTCGTCACCTGGGTGATGCGTCGGCCGGTCGCCATCGCGGTCGGGATCGTCGCGGGTCTGATGGTCCTGGCCGCGCCGCTGCTCAGCGCGTCGCTCGGCGAGGTCACGTACACGGCGCTGCCCGAGAACGATCCCGCCCGTATCGCCACCGACACCCTCACCACCGAATTTCCCACCACCGGGAACGGCGCCACCCTGATCCTCCGGGGCGCCGACGGCACCGCACCCACTGCCGCCGACGGGGCCGCGGTGGCCCAGGCCGCCGGTCAGGTGCCGGGCATCGGCGCCGCCACCGTCGTCGCGGCGGGCGGCGAACTGGTGGCGGTGCAGGCCGTCTACTCCGAGGGAGTGACCACCGACGACCAGAGCGCGGCGGTGGACGGTCTCCGCGCCATCTCCGCCCCCGAGGGAACCGAACTGCTCGTCGGCGGCGGCCAGGCGACCGTCGACGACGGCAACGCCGCGATCGTGCACTGGCTGCCGGTCATGATCGCGATCATGGTGGGTTCGACGCTGGTCCTGCTGTTCCTGGCCTTCGGCTCGGTGGTGCTGCCGATCAAGGCGGTCGCGATGGCGGGGCTGAGTCTCGCCGCCACGTTCGGGGTGCTCACCTGGATCTTCGAGCTCGGACACGGCGCGGGCCTGCTGGGGGTCAGTCCGGCACCGCTCGAGGCGACGTTCGTGGTCCTCATTCTCGCCGTCGTCTTCGGCCTGTCGACCGACTACGAGGTGTTCCTGATGTCGCGCATGGTCGAGGCGCACGAGGCGGGCGCGACGACGGAGGAGGCCGTGCGTTTCGGCACCGAGCGCACCGGCCGGATCGTGACGGCCGCCGCGCTGCTGCTCGTGGTGGTGACCGGGGCGTTCACCATCTCCGGTCTGTCGATCATGCGGTTCCTCGGCGTGGGCATGATCGTCGCGCTGCTCGTCGACGCGACGGTGGTCCGGATGCTCCTCGTTCCGTCCCTGGTGAAGCTGATGGGCGAGGCCAACTGGTGGGCTCCGGCCTGGATGAAGAAGGTGCACGCCAAGGTGGGTCTCGGCCACTAGTGCATCATCTTACTTTGGAGTAAGTTCGGGGCATGGCCACCTACCTCGTCACCGGCGGTACCGGATTCCTGGGTCGGCACGTGCTGCCCCTGATCCTCGACCGCGATGCATCAGCCGAGATCCACGTCCTCGTCCGGCGCGCGTCCGTCGCGCGACTGGAAGCGCTCGTCGACGGCATGCCCGGCGGCGAACGGGTGCATCCGCTGATCGGTGACCTGACCGAGCCCGGCCTCGGACTCGGGTCCGCACCCGCGGCCGACCACGTCCTGCACCTCGGCGCGATCTACGACCTCACGGCCGGCGACGAGCAGGCCGCCACGAACGTCGACGGCACCCGTTCTGTCATCGCGCTGGCCCGGGAACTGGATGCGACTCTCCACCACGTCTCCTCCATCGCCGTCGCGGGAGATCACGAGGGGCCGTTCAGGGAAACCGATTTCGATCTCGGCCAGAGCTTCCCCACCCCGTATCACCGCACCAAGTTCGAGGCCGAGAAACTGGTCCGTGACGCCGAGGGCCTGCGCACACGCATCTACCGCCCCGCCGCGGTGGTCGGCAGTTCGGTCACCGGCGAGATGGACAAGATCGACGGCCCGTACTACCTCTTCCCCGCCATCGCGGCGCTCGCGAAACTCCCCGCCGCGCTGCCCGTGGCCGTCCCACGGATCGGCGCGACCAACGTCGTGCCCGTCGACTACGTCGCGGCGGCCGTCGTGGAACTGATGACGGCGCCGGGACGGGACGGCCAGACGTTCCACCTCGTCAATCCGCGCCCCCAGCCGGTCCGGGAAATCTACGCCGCGCTCGCCGAGGCGGCAGGCGCACCGCACCCCGCGATCGGACTGCCCGGCGAACTCGTCCGCCCGTTCCTCACCCCCGCCCCCGACTCCGCCCTCGACGCGGGCCGCAAGGCCGTGCTCGGCGCACTCGGCATCCCGCCGGTGCTCGTCGAGAACCTGACCCTGCCCACGGTGTTCGACGACCGCGACACCCGGGAGGCGCTGCGCGGCACCGGCATCGAGGTGCCCCCTTTCGCCTCGTACGCCGGCGTGCTGTGGTCGTACTGGCGCGAGAACCTCGACCCCGACCGGGCGCGCAGGCCCCACCCCGCCGGACCGCTCGTTGGCAGGCACGTGGTGATCACCGGGGCGTCGTCCGGGATCGGCCGGAGTTCCGCGATCGCGACGGCCCGCAAGGGCGCGAAGGTCATCCTGCTCGCCCGGCGCACCACGGAACTCGACGCCGTCGTCACGGAGATCCGCGCGGCGGGCGGCGAGGCCTACGGCTACCCCTGCGACATCACCGACGACGAGTCGGTCGAGCACACCGTCAAAGCCGTTCTCGCCGAACACGATCACGTCGACATGCTCGTCAACAACGCGGGTCGTTCGATTCGCCGGGGGCTGTACCACTCGACGGACCGGTTCCACGATTTCGAACGGACCATGGCCGTCAACTACTTCGGCGCGGTCCGACTCGTCCTCGCCTTCCTCCCGCAGATGCGCGAGCGGCGGTTCGGCCACATCGTCAACATCAGCAGCGCCGGGGTCCAGGGCGCGACCCCGCGGTTCGCCGCCTACGTCGCCAGCAAATCGGCCCTCGACGGATTCACCGACGTCGCGGCATCCGAAACACTCTCGGACGGAATCACGTTCACCACCATCCACATGCCGCTGGTCGAGACGCCGATGATCGCGCCCACCGGCCGGTACAACATCGGGCCGATCACGTCCCCGGAGAAGGCGGCCGCCATGGTCGTCCGTGCGCTGATCGAACGCCCCAAACGCATCGACGTCCCGACCGGCACGCTCGGTGAACTCGGCCACGTCTTCGCACCGGCGGTCAAGGACCGCGTGATGCACCAGATGTATCGCATGTTCCCCGATTCACCGGCCGCGAAGGGAACGAGCACGGACGACGCGACGCCGGCCCCTCGGCGCACGCCGGAACCCGGGCACCACACGTCGTCGATGCTGGGCCGCGCCGCCCGGAAGGTCGGAAGGCTGGTGCCCGGCACCCACTGGTGACCGTCTCAGGGGGTGCGGGCGCGAACTCCGGTGGCGACGACGGGCCGCACCGGCTTCGGCGCCGCCCCGCAACTCGCCGGCCGCGGCGGCAGTTCCCGCTCCTCGAGGTCGACGACCCAGCGACGCCCGTCGCGGTGGGTGACAACCGAATTCGCGTCCACCGTCAGCTCGTCGGCAGCGGCGTCCACCAGATCGCGGACGGCGAGTTCCGCCACCTGCCCCTGGGTGTCCCAGCAACTGCGGCCGCGCAGCCCGGTCCGGTACACCTCGCCCCGGGCGGCGGCGCGGACCGCGTCGACGCTCTGCTGCACCGACAGCCGGCCGTACGTGTAGCCCGTCGGCAGCAGGATCAGCGACGGCGCGAAACGATGCCCGCCCGTGTGCGAGCACTCCCACACCGCGTCGCCGAACTCCGCGGTCAGGCCGGCCGCGACCGGCCGCCCGAGCACGGCGCAGCACTGGTCCCTCTTCCCGTGCGCGCACACCAGGGCGACGGGGTCCGTCACCGGCGTGCCCAGACCCGGCGCGGGTCCCGCGACCAGACCGAGGTCCAGCTCGAGCAGGTCCTCCGGGTAGCCGATCTCGAGCCGCTCGCACCACGACCGCGCAGGGTGCGACTGTGCCAGCAGCACCGTGCGCCGATCCGGTGACGCGGTGCCGCGGCCGGGCCGGCGGATGAACATGATCCGCACCCCGGCGGCGTCGGCGCGGGCGTCGAGTTCGCGGGCCAAGTCCGTGCCGAGCGCCGCGCCGTCGAGCACGTCCCGGCCCCACGCTCCGGGGAATTCCAGGCACACCCAGCCCCTGACGTGCGCAGCGGTGCCCGCGAGGGGCTCGTCGGCCGCGGACAGCGCGGAGCAGGTGGCGGTGATCGTGTCAGGCACGCTGCCATTGTGTCAGTAGCGAAAATCGGTCAGTCGTGGAACTTCCTGCGCTCCGCCAGCTGCTGGACGAACTTCTCGATGCGGCGGGCACGCGTCTCCGGGCGTTTGGCGTCCTGCAGGCGGTAGTAGACGGCGTACCGGTTGTGGCTGTCGAGTGTCGCGTAGAAGGCCTCGGCCTCGGGATTCCGCGCGAGGGCGTCCAGGAAGTCCTGCGGCATCTCCGCCGCCTTCTGTCCCGCGTACGCGCGGTCCCAGCGGCCGTCCGCCCTGGCCCGCTCGACTTCGGCCACGCCCGCGGGCTCGAGGAGACCGGCCTCGGCGAGTTTCTCCGCGAACTCGCGGTTCCGCTTGGACCACGGACTCCGCGACGAGCGCGGGGTGAACCGCTGCACGAAGAAGTCGTCGTCGACGCGGCGGACCTGGCTGTCGATCCAGCCGTAGCACAGCGCGACCTCCAGCGCCCGGTCGTAGTCGATCGACGACTGCGCCGACCCCTTCTTGGCCATCTTCAGCCAGATGCCGGGCGAGCAGGCGTGATGGGCGGCGAGCCACTCCCGGAACTCGGCCTGGCCGGTGAAGTACTCGACGCTCAACTCGGCAGCACTCATGCGCCTGAATCTAGCGGGAGAACAGCTTTCCCGCCCAGACCCTCACGAATCCCTGGGACAGGTACCCGAGCGCCCCGAGCGCCAGCACCCATTTGGTGACGCTGACCGCACTGGTGGCCCGCACGGTCGCGTCGGTGATGTGCTCACGGTGGGACAGCAGGTACAGCCCGACGACGTTCTCGGCGTAGTCGCCCGCCGCCGAGATCACCGGCGCCACCGCCAGCACCTTCCGCGTTCTCGGCGACAGCGGGGTCAGTTCCGCCAACCGCCGGGCACCCGTGCGCAGCGCGACGGCGTAGATCAGCGGGTGGACGAAGTCCGGGTAGTAGTGGCTGCGGTAGCGCGCCGTGTCGGAATCGGTCATCCCGTCGAGGATCGCCGTGTAGTCCCGGGCGGAGCGGGCCGTCTGGATCTCGGCGAGCCGGGGTGCCACGGGACCGAGCAGGCGGATGATGTTCGCCTGCGAGATCACGAATGCTGCGGACCAGCCGAGGAGTCTGCGGTCGAGTGCGGTGAGCGCCATGAGCAGATCCTGCCATTGCCACCGCGCAGTGTGTCTCAGCCGGCAGCCTCGGACATCGCCTTGGCGTCCTCCTCGCCGAACTTCTCCTCGAGCGCCTCGGGCGAGTAGTCCAGGTCGATTTCCTCGACCGGGCGTCCGCGCGCGGATTCGATCGCCCCCAGCCTGCGCTGCGCCCGGTCCGCGGCGTACGCGATGAACTCCTGTTCGTCGAGCCCGTACGGCTGGACCTCGAATTGCTTGTTGACCCAGTCGATCATGCCCAGTGCCAACGGCATCAACTCCGCCATCCGCTCCTGGACCACGCCCCAGTTGCCGTCGTCGGCGGCGACGTGCCTGCGGCAGGTGAACGTCCCCCACGCCATGTGGCGTCGTTCGTCGTCGCCGATCCTGCGGACGAGTTCCTGCATTCCCGGCAGGATTCCGCGCGTCGTGCACACCTTCTGCCACGCGTAGTACCCGGTGAGCGCGAGGCTGCCCTCGATGACGTGGTTGTAGGTGACGCTGGCCCGCACCTGATTGGCCGGGCTGGGATCGGTCTCGAGGACCTTCAGCGATCCCGGCAACTCTTCGTAGAACAACTGCCGGTAATACGGGTTCTCGGCGACGAAGGGGTGCAGGTCCCGGGTCAGGCCCACCGCGTCCATCCACAACCGGAACACCTGGGTGTGCTTGGCCTCCTCGAAACAGAACTGCGTCAGATACATCTCGTCGCCGAAACGCCCCTCGGCGGCCATCGCCTTCATGAACGGCTGGATGTCCTCGGTGACCGCTTCCTCACCGGCGATGAACTGCGCGACCAGATACGTGGAGTTGCGCTGCTGCTCCGAGTTCAGCCCCTCCCAGTCCTCCGCGTCCCGGCTGAAGTCGAGGTCCGTGGGGTTCCAGAACTTGGCGTTGCCCTTCGTGAACAGCCGCAACGGGAACGCGTCCCAGTTGAGTCCCCCGTCGCGGAGCGAGCTGAACCCTTGCCTGCCGGGCGCGTAGGGACGTCCGGGCGTGAGTGTCGACATCGTGGGTCCTTCTTCCTCGTTCCGAGCCCCCTCTTTCCGTTTCCACGCTAGTCCTGTCGAGGCCGCCGCGGTTTACATTTTCGGACTTTTTGTCAGCTCGTCTGAAGCTTCATCAGAAACGGCAGGACGTGGGCGGCGAACTCGTCGTACCGGTCTCGGTGAATGCTGTGCCCGCCCGGAAACACCACCACCCGGCACTTCGGTATCGCCGCGACCGCGGACTCGAGCTTGCCCGGGTCGACCATCCCGCCCGGACCACCGCGCAGGATGAGCGTGTCGGCCTCGATGCCCGGCAATCGGTCCCACCACAACGGATCCGGGCGGCGGAACTGCTCGATCGCGGAGCCCGTCATCGACCGGTCGAAGGCGAACACGGCCCGCGGATGCCGGATGACGCTCGTCGTCGCGTGCCAGAGTTCCGGCAGCGACGGCAGCCGGTTCGCGAACACCTGTTCCGGGTCACCGGGTCGCAACGGGAGCGGGGCCTCCTCGATCACCAGCCGGCGGACCAGCCCCGGTCGGGCCTGCGCCGCGAGCGACGCGGCATGGCCGCCGAGCGAGTGCCCCACGAGATCCACCCTCGTCAGGCCCAGGTTGTCGCACACCTCGACCACGTCGGCGCCGAACTCCTCGAACAGGTACGACGCGGCGCGGGCACTGCGACCGTGCCCCCGCAGATCCGGGACGAGGACGCGCCGCCCGCGGGCGACGAGTGCGCGGGCGAAACGGTGCCAGGTGCCGCCGTCACCGCCCATCCCGTGCACCAGCACCACCGGCACGGACGGGACGTCCGCCGACCCCGGCACCGAGGGCTCACCGCTGTCCCGGTAGGCGATCTCGATGCCGGTGCGCGTCGGGGTAGTCCTGGTCGTGTCCACGACAATCCAGACTAGCGAGCACCGGCATCCCGGCCGCGGACTACCGGCCCGACCCGTACGGGCGGGTGATGATCTCCAGGTAGTGTCCGGACGGGTCGAGGAAGTAGACGCCCCGGCCGCCGTCGTTGGTGTTGATGGTGCCCGGCAGCGTCTGCCGCGGATCCGCCCAGTGGTCGAGACCCCACTCGACGATCAGGCCGTAGATCCGGTCGAAGTCGTCCTCCCCGACGAGGAACGCGTAGTGCTGCGGCTGGAATTCGATCGGCGGTTCCGCGAAGTCGAGGGACACCCCGTTGTCGAGCGCGACCGCCAGGAAATGTCCGGCGGGCACGGCGTCCGGCAGCCCGAACAGCGTGGTGAAGAAGGTCGCCGACTCCTGCTTGTCCTTGGCGGCGACGATCGTGTGATTGAAGGAAATGGTCACAGTCGACCCTTTCGAGGTATGCCACGAGCCGACGACGCGACTGTGGCCGGCCTCCATGCCTGACGCTGTCCGCCACCGGCACGCGACCCTCTGCACAGCAAAGCATTTCGGACGGCCGGTCCGCAAGCGATGCCGGCGCGCGAGCTGTGTCACTCATGGATGCCTCACTCGTAGATTCCCTCCACCGACCAGCGGCCTGCCGTGCAGATCACCAGCAGCGCCCGCGACTCCTCCAGCAGCACCTGCGCCCTGGCCGCCGTCCGCGCCGCCGGAGGGTCCCACCACCGCTCGTCCACCGGCCACGGTCCGGCCCATCCGCACACCGCCCACTCCCTGCTCCCCCACCGCAGCCGCGCGGGAGCCGCGCTGAACACACCACGTTCCGTGACCGTCACAGCGATGCCCCGCTCGTCCGACATCCACACCTCCGGATACGCGGTCAGCACCGCGGCGGGCGCCGGTTCCGGCAACGTGCCCGGCCACGGCTCCGACGGATCGTTGCGAGGAATCAACTCGTCGCCCAACGGCAGCAACGTGATGCGCTCCGCCGGTCCCCGCCCACCGCTGAGGACCCCCACCTGCACGGCTTCCCCGCCGAGCAGGCCCTGCACCCGCACCAGGGCCCGCCGGGCCCGTTCGTCCTGGTCCCCGACCCCACCCCACAGTCCCAACTGCAGGGCGCCTGCCGCCACCACCTCCACCGGTTCGAGCCGCAGGACGGCGATACCGGCGGTGGGCCGCTTCTCGCTGCGCCCGGTGAGCCACCCGTCCAGCTGCCACCGCACCCGGTCCGCCGTCGCCTCGGGAGTCAGCGGTTCCGCGCACCTCCAGATCCGGGACAGTTGTTCACCGTTGCCGGTGCTCGCCGAGATCGACAGCCGGGTGCAGGCCACCGCGGCGTCCGACAGCGTGCGATGAAGCTTCTCCGCCAACGCCCGTCCCGCGAAGGCGGCGGCGTCGACCCGTTCGATGACGGGATCGCACCGTTCCTCGACCTCCAGGTCCGGAGGCAGCGACCGCCCCGAGGGGGGACGCTCCGGCTCACCGCGCGCGGCCCGATGCGCCAGCACCGCATCGGTTCCGAACCGCGACGCCACGTCGCCCGCCGACAGCGCGGCGAAACTGCCGATCGTGCGCAACCCGAGCCGGTGCAGCAGATCGACCAGCTCCCCGCGATGCGGCGCCGCGAGGCTCGGCTCCGCCGCCAGTTCCCGCATCGGGAGCGGCGCCAGGAAGGCCGCCCCCTCGCCGGGTGGCACGAGAGTTGCTCTGCGCGCGGCGATCACGGCCGTGGACAGCTGATCGGCGATACCGACCTGGCATTCCACCCCCACCGCCGACACCTGGTCCACCAGCCGTTCCGCGGCGGCTTCCTCCGAACCGAAATACCGGGCGACGCCGCGAGCGGACAGCACCACGAGACCGGGCCGCAGCACCTCGACTCCGGGTGCCACCGCGTCGACGGCCGAGGCGACCGGCTCGAACAGTCGCGCGTCGCGGTCGGGATCGGCTGCCACCACATGCAACCGGGGGCACCGGGCCTGGGACTCGCGGCGGCGCAGACCTCGCCGCACCCCGTCCGCGCGGGCCGGCGCCGAGCAGGCGATCACCCGGTTGCCCGACGTCACCGCCACCGGATGGGTGGGCGGGAGATCCGCGGCGGCGGCCGCCGCGACCGCGGGCCAGTCGGGGCACCACAACGCCAGCACCCGGCTCACAGGCCCACCACCTCCACCGGATCCGGGAAGGGGACGGCCTCGAGGGACACCACCGGTTCCGGGGTGCTCACCCATTCCACCCGGCCCTGCGCCGACCGCACGTCCAGCCGGGTGGTGCGCGGCTGGAACGACCGCCCCCGGGCGCACACCGCCAGGCTGAGGGACCGCAACCGCCCGCAGCCCCGGTCCTGAGATCCGTTGCCCAGCCCGGCATAACCGTGCACCCGCGCCTCCAGACGCATCTCCGCGCCGTCCCAGTGCCCGTCCGTGACGACCAGGGTCGCCCCCTTGCTCCGGGCGCGGGCCACCACCGCACGCGCCCGGGACGGCGCCACCGACGCCCCTCCCAGCCCGAGCACCACCAGATCCATTCCGTCCAGCAGCACCGCGGCGATCTCCACCGGATCGGCGCCCGGGTCCGGGATCAGGGCCAGCCGTTCCAGTTGCGCGCCCATCTCGACCGCGGCCAGCACCCCGAGCCGGGGATGCCCGATCACCGCGACGTGACCGCCGCCCGCGGTGACGGACGCGACCAACCCCAGCAGGAGCGAGGTGGCACCCGACACCGACACCACCGAACCGCGCACCAGTCCGCCCCGGGGAAGGAGGCCTGCCAGCGCGGCCGGAACCGGAAGCACCCCGGCGGCGTGGGAATCGGGAGCCGCGGACGTGCCCGTCGCAGGAAATCCGCCCTCCACCGGGGCCCGGCTCGCCACCGATTCCCCGCGTGCGGGAACGGCGGCCATCCGTCGCCGGAGGTAGTCCAGACGCTCCTGCCGGGACAGCCCGGACAACTCGGGAGCCCCCGGCACCGGCAACCCCGGCTCGCCGGCCACTTCAACCAACTCGACACCCCTGACACTCGGCACCAACAGCGGTCGGCAACCACGGGGAAGACGCGGCTCGAACAGACGCTTTGTTCGAACGTATTTTCGAACCCGTTCTCAGTAAAGCGGGTCCGTGCAGGCCCGTCAAGTGGACCCCGAACGACCAGGTCAGGACGGCCGCGCGTCCCGTGTCCGCACAATCCTCTAACCTGAACGCGTGATGGAGCAGGAGCAGAGCGAAAGGGGCATCGGACCCGAATACCTGGTGGCCGGAAGGTACCGCCTGCGGTCCAAACTGGGCGGCGGCGGAATGGGCGCGGTCTGGCTCGCACGGGACACCCTGCTGCACCGCGACGTCGCCATCAAACAGGTCACCACGACAGCCGGACTCGACCCCGAGGAGGCCCGCCGGGTCCGCGACCGCACCATGCGGGAAGGCCGCAACGCCGCCAAACTCGCGCACCGGCATTCCATCGCGATGTACGACGTGGCGCTCGAAGCCGGGGAGCCCTGGCTCGTCATGGAGTACCTGCCGTCCCGCAGCCTCGCCCAGGCGATGAACATCGCCGACACCCTGCCCCCGCTCGAGGTCGCCCAGATCGGCGCGCAGGTGGCCGACGCGCTCACCGCCGCCCACGCCGCGGGGATCGTGCACCGGGACATCAAGCCGGGCAACATCCTCGTCGCCGACCGCGGCCGGGAACTCGGCACCGTCAAGATCAGCGACTTCGGTATCGCCCGGGCCAAGGGTGACTCCGCGGACACCGCGAACGGGGTCATCACCGGCACGCCCGCGTACTTCTCCCCCGAGGTCGCCCGCGGCCAGGACCCCACCGAGGCCAGCGACGTCTTCTCCCTCGGATCCACGCTGTACACCGTCGTCGAAGGGCAGCCGCCGTTCGGGATCGACTCCGATTCCATCGCACTCCTGCACCGGGTCGCGAAGGCCGAGATCTACCGACCGAGCAAGGCCGGACCCCTCACCGACACGCTGCTGCATCTTCTCGAACCCGACCCGGCGCGTCGTCCGACGATGGCCGAGGCCCGCGACGCCCTGGCCCGGGTGGCCATGGCCGGGGACGGCAACGTCGCGCACCTCGTCGGCTCGCCCGTCTATTCCGCGGACGGCACCATCCCGGCGTGGGCTCACCGGTCGACACCGTTGCCCGACTCACGGCGCCGCGGCAAACTGGTCGGTTCCACGCAGGCCGGGCTGCCCGCCGTGCATCAGAGCACCCCGCTCAAGAACGTGCCGCGTCCGCTCGGCCGGTTGCAGTGGCCTCCGCGCCCGGCGAAACCCGCTCCGGGTTCGCCGGCCCCCACCGTCCGCGACCAGGTGGTCGCGTGGGCGCCGATCGCCATGGGTGTCATGGTCGCGATCCTGATCCTGGCCGTGCTCGTGGCCGTGATCGTCCTGCTCGCGCAGCCCTGACCCCCGGGGACGTCAGTCGATCCGCCTGCGGTGCGCCCACCTGGTGAGCGCATTCCGGTTGGACTGCTGCGTCTTCCGCAGCACGTTCGACGCATGCGTTTCGACCGTCTTCACCGAGATCACCAGTTCCTCGGCGATCTCGCGGTACGTGTAACCGCGGGCGAGGAGCCGCAGCACTTCCAGCTCCCGCGGCGTCAGCGAATCCAGCTCCGGATCCAGCTGCGGCTCAGGAGCATTGGAACGTCCGGTGAAGGAGTCCAGCACGAAACCCGCGAGCCGCGGACTGAACACGGCGTCACCGCCGGCGACCCTGCGGACGCCGTCGGCCAACTCGGCTCCCGAGATCGTCTTGGTGACATACCCGCGGGCGCCCGCGCGAATCACGGCGATCACGTCCTCGGCGGCGTCGGACACACTCAGCGCCAGGCACACCGGACCCGACTCGATGCCCCGCAGCACCGCGACACCGCCGCCGTCGGGCATGTGGACGTCGAGCAGCACGACGTGCGGCGAGGTGGCGTTGATCCCAGCCACCGCCTCCGCGACACCGCCCGCCTCGCCCACCACCTCCATGTCCGCTTCCCTACCGAGCTCGGCACGGACACCGGAGCGGAACACGGCATGATCGTCGACGAGAAAGACACGGTACGGGGGTGTTTCAGGCAAAGTCACTGCGGCTGTTCCTCGCGTGGGCGGGTAGTGTCACCCCACTGTAGAGCGTGTCGCACGATTCACCAGATCGCCGCACCACTGCCGGCATCCCGTCGTCGCCGTCCGTGGCGATATCCGATTCGACGATGGCAAAGATACTTCGGAATGAATCCCCCTTGACGTCTCGCGTCGCACCCCGCGCAGCACGGTGTGACCGCACGACCCCCACAGTCGCGTGGCGGGCGAACACTACCCCCTCACGAGGACAGCAGCGAGCAGGCGCCGCGCACGAGGGGAACCGACACGACGAAAGCGGTGCTCACGCGCCCTGACTGAACGGCACGTCCTCGACGCCGGTGTCCGTGCTCTCGGCGGCCCCCGCTCCCGCGCGCGTCCGGCCGTTCCGCGGCATGTGGATTCGCACCTCGGTGCCCTTGCCGGGCGTGGACCGCACGTCGACGTGCCCGCCTCGCCGTTCGATCCGTCCGCGAATCGACTTCGCCAGCCCCTGACGGTCCGGCGACACCTCGTCGACGTCGAATCCGACGCCGCGGTCCCGGACGAACACACTGACCTGCTCGCGCTCGGACTCGGCGAACAGGTTGATGTCGGTCTCCCCGGAATGCTTGGCCGCGTTGACCAGAGCCTCCCGCGTCGCGCCGAGCACCGCCGTGAAACTCTCCTTCGACAGTCCCTCGCCGGTGCCATCGACGTCGAGGGCCACGTCGCCGACCGTCACCGGCCGCACGGTGACGCCGTGATGGTCCTCCACCTCACCCGCGATGATGCGCAACGCCTCCGCCAGGCTCGAATGGTCGGTGTCTCCTCCACCGAACAACCACTTGCGCAGTTCCCGTTCCTGCCCCCGCGCGAGCCGCGCGACCTCCTGGGGATGGTCGGCCTGTTTCTGGATCAGCGCCAGGGTCTGCAGGACGGAGTCGTGCAGGTGTGACGCAATCTCCTCACGCTCGTCGTTGCGGATCCTCGCGGCGCGCTCTGCTCCCAGTGCCCGCCACAGCCGCAACCACAGGGGCACGGTCAGCAGTCCGGCGCCGACCAAGGTGACCACGACGGCCAGCAACGACGAACGCAGCGCGGCGAAGTCGACCTGCGCGAGGATCACCACGCCGAGACCGGACACGATGAGCGTCACGCCACCGAGGACCCGCGCCCAGGTGAGGACGGTGGGGCGCTGCGGCAGCCCGATGACGGTGCGCGGCCCCTCCGAATCGAATTCGCGCCACACCAGGGCCGCGCCGACCGCCACCACGATGATCGGTGCGATCACCGAACCGACCCGGCCGCTGAACAACCACGACAACGCGGACGCACCGGCCAGACCGATCGCGATCAGCCCGTACGCTCTGCGCCGCTCGGACGCACTGGGCTTCTCCGTGTCCGAACCCGCGGCCGTGAAGATCCACAACAGCCCGTAGCCGACGATGCCCGCGCCGGCGAGCGCGGCGAGACAGGCGAACGCGACCCGCACCTTCATCACGTCGATATCGAGCTGATCGGCGATACCACCTGCGACGCCGCCGACGATGCGGCCACCGGTCCGGCGTTCGAGCCGCGGCATGGGGAGACCGCCGGGCGGTACCGGCGCGGTGACGGCGCCCGCGTACCGGTCGCCGCCCGCGGACGTGTTCACAGGTTGCACACCTTCGATACTGGCACGATCCCCGGGCCGCGGCATCAGGGTCCAACCCTGACCTGGGGCCGCGTTCCGGCCCACCCCGACCGGAAAGATCAGGGTACTTCCCGATGTACGCGCGCTGCGGCGACCGGAACGATGGTCGTATGAGCAATGGGAGCTTCCAAGAGCAGATACAGGATCTGTGGCGGACCCGACCGGTGCGGTTGCCCGGCCGTGGCCACGTCGCCGGTGTCTGTGCGGGAATCGGCTACCGCTACGGCGTCGATCCCGTACTGATACGAGTCGCGTTCGTCGTCTCCACCATTTTCGGCGGCGCCGGTGTGCTCCTCTACCTGGCGTGCTGGCTCACCCTCACGAAGTCGGGCGACCCGGCCTCCCCCGCGGAGTCGTTGATGGGACGCGGTCACAGCTCCGACTCGGGCACCAAGACCGTCGTCCTTCTCGTCGCACTGGCGATCGCGGTGAGCACCGTCGGCCCCTTCGGCGTCGGCCTCGGCGGCTCCGGGCTGATCAGCATGGCGCTGATGCTCGGCGGCCTGTGGCTGCTGTACCAGCGGCAGCCGATCCCCCCGCCGTCGCCCGTCGGAGCCGTCACCCCCGGTGTCGGCACCGGCTATCCCGGGACGAGTTTCTCGCCCGGACAGTTCGGCGCCAACCCGTTCGGCCCGGGCACGTACGGTTCGGGTGCGTACGGTCCGTACACGAAGCTTCCCGACTCCTACACGCCGAGCACGCCTCCCACCACCGGGCAGCCGGCGGACGCGACCGGCGAGGCCCCCACCGAGGCACTGAAGCCCGAAACCGCTGCCGCCCAGACCGATCCGGTGTCGTTCGAGAAATCCCCGACCGCCGGTCCGCGGGTCGACCAACCGTCGGCGCCGTTCGCGCCGCTCGAACCGCGACCACCGGCATGGGACCCGCTCGGTGTCGCCCCGTTCGCATGGGACCTGCCCGAGCCGGCCAGAACCACCACTCCCGCAGTACAACCGGAGCGCACGCATTCCCGCCTGACCACCATGGTGATCGGACTGGCCATCCTCGCAGCCGCCGCAGCGACGGCGCTGGCGGTCGCCACCGGATCCGACTGGCTGAACCCCGGTCGCATCGGCGCGGTCGCGCTCGCCGTCATCGGAGTGGGGCTGCTGATCGGCGGCTTCCTGCGCAAGGGCTACGGGCTTCTCGTCGTCGCAGGCCCGCTGATCGGTTTCGTGATCCTCGCCTCGCTCGTCGGGTCACTCGACCTGAACAGCGAGAACATGGGCGACCGGACCTGGGTGCCTCTGACGGCCGCCGACATCGAACCCGCCTACTCCGGTGGGTTCGGCAGCTTCACGCTCGACCTCCGGAACGTCACGCTCACCGACGACAAGACGGTCGACGTGAGCGGTCAGTTCGGTGAGTTCGTGGTGCTCCTGCCGCCCGGCATGAACGTCGAGAAGCACTGCACCGCACAGTTCGGCGACGCACAGTGTCTCCCCGACGGTCTCGACGGCGGTGCCGACGGAACGGACGGTCACGTCCTGACCCTCAATGCAGATGTCCGGTTCGGAAGTATGGAGGTGCGCCGTGGATGACGTCGACGACACTCAGGACGGCGAGCAGACCCGGACGCGCAAGCGCCCGTCACCGCTCCTGCTCCTCGCGGGGGTGGCAGCCCTGCTGGTGAGTGGATGGGCGCTCGCCGGGCCGTTCTCGCTGGAGCCGCTCGCGGACGTCGAATTCCGCTGGCTGTTCGTGGTGGTCGCGGTGCTGGTCGGCGTGGTTCTCGTGTTCGCACCCAACCGGCGACGATAGGCGCTGACGCGCACGTGCGCGGTGAGCGAGTCAGGCGACTCGCTCACCGCGCACAGTGCGTCACTCCCACTCGATGGTGCCCGGCGGCTTGCTCGTGATGTCCAGCACGACCCGGTTGACGTCGTGAACCTCGTTGGTGATCCGGGTGGAGATCCGCTCGAGAACGTCGTAGGGCAGTCGCGTCCAGTCCGCGGTCATCGCGTCCTCGCTGGACACGGGGCGGAGCACGATCGGGTGCCCGTAGGTGCGTCCGTCGCCCTGCACTCCGACGCTGCGGACGTCGGCGAGCAGCACCACCGGGCACTGCCAGATCTGGCCGTCGAGCCCGGCGGCCGTCAGCTCTTCGCGCGCAATGGAATCCGCGTGACGCAGCAGGTCGAGCCGCTCCTGGGTGACCTCGCCGATGATGCGGATGCCGAGCCCGGGGCCGGGGAACGGCTGGCGTCCCACGATCTCCTCGGGCAGACCCAGCTCGCGCCCCACCGCGCGGACCTCGTCCTTGAACAGCAGGCGCAGCGGTTCCACGAGAGTGAACTGCAGATCTTCGGGCAGGCCGCCGACGTTGTGGTGGCTCTTGATGTTGGCCGTGCCGGTGCCGCCACCGGATTCCACGACGTCGGGGTACAGCGTGCCCTGCACGAGAAATTCGACCGTGTCGCCGTGCGCGGCATTCTCTCCGAGCACGTCGCTGACGGCACCCTCGAAGCTGCGGATGAACTCGCGGCCGATGATCTTGCGCTTGGTCTCCGGGTCGGACACCCCGGCCAGTTCACCGATGAAGGTGTCGGCGGCGTCGACCGTGATGAGCCGGGCGCCGGTGGCGGCGACGAAATCCTGCTCGACCTGCGCACGCTCCCCGGCCCGCATCAGGCCGTGGTCGACGAACACGCACGTCAGGTTGTCGCCGATCGCGCGCTGCACGAGCGCCGCCGCGACAGCGGAGTCCACACCGCCCGAGAGTCCGCAGATCGCCTTGCCGTCGCCGACCTGCTCGCGGACCTGCTCGACGAGGGCGTCGGCGATGTTCGCGGCGGTCCAGGCGGGGGGAATGCCGGCGATCTCGTGGAGGAACCGGCTGAGTACCTGCTGGCCGTGCGGCGAGTGCAGAACCTCCGGGTGGTACTGCACACCGGCGAGCCTGCGGGCCCGGTCCTCGAATGCGGCGACGGGTGCGCCCTCGCTCGTGGCCGTCACCTCGAAGCCTTCGGGGGCCTCGGTGACCGCGTCGCCGTGGCTCATCCACACGGGCTGCTTCGACGGCAGTCCCTCGTGCAGCAGACCGCCCTGCACCTTCAGGTCGGTGCGGCCGTACTCACGGGTGCCGGTGTGGGCGACCGTCCCGCCCAGTGCACCGGCCATGGCCTGGAATCCGTAGCAGATGCCGAACACCGGGACGTCCAGATCGAACAGGGCCGGATCGAGCTGCGGCGCCCCGTCGGCGTAGACGCTCGACGGCCCGCCGGACAGCACCACGGCGAGCGGATTCTTGGCCGCGATCTCCTCGACGGTCGCGGTGTGCGGGACCACCTCGGAATAGACCTTGGCCTCACGCACCCGCCGGGCGATCAGCTGCGCGTACTGCGCGCCGAAGTCGACGACGAGGACCGGTCTCTGTTGCTCGATATCTGCCACCGGTTCAGTCTAATCGGCGCAGCTCTGTGGTCTGCGCGACCCCACGACCCGGCCCTCGCCGGCGCTATGCAACACCGTGCTTCCGGGTGTCGGGCAGCACCGAGCCGTTTCGGATCTCGACGATCGGCAGCACCAGCGCGGCGGGCGCGCCTTCCGGGACGACCGGCTTGATCGGCGCGACCGGGTTCAGGCGCCGGTATCCCTCCCCCTGCGCCGGACGCAGATCCACGTCACCCTTGTTCGGCCACAGGGACGCCGCACGCTCGGCCTGCGCCGAGATCGTCAGCGACGGGTTGACGCCCAGGTTCGCGGACACGGCCGAACCGTCGACCACGCTCAGCGTCGGGTAACCCCACACCCGGTGGTACGGGTCGATGACGCCGTTCGACGGTTCCGACGCGATCGTGCAGCCGCCGAGGAAGTGCGCGGTGAGCGGGATGTTGAACACATCGCCCCAGGTGCCGCCTGCGCGACCGTCGATCTTCTCCGCGATCCGCCGGGTCGCCTCGTTGCCCGCCGGGATCCAGCTGGGGTTCGGCTGACCGTGGCCCTGCTTGCTGGTGACCTTGCGCCGGCCGAACAGTCCCTTCTTCGTGTACGTGGTGATGGAGTTGTCGAGGTTCTGCATCACCAGCGCGATGATGGTGCGCTCACTCCACTTGTACGGGGTGAGGACCTTCAGCGCCGTCGGATCCTTCGCGAGTTCCCTGAGGAACGTCATCCACCGCCTGCCGCCGCCGTCGGTCAGCAGCGTCTGCAGCATCGCCATCGAGTTCGACCCCTTGCCGTACCGCACCGGCTCCACGTGAGTGTCGGGCGTCGGGTGGAACGACGACGTGATCGCGACACCCTTCGTGAGCTCGAGCGCGGGGTCCACCTTGTTCTTGGCGGCGCCGAGGATCGACTCCGAGTTGGTGCGCGTGAGCACACCCAGCCGGTCGGAGATCTTGGGCAGCGCGCCCGACTCCTTCTGGTCGAACAGCAGATGCTGAGTGCCCCACGTGCCGGCGGCGAGGACGACGTTCGCCGCGGTGTACGTCTTGCGGTTCCGGTTCTTCCGCGGCCCGCTGCGCCGGGTGAACACGTCCCAGGTGCCGTCGGACGCCTCACGCAGTCCGCTGACCGTCGTCATCGGGACGATCTCGGCGCCGGCCTTCTCCGCGAGGCCCAGGTAGTTCTTGAGCAGGGTGTTCTTGGCTCCGTGCCGGCATCCGGTCATGCACTCGCCGCATTCGATGCATCCGGTGCGGTCGGGGCCGACGCCGCCGAAGTACGGGTCGGGCACGGTCTTGCCCGCTTCGCCGAAGAACACGCCGACCGGGGTCTGGATGAACGTGTCGCCCACGCCCATGTCCTCGGCGACCGACTTGATGATCTCGTCCGCGGGGGTCATGTGCGGATTCTGGACGACGCCGAGCATCTTGCGGGCCTGCTCGTAGAACGGCGTGAGCTCGTCGTGCCAGTCGGTGATGTGCGACCACTGCCTGTCCTGGAAGAAGGAGGCAGGCGGCTTGTAGAGGGTGTTCGCGTAATTGAGCGACCCGCCGCCGACGCCGGCGCCGGCGAGGATGAGGCAGTCGCGGAGCAGGTGGACGCGCTGGATGCCGAAGAACCCGAGGGCGGGCGCCCAGAGGAATTTCTTGAGATCCCAGCTGGTCTTCGCGAAGTCCGCGTCGGCGTAGCGACGGCCCGCCTCGAGGATGCCGACCTTGTACCCCTTCTCGACCAACCGGAGCGCGGTGACACTGCCACCGAATCCGGAACCGACGATGAGGACGTCGTAATCCGTTGTGCGCTGCTTGCTCATCACTCGACCTCCAACGAACCTGAGTTTATTACTCGCCAGTATGCACCCGGCAGTTGTGACAGCTGCCACAAGGGTCACCTTAACTGTAACGAGAGGTATCAGGAACGGTCGCGATACCCGCACACGCACGTCGCCCGATGTCGCACCGGCGCAGTTGAACTGCACCGATGCGGCATCGGGCGACGAGAGAAGCAGTGACGGACGAACGCCTCAGGCGCGGACCGTCAGGCCTACTTTCTGGAATTCCTTCAGATCGGAGTACCCCGCCTTCGCCATCGAGCGGCGAAGTCCACCGACCAGGTTCAGGGAACCGAACGGGTCGTCCGACGGGCCGGTGAGGACCCGGTCCAGCGACGGCCGGTCACCGAACGAGACCGGCAGCATCGTGCCGCGGGGCACCGACGGGTGCGCGGCGGCCGACGGCCAGTACCAGCCGCCGCCGGGAGCCTCCGCGGCAACGGCCAGCGGTGCGCCCAGGACCGCGGCGTCCGCGCCACAGGCGATCGCCTTCGCGAGGTCGCCAGAAGACGTGATGTCGCCGTCCGCGATGACGTGGACGTAGCGTCCACCCGTCTCGTCGAGGTAGTCGCGGCGGGCGGCCGCGGCGTCCGCGATGGCCGTCGCCATCGGGAGACCGATGCCGAGCACCTCACCGGTGGTCGTGGCGCCCTCGGTGGAGCCGTACCCGACGATCACCCCGGCCGCGCCCGTGCGCATCAGGTGCAGAGCGGTGCGGTGATCGCTCACCCCACCGGCCACGACCGGAACGTCCAGTTCGGAGATGAACGTCTTCAGGTTCAGCGGTTCGCTGTCGCCGTGGGCGACGTGCTCGGCGGAGATGATCGTGCCGTGCACGACCAGCAGGTCGATACCCGCCTCCAGCAGTTGCGGGGTCAGCGCCCGCGCGTTCTGCGGACTCACCCGCACGGCGGTCGTGACACCCGCGTCGCGGACCTGCGCCACCGCAGCGGCCAGGAGCCCCGGCTGCAACGGTGCCGCGTGCAGTTCCTGCAGCTTCTTGATCGGCGCCTCGACGTCGACGTCCGACTCCGCCAGCGCGACGAGTTCGGCGAGCTTGGCCTCGACGTCCGCGTGCCGGCCCCACAGACCCTCACCGTTGATGACCCCGAGGCCACCGCGCTTGCCGAGTTCGATCGCGAACGACGGCGACACGAGCGCGTCGGTCGGATGCGCCAGCACCGGGATGTCGAACCGGTACGCGTCGAGCTGCCAGGACGTCGACACCTCCTTGGAGGAGCGGGTCCGGCGGGAGGGGACGATGTCGATGTCGTCCAGCTCATAGGTTCGTCGGGCTGTTCGGCCCATGCCGATCTCAACGAGGTCGCGCACGCGCGCCCCTTTCTCGTTAATCGTGACTGGTTGCTAGCGAGCGGTGTAGTTGGGAGCTTCGACCGTCATCGTGATGTCGTGCGGGTGGCTCTCCTTCAGACCCGCAGCGGTGATCTGTACGAACTGCGCGTTCTGCAGTTCCTCGATCGACGACGCCCCCGTGTAGCCCATGGCGGCCCGCAGACCACCGGTGAGCTGATGTGTGACCTGGGACAGCGGACCACGGAACGCGACCCGGCCCTCGATACCCTCCGGGACCAGCTTGTCCTCGGACAGCACGTCGTCCTGGAAGTAGCGGTCCTTCGAATACGACTTGGCGGCCCCACGGCTCTGCATCGCACCGAGCGACCCCATGCCGCGGTAGCTCTTGTACTGCTTGCCGTTCACCAGGATCAGCTCACCGGGCGACTCCGCGGTGCCTGCGAGCAGCGAACCGAGCATCGCCGTCGACGCGCCTGCCGCGAGGGCCTTCGCGATGTCGCCGGAGAACTGCAGCCCACCGTCGGCGATCACCGGCACACCGTGCGGCTTGGCCGCGGCGACCGCTTCGAGGATCGCGGTGATCTGCGGGGCGCCGACACCGGCGATGACGCGGGTGGTGCAGATGGAGCCGGGGCCGACACCGACCTTGACCGCGTCCACACCGGCCTCGATGAGGGCGGCCGCACCACTGCGGGTGGCCACGTTGCCGCCGATGATCTGCACGCGCTCGTCGACCTCGGCCTTGAGCTTGGAGATCATATCCAGCACACCGGCCGAATGACCGTGAGCGCTGTCGACGACGAGGACGTCTACCCCGGCGTCGGTGAGAGCCATTGCGCGGCTCCACGCCTCGTCGCCCACACCCACTGCGGCACCGACCAGGAGCCGGCCGTCGCGGTCCTTGGTGGCGTCCGGGTGCTGCTCGGTCTTCACGAAGTCCTTGACCGTGATGAGCCCGGTGAGCTTGCCCTGACCGTCCACGATCGGCAGCTTCTCGATCTTGTGGCGGCGCAGCAGTCCCAGCGCCACCTCGGCGGTGACACCCTCCTGGGCTGTGATCAGCGGCGCCTTCGTCATGACCTCGGACACGGCGCGGTTCTGGTCCACCTCGAAACGCATGTCGCGGTTGGTGATGATGCCGACGAGCTGTCCGGCCGCGTCGGTGACCGGGAGTCCGGAGATCCGGAACCGGGCGCACTTGGCGTCGACCTCGGCGAGGGTGTCGGACGGCTTGCAGGTGACGGGGTCGGTGACCATTCCGGCCTCGGACCGCTTGACCGTCTCCACCTGCCCGGCCTGCGCCTCGACGGACAGGTTGCGGTGCAGCACGCCCATGCCGCCTGCCCGGGCCATGGCGATGGCCATCCGCGCCTCGGTGACGGTGTCCATCGCGGAGCTGACGAGCGGCACCCGCAGCCGGATGTCCCTGGTCAGCTGGCTGGACGTGTCGACCTGGCCGGGGATGACATTCGACGCCGCCGGCAAGAGCAGGACGTCGTCGTACGTGAGACCCAGCATCGCGACCTTGTTCGGGTCGTCACCGCCGGTGTGTACATGCCCTGCTGAACTTGTCATGCGGTTCGGGCCCTCCATGGAACATAGGTGCAGCGCCGGTGGCGCCGTCTGCGGACATTCAGATCTTCGATCTGGTGAAACTTGCGCGAACACGGATACAGGGAAAAGGCCGGAGCGACGATCGATATTCCCAGCTCCGCACACCATGATATCGGCTCGACGTGATCGCCACGGAGCCCACCCACGCTGGGCGTACGCCGAACGGCTGGCGCAGACCGGGCTGACCTGCGTACCGTGGTGCTGTGCGCGATCAACTGCCTCCAGGTCTGCCCCCGGACCCCTTCGCCGGCGACCCCGCCGACCCGTCCGCAGCTCTCGATGCGATCGAACCGGGCCAGCCACTCGACCCCCACGAGCGTCTCGCCGTGGAGGAAGACCTGGCCGACCTCGCCGTGTACGAGGCGCTTCTGGCGCATCGTGGGATCCGCGGTCTCGTCGTCTGCTGCGAAGACTGCCAGCAAGATCACTACCACGATTGGGACATGCTGCGTGCCAACCTCCTCCAGCTCCTGGTCGACGGCACCGTGCGCCCGCACGAGCCCGCCTACGACCCGACACCCGAGGCATACGTCACATGGGACTATTGCCGCGGCTACGCGGACGCCTCGATGAACGACGCTCTGCACGGAGACGGCTTCGACGCCTGATCCGGCACAACCCGATCCACACCCTGCACCGACAGACGACTGTGGCCCGACACGCGAAGTGTCGGGCCACAGTCGTCTGTGCGGGTCGGCCGCCGAACCGCTAGCTGGTGGGCGGCAGCACCGGGACGGGGGTCGTCGTGGTGGGCAGCGGCACCGTCGAGGGCTGCTGAGACGGCTGCTGCTGAGTGGGCGGCTGCGTGGTCGGATTGTCCGGCGGCAGTATCGGCAACTGCATGATTGTCGGATCCGGGCTGGTGGACGGCATCGTCTCAGGCGGAAGCGGAAGCTGCGGCGGCGGCGGCAAGGTGGGCAGCTGCGGCAGCGGAATGGGCGGCAGTCCCGGAATCTGCAGATCCGTGGGCAGGGGTCCCGGCAACTGCCCGACTCCCGGCACCGTCGTGGAACCGGATGTCCCCGGCACGGTGGCCGGCAACTCGGTGGCCTGCGTCGGCGCGCCGGTGGTGGTGGTTCCCGGCACCGTCGTCGCCGGCGGCGTGGTCGGGGCGATCTTCTCGACCTCCGCGGCCAGCTTCGCCCGCCACGCGTCGAGTTCGTTGCGCATGTCGGCGTCGCGTACCCCGCCGGCACGGTCGGCGGCGCTCTCGAGCAGGTTCTTCGCCGACTCCGCGTCGCCCGTGGCGATCAGCCGTTCGGCCTCCTGCAGCTGGGACGTGGTGTCGATCTGCGCGACGGTCGAATCGGCCTGCTGGCTGAACACGACCGACTTGACGCTCCACAGCGGATCGCCGGGTTCGGCGTTGTACGAGAAGATGGTGGCGCCGCCCATGACGACCGCGATCGCGGCGGCAGCGCCTGCGATGGGTCGCAACAGCCGGAGCTTGCCGCGGGCGGCGCTGCGTGCGGAACGGGCGTTGTCCGAGGCGTCGATCGCCGCGATCACGTCGTCGAGCAGCGGCCCGGTCGGCATCGGCGTCGACACGATGTCGGCACGCCAATTGGTCAGCAGAAGCGCGAGCTCGTATTGCTCCGGCGAATCCGTTGCGACGGGACCGCCGCCGGCGATCGCGTCGATCAGTGCATCGTCGCGGCGCACAGCCGCGACATCCACCGGTGCGTCGTCTCCTGGGAGATCGGCATCGGGATTGCCGTTGCGCTTGATGCCCCTAGCCAAACCTCTCACCTGCCCTCGTCACTTCTTTCTTCAGTTTCGCGATGGCTCGGTGTTGAGCCACGCGGACAGCTCCCGCGGTACTACCCACGGCCGCGGCCGTCTCCTCGGCTGACATACCGACCACGAGCCGGAGGATCAAGATCTCCCGGTGCTTCTCCGGCAGCGTGCTCAGCAGTTCGTTCATCTGCCTGCTCGCTTCCGAGTCCAGCGCCCGCTGTTCGGGTCCGTCATCGTTGGCTACGACATCAGGTACTTCGGCGACGGGCTCCGACTTGTTACGTGCGGAGTTCCGATGCGCGTCGGCGACCTTGTGCGCGGCGATCCCGTAGACGAATGCCATGAACGGCCGGCCCTGATCCTCGTAGCGAGGTAGGGCCGTCATCACGGCGAGGCACACTTCTTGTGCCACGTCGTCCGCAGAGAGTTGTCCCCTCTCCGCAGCACCGACCCTGGCTCTGCAGTAACGCACAACCAAGGGCCGAATGTGTTCCAGGACCAGAGCTAAAGCGGCCCGGTCACCCTGCGTTGCAGCGGCGACGGCGGAGTCCAACTCCTCGCTCGTGTTAGTCATCGTTGCTGAATATCCTGGCGTTACAGTGGCACCTCCCCCGATGGGTGTGCTCCCGCTCTCAGCGGAACACTCCAAGAGTAACGGTGCGGACCGAACGGTATTCGCCCGGATTCGCACCGATTCGTGAACGACCCGGGCCCACGGGCCCGAACAGCGGAGTCAGATTCGGAAGCGCCCACCTCGCGCCCTGATGAGCGCTTCGCACTCCTCGGACACCGCCTCCGCACGTGAGTCGGACGTCACACCGCTCAGCAACATCGCAGCCGCCCACTTCAGGGGTATCAGGCCGTACCGATCGCAGCGGTCGAGCACATCCGCGGCGAGCCCCGCTGCCGGACCGGAATCGGACTCCCCCGTCATCGACGCACTCCGCAGCAGGTCCGATTTGACGTGGTGCCGCACCGATCCGGCGGCCTCCGAAATTTCTGCCGCGGCCTCGGCGTGGCGGCGCGCCGCGGTGAAGTCCCCGTCCGCGAGGAACAACTCCGCGCTCACCCAGTGCTTCCGGACGTGCTGCCGCCACAATTCGCCGTGGGCGTCCACGTCCAGGTGCTCGGCGCACCGATCGAGCAGCCGCCTGCCCAGTGCGAGCCGGCCGCACCCGAGCGCGTCGGCGGCGAGTCCAGTCAGTGCGTCGCACCGCGCCTCCACGGCGAGAACACCGTCCGACGCTCCGGGACCAGTCCCGACGACGGCCAGGGCCCGGCCGTCGAATCCGGACGCCACGGCGTGCCAGCCGAGCTGTCTCAGCAACGACGCCTGCGTGCTCCAGGCGAGCGAGACGACCGCGGGTTCGGCAACCCCGCCGCGCGTCAGGGCGTCCAGTTCGGCGCGGGATAGGCTGTAGTACCCGCGGGCACCCCAGGCCACCGCCCGCATCCAGCGTTCGACGGGAACGTCCGACTCCGGCAGGGGGCTCACGGCCGGATCGGCGCCGAACGCCGCGCGGATCAGCGGATTCGTGACTGCGGAACGGAGAGAGGAGTCGGGCACGCCGAGATCATCGCATCGCCCGCCCTCGCACCGGTCAGGTGACCGCAACGACGGCGCCCACGGCCGCATCCAGCGCTCCCAGCACCGTGATCGTCCGCGGTAGCGACTGCGTCCGGCAGCCGGGACCGCCCGCCAGCACCGTCAGCCCGGTGCGCCTGCGGCGGATCGCCCGCAGCAGGGAGGCTACGTCGCATCCGGCGGCGGGCAACCAGAGGACGATCACGTCCGGTTCGGCGTTGGTCACGGCGGCGAGCAACGCCGACCGGCACAGTGGCAGCGCGATCCGCGTGTCCACCGACGCGGTGGCCAGGGCGGCGCCCAGGGCCCGGAATTCGAGACCGCACGGGTCCGCGGGCACCGCGTCCGGCATGTCCGCGGGCACCTGCACGAGCAGGACCCGGCCACCGCCGCCGATCGGCGCATCCAGGGTCATCGTGGACAGAATCCCCGCGACACATTCGGCGAAGACACGGACGCTCACAGCGGCGGCGTCGGAGTTCCTGCCCTCGTCCGCCCACTCGAGCACCGGAGCGACCACCGTCGTCCACATGGAGCTGAATCCTCGCTCCGCGACCGCCCGCACGACGATCCGGCGGATGGTCACGACGTCTCGCGCCAGCAACGCACCCGACAAACTGCGGACGGCGGCCTCCGCGTCGGCGAGGCCGGAAAAGGACGACAAAAGGTTCGACGAGCCTGTTTTCGTCCCGTTCACCGAGTTGTCATCCAGATTTTCGCCGCCCGTCCGGCGGCCGCTTTCTGACGAATATGTAGCCATTGCGTTAATCGCATATCTCGCGGCCTCCGCGGAGTTTGCACCACCGTCCAGCGCCTGTTGCATGCATTCGAGCCGGGCGACGTCGTGCGACGTGTATCGCCGGTGACTTCCCTGCGGGTGGACGGAGGGGCCGATGCCGTAGCGGCGGTCCCACGTGCGAAGTGTCGACGGTGCCACCCCGAGCCTTCTGGCCAGCGCGGATACCGACATCGTGGGTCCGTCGTCCGGAGATCCGGAGGGGGTCTGCGTTTCAGGCTCCGCGGGCTGGGGCACCCGCACATCGTTACCCGTGCCCCAAGGTCTTTCAACCCGAAACGGAAACACGGAAACGCGGGAAAGTAAATATTTTCCAGGTTAACTTTCAGCTCGTGGGATATGTAAATCACCACTGTGAACAACTATTGACGCGATTTCCGAACCGACTCTACGGTTAGCAACGTGAATGATTCAGCGGCTTGAACGTCGAGCCCACGGTCCGCTCGCCGCCCGAGGCGAGCTTGCAGCTAAGGAGTCCACATGCCTGCACCCAACCACCTTCCCGGCCCGAACGCGGATATCTGGGATTGGCAGATGCACGGACTGTGCCGCGGAGTCGACTCCTCGATGTTCTTCCATCCCGACGGGGAGCGTGGCCGTGCCCGCGCACAGCGGGAGACCCGTGCGAAGGAAATGTGCAGACGCTGCCCGGTCCTCGCCCAGTGCCGCAATCACGCGCTGAGCGTGTCCGAGCCGTACGGGATCTGGGGTGGAATGTCCGAAACGGAACGCGAGATGCACGCCCGGCACAGACGCGGCCGGATCGCCGTTTGACCGCTCGCCCACACTCACCGAGGGACCCTCGCCGCCGTGCGAGGGTCCCTCGCGTCACTTCGATCCCCTCGCCACCCATCCACGGCGACTCGCTCTCCGAATGCCTACCGGCTGGAGGAGATGAGCGGACATGCACGCTACCGTGGTTCTCGATGAAGCGAGACGAGCGCCGGTGACGAACCACGAGGGCAAAACCCCGGCAGACGACGTGTGCTCGGCGGACGCGGCCGGGGCACACAGCGCCCGGGCCACCGAATCCGCGGAGCTCCACGACACCATGGCACGCGTGGCGAACGGGGACGCCGACGCATTCGCCGAACTCTACGACCGGACGAGCGCCCGAGTCCACGGCATGGTCCTGCGGGTGCTGCGCGACCCCGGGTACGCGGAGGAGACGACGCAGGAAGTCTTTCTCCAGGCGTGGCGCACCGCGTCGAACTTCGACCCGGCAAAGGGTTCCGTGCTGTCGTGGCTGATGACACTCGCGCACCGCCGGGCCGTCGACCGCGTGCGCTCGGAGCAGGCAGGCACCGACCGCGAGTCCCTCTACGAGACCACCAACATCGCGGGGCCGTTCGACCACGTCACCGAGGAAGTGACTCGTCGGCTCGAGCATCAATCGGTGCTCGCCTGCCTCGACTCGCTCACGGACATGCAGCGTGAGTCCGTAGCGATGGCGTATTACGACGGCCGCACCTACCGGGAGGTCGCCTCCCAGCTGGGGGTCGCGCTGTCGACGGTGAAGACGCGCATCCGTGACGGATTGACGCGTCTTCGCGGCTGCCTGGGAGGTCTGTGACATGAACGACGAACTCGTGGGCATGGCCTACCCGTACGCGCTCGACGCACTCGACGACACCGAGCGCCGCGAACTCGACACCGATCTCGCAGGCACCGACGAGGACACCCGCTCCACGTTCACCGACGAGGTCCGGCGGATCCGCGAAGCGTTCGCGGTGGTGAGCGCGGTGGGCGCCGTCGAACCGCCGCCACGAGTGCGGATCCGGGTCCTCGACGACATCAGGCGTCCCGCGCCAGCGCCGACGTCGCTCGCCGAGCGTCGCTCCCGCAGGCGGCGCTGGCAGATCGCCGTCGCCGCCGCCGCGGCCGTCGGGGTGCTCGCCGGCGGAACGGTGATCGTCCGGCAGCTCACGGAAGGCCCGGCGCCCACAGTCTCGGAACAGGTGCTCGACGCCCCCGACATGCACTCGTCGACGAGTGCGATCGCGGCAGGCGGGTCCGCGACCGCCAGCTACTCGAAGTCGCAGGACGCCGTGGTGTTCGTGATGGACGGTGTCGCCCCGCCCAGCGCGGACACCGTGTATCAGCTGTGGTTGATGCCCGAGTCCGGGGACGCCCCGGTGCCCGCCGGAACCATGTCCGCCGACGACATGCAGCCGACCACGACGATCGTCCTCGACGACGTGGGGTCGATGTCGAAGCTGGCCGTCACCGTCGAACCGTCCGGAGGGTCACCCCAGCCGACGTCGGAACCGTTCGCGGTGCTGCAACTGAGCTGATCCGGCCGCCGCCGGACACAGAGAAACCCCCGCACGGTGATCCGCACGGGGGTTTCTCGTTCGCACGATCGGAGCCCGATCGGCCGCGACGGCAGAGCCTAGTGGCTGTGCCCGTGACCGGCCGGCTGCTCTTCCTCTTCCGCCGGCTTCTCGACCACGGCGCTCTCCGTGGTGAGGATCATCCGCGCGACCGAGGCCGCGTTGACAACCGCGGAGCGGGTGACCTTGACGGGGTCGACGACACCGTCGGCGAGCAGGTCGCCGTAGGTGAGGGTCGCGGCGTTGAAACCGTGCCCCTTGGGCTGCTCGGCAACCTTGCTGGTGACGACGGACCCGTCGAGACCGGCATTGCTGGCGATCCAGAACAGCGGCGCCTGCAGGGCTTCGCGCACGACCTTGACGCCTGTGGCCTCGTCACCGGTCAGACCGAGGTTGTCGTTCAGTTCGGTGCTGGCCTGGACGAGGGCGGAACCGCCACCGGGGACGATGCCCTCGGCGACTGCGGCCTTCGCGGCGTTGACGGCGTCCTCGACACGGAACTTGCGCTCCTTGAGGTCCGTCTCCGTGGCCGCGCCGACCCGGATGACGGCGACGCCACCGGCCAGCTTCGCCAGACGCTCTTCGAGCTTCTCGCGGTCCCAGTCGGAGTCGGTGTTCTCGATCTCGCGGCGCAGCTGCGCGACGCGACCCTTGATGTCGTCGTCGGTTCCGGCGCCGTCGACGATCGTGGTCTCGTCCTTGCTGACCACGACGCGGCGGGCGCTGCCGAGCAGGTCCAGTCCGGCGTCCTTCAGCGTGAGGCCGACGTCGGAATTGATGACCGTGCCACCGGTGACGACGGCGAGGTCGTCGAGGAACGCCTTCCGGCGGTCACCGAAGAACGGCGCCTTGACGGCGACGGCCTTGATGGTCTTCCGGATGGAGTTGACCACGAGCGTCGAGAGAACCTCGCCCTCGACGTCTTCCGCGATGATGAGGAGGGGCTTGCCGCTCTCGGCAACCTTCTCCAGCAGCGGCAGGAAGTCGGGCAGGGACGTGATCTTCTCGCGGTACAGCAGCACGAGTGCGTCCTCGTACACGGCCTTCTGTGCGTCGAGGTCCGTGACGAAGTACGGCGACAGGTAGCCCTTGTCGAACTGGACGCCCTCGGTGATCACGAGTTCGGTCGCCAGGGTCGAGGATTCCTCCACCGTCACGACGCCGTCGGTGCCGACGCGGGTGAGCGCCTCGCCGACCATCTCGCCGATCTCCTCGTCACGCGAGGAGACGGTCGCGACCTGGGCGATGGACGTCTTGCCCTCGACCGGCTTCGCGACGGCGAGCAGTGCCTCGACGACCTTGTCGGCCGCGGCGTTGATGCCGATGCCGAGTGCCATCGGGTTCGCGCCCGCGGCGATGTTCTTCAGACCGCCCCGCACGATGGCCTGAGCCAGCACGGTCGCGGTGGTGGTGCCGTCGCCTGCGACGTCGTTGGTCTTGGTGGCGACACTCTTGACGAGCTGCGCACCGAGGTTCTCGAACGGGTCCTCGAGCTCGATTTCCCGGGCGATGCTGACGCCGTCGTTGGTGACGGTCGGGCCGCCGAAGGCCTTCGCCAGCACTACGTGGCGGCCACGCGGACCCAAGGTCACCTTGACCGCGTCGGCAAGCTTGTCGACTCCACGCTCGAGAGACCGGCGTGCGATCTCGTTGAACTCAATCTGCTTGGACATGTGTTCTGTCTTCTCCTGGATCTCAGGGTTACGCGCGTGAACGCACTCCGCCCCGGGATCCTGTGGGGACTCCGGGGCGGATCACGTATGGCTTACTTGGAGACGACAGCCAGCACGTCGCGTGCCGACAGGATCAGGTACTCCTGGCCGGCGTACTTGATCTCGGTTCCGCCGTACTTGGAGTAGATGACCGTGTCACCCTCCTTGACGTCGACCGGGATGCGGTTGCCCTGCTCGTTGACGCGGCCTTCGCCGACTGCGACGACGGTGCCCTCCTGGGGCTTCTCCTTGGCCGTGTCGGGAATGACCAGGCCGGAGGCAGTCGTCGTCTCAGCCTCGTTGGCCTGGACGAGGATCTTGTCCTCGAGCGGCTTGATGTTGACGCTCGCCACGATGAGCCCTCCACTTTGGGGTATGCGGATCCGGAGATTTCTCCGGACTCCTGTTCGAGTGTTCCGTTTACGGCACTTCACACAGCCCCGTCGTCGCGGGTGCCGGAGCTCGATCGGCGCCACTTGGCACTCTATACGTGAGAGTGCCAACCCTCAAGGAGAAGGGGGCGGTAGTTCGCGCCGCGCCGAATATCGTCCTGTCTCAGGGGTCGTCACCTAAGGTTCCTCTGGTGTCTGACATCAATAGGCGTAAATTCCTGACGTTTGCCGGGCTCGGGGCGATCGGGACGGTGGGGTTCGGAGCACGCCCGTGGGGGTTGCAGTACGCGGGCGCGGCCCCGCTCCCGACCTCCGGGGCCGGCACCACCCTCGAAGCGGTGGCCGTCCCCCTCGGAAGCTCCGGCTACCGCAGGCTCGGCGCGGGACCGGGGTGGCCGACGATCGTCCGCACCGAACTCGCCGAGGCCCGCAGCGGGCGCGAGGACCGGCGCACCGCACTCGCCGCCCTCGTCCAGCTCACCGACGTCCACCTGGTCGACGCCCAGTCCCCGATGCGCTTCGAATACGTCCACCCCTTCACCGGTTCCGCGTTCCGCCCGCACGAGACGCTCACCGCGCAGGGTCTCGTCGCACTGGTCGCCCGCGTCAACGCGCTCGCGTCCGGCCCGCACACCCAGCGCGCGTTCGATGCGGTCGTGAGTACCGGCGACAACACCGACAACAAGGAATTCGCCGAACTCGGGTGGTTCCTCACCGCGCTCAACGGCGGCACCATCGTCCCCAACACGGGCGCCCCCGACCGCTACGAAGGCGTGCAGAACTCCGGGGCCGACCTGTACTGGAACCCGGAATCCTCCGTCCAGGACATGTACAAGAAGGCCGGGTTCCCCGAGATCCCCGGCCTGCTCGGCGCGGCGATCGCCCCCGTCACCAGCCCCGGCCTGAACACCCCCTGGTACTGCGTCTTCGGCAACCACGACGACTCGGTGGAGGGCACCGTCCCGAGCGGCATCCCCCCGCTCGAAGCCATGTACACCGGTTCGCTGAAGTTCGAGGTCCCCGGGTCGCCGGAACAGGCGAAGGCCGTCGACATCGCCACCAAGTTCGACCCCGGCGCCATTCCCGCTGCGCTGTCCGCGTTCACCGCACCACCGCGGGTCGTCACCCCCGACCCCGCGCGGGCACCGTTCACTCCCCGCCAGTTCATCGCCGCCCACCTCGACCCGGCCAACACCGGCCCCGGACCGGCCGGTCACGGCTTCGCACCCGACGCCGGCGAGACCGGAATCGGCTACTACTCGTTCGACATCGCACCCGGTGTCGTCGGAATCAGCATGGATTCCACCAACCGGGCGGGGTTCGTCGACGGCTCGCTCGGCGCCGCGCAGTTCCGGTGGATCGAGGACACCCTGGCGGCAGGCAGCAGCCGGTACTACGACACCGCGGGCAACCCTGTGTCGCAGGCACGCAGCGACACCTGGTTCGTCCTGTTCAGCCACCACACCAGCGGCAGCATGGACAACGTCGTCCCCGACCCCGCCGCCCCGGCGGAACCCCGGATCCGTGGTTCGCGACTGGTGGACCTGCTGCACCGATTCCCGAACGTCCTCGCCTGGGTCAACGGACACACCCACGAGAACAGGATCACCCCGTGGCCCGGATCCACTCCGGAGCAGTCGTTCTGGGAGATCAACACGGCCTCGCACATCGACTTCCCCCAGCACGGCCGGATCATCGAGGTGGTCGACAACGTCGACGGAACGGTGTCGCTGCTCACCACGCTGTTCGAGGCCGACAGCCCGTACGCCGTGGACCACACCGACCTCTCACCGCTCGGGCTGGCGTCGCTGTACCGGGAGTTGTCGTTCAACGACATTCACGCCGACCCCGACCTGGGCGGCGGGACGGCCGACCGGAACGTCGAACTGGTGCTGGTGTCGGGTCGCTAGGTCCGGCGCTTGCGGGCCCAGTCGACGGCCGCGACGACCGCGCGGATGCCGACGCCGAGAAGGATCAGATTTCCGACGATCTGCACACTCACGACGGCACGCGACGCATCGGTCGTCGCGGCGATGTCGCCGAACCCGACGGTGGAGAACACGGTGAGCGAGAAGTACAGCGCACCCATCCGAGTGAGGGGTTCGGTGAAGTAACCCGGATCGCTTTCGGACATCAGGCAATATCCTGCCGCGAACCCGAGCAGGTAGAGCGGCAGGACCAGGGAGAGTGCCTCGATGGCCTGGAGCGCAGGCACGTCGGACCGGAAGATCCGGCGGATCTGCCAGACCGCCGCCGAGCCGACGACCAGCAGGCCCCCCGCCAGGAAGAGCAGAGCGGACATGTTCCCGATCGAGGTCCACGGCAGGGCGAAGTAGACCACCGCGCACAGGACGACGGTGCCCAGCGGGCGCACGAATGCGCGCACCAGAAGCCGTCGGCGCTCGCGTCTCGTGAGGTTGCGAAAATCGCTGGCGCGTCCCATGAGATTCCTTTGGACAACTGTGCAGGTGAGACCGGATATCGAGCGCCATCTTCGTCTTCGGGGGCCGGAAGTCGGGAGCGAAACCCGTTTGTTTTCTGTAACGTTCAGATAACAGTCGCCGATTCAACGGGCAGGGAATACCCGCTGAACAGGGCGTTCCGGCAGAGACAGCAGGTCACGCGTCGAAAACGTGAGGGGGTGTGTGATGGGGATGTCCCTGGGGATGTCGACCGGCGCGGCAGGTGTGAGTTCCGCGCTCGTCACCACCGCCTCCAACGGCGCGCAGAACGTCGAGTTCCGTTACCTGTCCGCCGATCAGGCCCACACCGACCTCGGCGATCTGGTCCGCTCGTCGATCTCGCTGATGACCACCCAGGTTCCCGCCGATCCCACCACCCCCGACGCGTTCGCCGTCGCGTACCGGACGCAGGAGCAGGCCCACTCGATCCGCAGCGCCGTCAGCAGGCAGCGCCATCGCGTGCACCTCGTGCCCGAGACCGCGGCCACCCTCACCTACCTGCGGCACACCGGCGAGGTCGCACAGCATGCCACCGTCGCGATCGTCGACTTCGGTGAGTCCGGGTTGTCCGTCGCCGTCGTCGATCAGGTGGACGGCACCGTCCTGCACGCCGACCGCACCAGCCACGTGAGCGGCACCGGTATCGACGACCTGATCTTCCACCACGTCGTCGGCAGCCTCACCACTCCGCATCCCCTGCGGCACCTGGACCGGGATCTGCTCTCGGCGCGGTGCCGCGTCGCCAAGGAGCAGTTGTCCTCTGAGCCGAAGTCGCACGTCGACATCGATCTGCAGGGTGTCCGCCCGATCGAGATCAGCCGCACCGGGTTCGACGAGATCGTCGCACCGACCGTCCGGGTCGCGGTGGAGTTCATCCGTGCCACGATCGCCGACTCTCCGCGCCGGCCCGAGGCCCTGGCCTTGGTCGGCGGCGGCGCGAACATTCCCGCGATCGCCGCCGCCGTCACCGACGCCGTCTCCGCCCGGGTCATCGCAGTGCCCGAACCCGACACGGCGACCGCGAAGGGTGCGGCGCTGCTCGCCGTGTCCTCGGCCATCCGCGACTACCCGGCCACCGAGTCGAACCGCCCCGGTTCGGCCGCGAAGGTGTCGGGGGCTCTCGTCGGCGCGCTGGTGGTCGGCGGCCTCGTTCTCGGTTACGGCGTGAAGGAACTCGCGCCCGCACCCGATCCCAACGTCTCCCCTGCGGGGACCGACATGTTCCAGACCACCGAGCAGGTCGCGACCACGACGACCGACGAGCCTCCCGCCACGCGGATTCCGTCGTACGATCCGACGCCGACCTCGGAGTACTACCCGAATCAGGTTGCCCCGCCCACGTCCGAACCGCGCACCGACCAGATTCCTGCACAGGCGCCCGATTCGACGACCGAGACGACGCCCCCGCGCACCACCACCCCCCTGCCGACCCCCACGACTCCTGCGCGTCCGACGCTGCCCGGAACGGAGCCGCCGCAGCCCTCGTGGCCGCACATCGAGTGGCCCGCGATTCCGCCGCTGTGGCCGCAGGTTCCCGGCGAGTCGACGCCGAACGAACCGCGCCCCGTCGCGCCCGCACCCGGCGGTCCCGAAGTGGCACCGCCGCCCACCGGGGCACCCGGTGCACCCGCCGAATCCACCGCGCCTGCGGCGCCCGCGGCACCGACCGCGCCCGCGGAATCGGTTCCCGCCGCACCCGAAGGGCTCTTCCCGATGGTCCCGGCGCCGGGCACGGTCGCTCCGAGCGCTCCCGCCGGGGCGCAGCCGAGCAGCTCTCAACCCGGTGAGGCGCTGACTCCCCCGGCCACGCAGACCGTCACCATTCCGGTCAGCTGAACACCTGACTGGTCGCCACCGACAGCCCGGGGTCGCTGGCCACGGTGAGCAGGGAGGGCGCGGCGCCGCCGGCGATCAGATGCGCGCCGAGCGAGGCGATCATCACTCCGTTGTCCGTGCACAGGCGAGGTTTCGGGACTCGCAGGGTCAGACCGGCTTCGGCGCAGCGTTCCTCGGCGAGCGCGCGGATACGCGAGTTGGCCGTCGCGCCGCCACCGAGCACCAGAGTGTCCACGCCGGCGTCACGAGCCGCGCGTACCGCTTTCATCGTCAGCACGTCTGCCACGGCCTCCTGGAAGCTCGCGGCGATGTCGGGCACCGAGTACGCCTCGCCCGCCCGCTCCTTCGATTCCACGTACCGCGCGACGGCCGTCTTCAGTCCGGAGAACGAGAAGTCGTGCCGTGCGTCCCGCGGTCCGGTCATGCCGCGCGGGAAGGCAATCGCGTTCCGGTCGCCGTCCTGCGCCGCGGCGTCGAGGGCGGGGCCACCGGGGAATCCGAGTCCGAGGAGGCGGGCCACCTTGTCGAACGCTTCGCCTGCGGCGTCGTCCACGGTCGTGCCCAGTTCGACGATGGGCTTCGCGAGGTCCTCGACGTGCAGGAGGTGGGTGTGCCCACCGGACACGAGCAGCGCCACGCAGGGCGGCATCGGTCCGTGCTCGAGGGTGTCCACCGACACGTGCCCGCCGAGGTGGTTCACCGCGTAGAACGGGACGTCCCACGCCGCCGCATAGGCTTTCGCGGCCGCGACGCCGACGAGCAGGGCTCCGGCCAGACCGGGGCCGATGGTGACGGCGAGTGCGTCCGGCTTGACGATCCCGGCGGCAGCGAGGGCCCGCCGCATCGTCGGGACGATCGCCTCGAGGTGCGCGCGGGACGCTACCTCCGGCACCACCCCGCCGTAGCGCGCGTGCTGGTCGACGCTGGATGCGACCTCGTCCGCGAGCAGCTCGCAGGTCCCGTCGCCGTTCCACCGGACGATGCCGACTCCGGTCTCGTCACAAGAGCTTTCGATCCCCATGACGATCATTGCACCGGCTCCTCACCCGTTGCGGGGCGACGCATCGTGAACGCGTCCGCACCGCTCGGTTGGTAGTACTTCTTACGGGTTCCCACGATCTCGAATCCTTCACGTCGGTACAGGGCGATCGCCGCGTCGTTGTCGGTGCGCACCTCGAGAAACACGGGGCCGCCCCTCGTGTCGGCCACGCGCAGCAGCTCGTCGAGGAGGGCCCCGCCGATCCCCCGCCGCTGGCACGCCGGGTCTGTTCCGATCGTGTGTATTTCGGATTCGGGGTGCGAACCGTTGCCCAGCAGGGCGATTCCGGCGTACCCGACGACGTGGCCGGTGTCGTCCCGCGCCACGGCGTAGTGCACGTGCGGAGCAGCGAGTTCCGCCCTGAACGCGTGTGCGCTCCACGGCCCGTCACCGGCGAAGAGGAGGGTCTCGAGCTCCGCGCACCGTTCGGCGTCGGCGACCGCCATCGGTTCGATGCGGAAAGTCATTTCTTCCGGTCCGCCAGTTCCACCGCGTCCGGGCGTCGCAGGTAGAGCGGAACGAGCGCGGCTGGGGCCGCACTACCGAACAGCGCATCCGCGGCCACCGCGACCAGCCCTGCGGGTGAGGGGGTTTCCACCGGTTCGACCGGCAGATCGAAGAAGTCGACGTGTGACGGCGATCCCGCCACCACCTCGGACGGCATGGGCTCGAGCTCGCGCGGCTTCACCACCGCGGGACCCTCCACCCGAACTCCCGCCGAGTAACGCGCCCAGTACACCTCGCGCCGGCGTGCGTCCGTCACGACGAGCAGATTCCGGTCACCGTCCACCTGCGCCGCGATGGCGTCGAGGCTGCACACCCCGTGAACCGGGATTCCGAGGGCGTCGGCGAACGCGGCGGCGGTGGCCATCCCCACGCGCAGTCCCGTGAACGGACCCGGCCCGGCCCCGACGACCACCGCGTCGAGGTCCGCGGGGACGTGCCGCGCCTCGGCGAGGCACTCCAGGATGTGCGGGGTGAGCACTTCCGCGTGCGCGCGCGGGTTGACCGTCACCCGCACCGCGAGCGTGTGGACCGCCTCCACCGATGCGGAGCCGGCCGAAACCCGGACGACTCCGGCGGTCACGGCAGGCGTGGACGTGTCGATGGCGAGAACAAGCACGGTAACTGAGGGTACTCGCACGTCAGAACCGCTCCCGACACCCGACCCGTCAGGAAATCCACTCCCAGTGGGCCGTGCGGACATCCGACTCCGGTTCGCGGCGCAGGCGTACCCGCAGGTGACGATCGGCCAGCTGCTCGACGATGCCCTCGCCCCATTCGACGACGACAACGGCTGCGGCCAGGTCGGTGTCGAGGTCGAGCGCGTCGAGTTCGTCCAGCGCGTGCGGACCGCTGCCGCCCAGTCGGTACGCGTCCACGTGCACCATTCCGACCGGCGCACCCCCACCCGGCCGGGTGCCCGCCCGGTGCTCCCGCGCGATGACGAATGTGGGCGAAGTCACTCTCCCCTGGACGCCGAGCCCGGCCCCGATTCCCTTCGTCAGTGCGGTCTTCCCCGCACCGAGAGGGCCGTCGAGCACCACGAGATCACCGGCGACGAGTCCCCGGGCAAGGTTCCGCCCGAACTCCTCCGTGTCCTCCGCCGTCGCCAGCACCACGGTCCCGCTCACGGGCAGTACTCCTTCCTCAGCCGACATCGGACTGCTCACCCGATCGGAATGTTGCCAGGCCACGATGCAACAACCGGTCGACCGCGTCCGACACCACGGACGGGAACTCGAGCTGCACCAGGTGACCGGCGCCGCGCACCCGCACCAGTTCGGACTCCGGTAGATCCGCCGCCAGTTTCCGGGAGCTGCCGAACGGGATGGTCATGTCGCTGTCGCCGCACACCACGACGGACGGGGTGTGTCCGAGCGCCTCGAGCGACGCGGACTCGTCGTGCAGTTCGAGCGTGCGCAGGAAGTTCACGATGGTGACCACCGACGTCCGGTCCAGCATGGAATCGGAGAACTTGTGCAGCCGCGGACTCACGTCCGTGCCGTACGACGCCGCCCGCAGGATGGGGGTGATCAGGACGCGGGCCGCGCCGCGCGCGTGCTGGACGAGTTCGGGCGAGGTCCGGACCGCGAGCCGGAAGCCGTCGATGACCGGGTTCTGCAGGTTCCGCGTCAATCCGGTCTCGCTGAGCCCGGCCGCGGCCGTGGCCAGCAGGCCCGCACCGATCACCCGCTCCGAAACCAGCTCGGGCCGCTGCCCGGCGAAGGCGAGCACCGTCATCCCACCCATCGAATGCCCCACCAGCACAATCGGTCCGGTGGGGGCCTTCGCCTCGACGACGGTCGCGAGATCGGCGCCCAGCTGAGCGATGGTGCAGCTCGCCGCGGACGGCACACCCGAATCGCCGTGCCCGCGTTGGTCGTAGAACACCATCCGCACGTCGTCGCCCCACCGCTCGGCGAGCTGACGGCGCTGGAAGTGCCACGACGTCATGTCCAGGCAGTACCCGTGCACGAACACCGCCGTCACCGGGGCGTTCTCCGGGCCCACCTCGCGGACGGCGAGCGCCACGCCGTCCTCGGCGACCACCACGCTGCGCCGGTCCCGCGTCATCAGGGTGAAGTCCTCGTCGCCGTAGATCTCGCGGCCGGGCCGGGTCGCGCTGCGCACTGCGTTGACTCCGGCCACCGAGCCGAGCGCCAGCGCGCTGAGCACACCGCCGACGAGTCCCAACCGCTTCGACACACCCATGCCTACGTGCCCGTCCCGCCGACATAGCTGCGCACCGTGCGTCCGCGCACCCCCGTCACGACCTCGTAGTGGATGGTGTCGAGTTTGTCGGCCCACTCCTGTGCGATCGGCTCGCCGAGGTCCCCGTTGCCGAAGAACACCGCGGTGTCCCCCTCCCGGACTCCCCCGCCGTCCGGTCCGAGATCGACGACCACCTGGTCCATGCAGACACGTCCGATCCCCGGACGTCGCTCCGCACCCAACTGGACCTCGAATCGGCCGCTCAGCGAACGCGGGAGCCCGTCGGCGTACCCGAACGGCAGCAACGCCACCGTCGTGTCACGGGGGGCCACCCACTGGTGCCCGTAGGACACGCCTTCACCTGCCGCCACCTTCTTCACCAGAGCCACCCTCGATCGCAGTGTCATCGCCGGGCGCAACCCGAACTGACCGAGTTCGGGAACGGGCGACAACCCGTATATCGCGATTCCCGGGCGAACCATGTCAAACCGCAGGTCGGGTCGGGTCAGGGTGGCCGCGGAATTGGACAGGTGCACCACTTCGGGGACCAGTCCGTGGCGCTTGGCGTCCGCGATCGCAGCGACCAGTCGATCCCGCTGGGAATCGATCCAGGCGTGGTGCGGCTCGTCGGCATGGGCCAGATGCGAGAAGACGCCGCGCAGCCGCACCGAACCCTCGGCCTGCGCGCGGGCCAGGTCGACGAGGGTCTGCTCCAGTTCGTCGGGCGCCACCCCGTTGCGGTTCAAGCCGGTGTCGACCTTCAGAGTGACGATCGCCGTGGTGCCGACGGTCCGCGCCGCAGCCACCACCGAGGCGAGGTGGCGGGGCGAGGAGACGCCGAGTTCGACACCGGCCGCGATCGCGGGGGCGAAATCGGCGTCGACGGTGTGCAGCCACGCGAGGACGGGTGCGTCGATCCCGGCACGACGCAGCGTCAGGGCCTCCGACACGGTCGTCACACCCAGTTCCGACGCTCCCGCCGCCAGCGCCGCGCGGGCCACGGCTACCGCACCGTGGTTGTAACCGTCCGCCTTCACGACGGCCATCATCGCCGCATCCCGAGCGCTGTCGCGCAAAATCCGGACGTTGTGCGCGATCGCGTCCAGATCCACCACTGCCTCGGCCTGCGGTGCCGGCGCCGCCTGCGGTGCCGGCGCCGCCTGCGCGGGCGCTGCGGGTTCGCTGTGTCCGTGGTCGTCGGCCGGTACTGCTTCAGCAAGCGTCATATGTTCGATCCTGCCATTCATGCGGTGGCCGGCATTTCCTCGGGTGACACCCCCGCACGGAGGACTCTGATCGACTCCCCGAGGTGGGCGAGCAGCGTCCCCGCGGAGATCGGTGCTGTTCCGCGCCCCGCGGAGAGGTCGGCGCCGCCGCCGCGGGCCGCCAGGTTCGCGGCCAGGGAGTGAGCGCGCGCACCCACCGCGGCGGCCCGGTCCGGGGCGAGACCGGCGGCCATGAGTGCGCCGATGATCCCGGCGAGCACGTCGCCCGCCCCCGCCGTGGCGGACCACGAACCGCCCGCCTCGTTGACGAACACAAGGCCGCCGGGCTCGGCGATCACCGTGGCCCGCCCCTTGAGCAGCACGTGCGTGTTCCAGTCGGCGGCGAGCGCGCGCACCGACGCCACCCGGTCCGGACCCGGATCCTTTCCCGTCAGCCGGGCGAACTCCCCGGCGTGCGGTGTCAGCAGCGTCGCTGCCGTCCGCGAGCGCACCAGGTCCGGGTCCTCGGCGAGCAGGGTCAGTCCGTCCGCGTCGACCAGTACGGGCACATCCGCGTCGAGCACCGTCCGCAACGTCCGGCGGGCGGCGTCGTCGGTGCCCATGCCCGGCCCGACCACCCACGACTGGACGCGTCCGGCCTTCGCGAGATCGGCGGTCGCGATCACCTCCGGCGCATGCGCGAGCACCTCGCCCGTGCACGGTCCGGCGTAGCGGACGAGCCCCGACGTGGCCGTGACCGCGGCGCCCGTGCACAGGACCCCGGCTCCGGGGTAACCATCGCTGCCCGCGACGACCCCCACCACACCCTGCGAGTACTTGTCGTCCTCGGCTCCCGGCACCGGCCACGCCGCGCCCACGTCGGCGGCGTCCAGAGCGGTGATGCCGGCATCGCCGAGCGACAGTCCGATGTCCACGAGTTCGACTCGGCCACACCGCGCCGCGCCCAGTGCGTGAACCGGTTTGAGGGCACCGAACGCCACGGTGACGGCCGCGCGCACGGCGGGCCCGTCGACAGCGCCCGTGTCCGGGTCCACCCCACTCGGCAGGTCCGCCGACACGATCGGCGCGTCGATCCGGTCGACCAGCGCAGCAGCATCGGGTCGTAGCGGCCCGCGGCCGGAGATTCCGACGATCCCGTCGATCACCAGATCGGGCAGGCCCAGGTCGTCGGACGGGGCGGCCACCCGGCCGCCGGCCGCGGTGAACGCCGCCAGCCCGGCCGCGTGCGCCTTCTCCGGTTTCAGCAGGACCGCGGTGGCGGCGACACCGCGCCTGCGCAGCATCGACCCCGCCCACAGCGCGTCCCCGCCGTTGTCGCCGGACCCCACCAGCACCGTGATCGTGCGGCCGGCGACACCGCCGGTCCGCGCCCGCAGTTCCGCCGCCACCACCGTGGCCAGTCCGTGTGCGGCGCGTCGCATCAGTGCGCCGTCGGGAAGCGACGCCAGCAACGGCGCCTCCGCGGCTCGAACCTCGTCAGCGGTGTAGTAGCCCCGCATGGGAACTCCTCGTCGAGCCGGCCCCACGGCCGGCCGCTGTGCAGTGAAGGGTCGGTACCGGGTCAGACTACGCTCGACGCCATGCGTGGACGTGGAAGCTCGTGGATCGCCGGAGTGGCTCTCGCCGCGAGCATTTCGATGACAGCCGTCGTATCCGGGTGCAGTTCGCCCGCCGAGGAGGCACCCGAGGCGCCGACGGGACCCGTCGTGCAGGTCGCGAACATGGCGTATGCGCCCTCGACGATCACCGTCCGGGCCGGAGACACCGTCACCTGGAATTTCGACGACCGGGGCGTCACCCACGACGTGGTGGGTGTCGGGGCCGCGAAGAGCGTGCTGCGGAGCCGGCTGATGCAGACCGGCACGTTCACGTACACGTTCACCGAACCGGGCACCTACGAGTACACGTGTTCGCTGCACCCGGACATGACGGGCACCGTCGTCGTCACTCCGTAGGGGCGCGGCCCGGCCGCGCCCCCGACGTCGCGGCTATTCGACGGTGACGGACTTGGCGAGGTTACGCGGCTTGTCGACGTCGTAGCCCCGTGTCTGCGCGACCTCCGCCGCGAAGACCTGCAACGGCACCGTCGACAGCAGCGGCTGCAGCAGCGTCGGCGCCGACGGGATCTCGATCAGGTGGTCGGCGAACGGCCGCACGGCCTCGTCGCCTTCCTCCGCGATCACGACGGTCCGCGCACCGCGGGCCTGGATCTCCCGGATGTTGCTGAGCAGCTTCGAGTGCAGCACCGCGCGCCCCTTCGGCGACGGCATCACCACGATCACCGGCAACCCGTCCTCGATCAACGCGATCGGCCCGTGCTTCAGTTCGCCGGCCGCGAAGCCCTCGGCATGCATGTACGCCAGCTCCTTGAGCTTGAGCGCACCCTCGAGCGCCACGGGGTAGCCCACGTGGCGGCCCAGGAACAGCACCGTCGACGACGACGCCAGTTCCCGTGCCAGCGCCCGCACCGGTTCCACCGTCTCGAGCACCCGGCTCACCAGATCGGGCATCGCCTCGAGATCGGCGTATTCGCGTGCCACCTCGTCCGGGTACTTGGTGCCGCGGGCCTGCGCGAGAGCCAGGCCGACCAGGTAGTTCGCCGTGACCTGCGCGAGGAACGCCTTGGTCGACGCGACACCGATCTCCGGACCGGCCCGGGTGTAGAGGACGGCGTCGGCCTCGCGGGGAATCTGGGCACCGTTCGTGTTGCAGACCGCGAGCACCCGCGCCTTCTGATCCTTGGCGTGGCGCACCGCCTCGAGGGTGTCGGCCGTCTCACCGGACTGCGAGATGGCGACCACCAGCGTCGACCGGTCCAGGACCGGGTCGCGGTAGCGGAACTCGCTGGCCAGCTCGACCTCGACGGGCAGCCGGGTCCAGTGCTCGATGGCGTACTTCGCGAGGAGCCCCGAGTGGTAGGCGCTGCCGCAGGCGACGACGAAGACCTTGTCGACGTCGCGCAGCTCCTGATCCGACAGTCGCTGCTCGTCGAGAACGATCTTCCCGTCCGCGAAGTGACCGAGCAGGGTGTCCGCGACCGCGGCCGGCTGCTCCTCGATCTCCTTGAGCATGAAGTAGTCGTGGCCGCCCTTCTCGGCGGCGGCGAGGTCCCAGTCGATGCGGAACGGGCGGCCCTGCGCCTCGGACCCGTCGAAGTTCAGAATCGAGTACCCGTCCGCGGTGATCACCACGACCTGGTCCTGCCCCAGCTCGACCGCGTCGCGGGTGTGCTCGATGAACGCCGCGACATCGGACCCGAGGAACGTCTCGCCCTCGCCGACACCGATGACGAGGGGCGTCGATCGACGTGCCGCGACGATGGTGTCCGGGTGGTCGGAGTGCGTGAAGACGAGGGTGAACGCACCCTCCAGCCGGCGCAGCACGCTCAGCGCGCTCGCGACGAAGTCGCCTGCCGTCTCACCGGATGCGTAGGCCCGCGCGACGAGGTGCACCGCGACCTCGGTGTCGGTGTCGCTGGCGAAGTCGATTCCGTCGTGCTCGAGTTCGGCCCGCAACGGGGCGAAGTTCTCGATGATGCCGTTGTGGACGACGGCGACCGTGTTGCCCGCGTCGCGGTGCGGGTGCGCGTTGCGGTCGGTGGGCCTGCCGTGTGTGGCCCACCGGGTGTGACCGATCCCCGTGCTCCCGGTGAAGTGCTCGGCCCCGACCTCGTCGAGTTCGGCCTCCAGATTCGCGAGGCGCCCCGCCTTCCGCTCGACCGCCATCCCGCCCTGCCCGTCGAGCACGGCGATGCCGGCAGAGTCGTATCCGCGGTATTCCATTCGCCGCAAAGCCTCCACCACAACAGTCAGAGCCTGCCGGTGGCCGACGTATCCCACGATTCCGCACATGGTTCATCAGGGTACTTGGACCGGGCGACGCCGCGAAGTCGGAGTGTGGGCCGCATCGGCTCTCTCGCCGGCCCGCGAATCGGATAACGTTCTCCCCGTGGCGCCGAAACCGAAGACCCTGGCCCGTGAACTGTCCAAGCGGGGACCGCACCGCGTGCTGCGCGGCGACCTCGCCCTCGCCGGACAGCCGGGTGTCGTATACACGCCCGAATCAGGCTTCAACCTGCCCGCCGTCGCGTTCGCGCACAGCTGGATGGCAGGTGCCGACCACTACCGGAAGACACTCGAACATCTGGCGTCGTGGGGAATCGTCGTGGCCGCCCCCAACAGCGAACGCGGTCCCGTGCCCTCTCATCTGGGCCTCGCCACCGACCTGCGGGCCACCCTCGACATCTGTGTGGGTGTGCGTCTCGGTCCGGGGCAGATCAGCGTGCGGCCCGACCGCGTCGCGTTCGCAGGTCACGGGATGGGTGCAGGGGCGGCCGTGCTCGCCGCCGCTCAGCGGGACGTGGCGGCGGTCGCCGCGTTGTTCCCGGCGCCGACCGCGCCGAAGGCCGAGAGGTATGCGTCCAAGATCACAGCGCCGGGGCTCGTCGTGGCCGGTGCCGACATCGACACCATGAACAGCAACGCCAAGGCGCTGGCCGCGGCGTGGGGCGGGGAGCACGTCCTGCGCGCCGTCAACGGCGCCTCGGAGTCCGGGCTCACCGAAGGTCGCCGCCTGCTGGGCGCACTCGGGATCGGCGGTTCGGAACGCAAGACCCAGCAGATCACCCGCGCGCTGCTGACCGGCTTCCTGCTCTACCACCTCACCGAGGACAAGAAGTACGACGTGTTCGCGAAGGCGGACGCCGAACTTCCCCACACCACCCTCGTCGATCCGCACGAGGAGCGCACCAAAGCCGGGTTCCAGGGCGCGCTCCCGCACATCTGAGGTCGTCGGTCACACCAGCCAGCTGCGGGGGCGGTAGAACTCGTCGTCATCGTCGAGTGTTCCCTGTCGCGGCGGCAACACCGGCGACACTGCGGCCGCCGGCTCGGCACGGCCGCGGTTCGCTGCGGCTGCCTCGTCTCGGGCTCTGGCTTCGCCGATCCGCTCCCGGAACAGTTCCAGGTCGGCGCGCATCTGTGCCCGTTGTGCCCGCAACTCGGCGGCTCGGTGGCTCACAGCGGACCGGCCTCGGCCAGCTCGGCGCCGCTGTCGAGTCCGGCGACCGGACCGGTCGCGAGTTCGGGTGCAGACCGCGGTTCCTGCGGCGGGGCCGGTGCGTCGGGCGCCGCGGGGACGGGCTCCTCCTGCATCGTCACCGCCTGCGGCGGCGGGACGGTTGCGGCGTCCCCGGCGGGCACGGGTGCCGGTGCGTCCTCCTGGTCCGGCACGTCGTCTCCGGCATCTCCGTCCGGCGGCGGCCCGTCTTCAGCCGTCGTCGCCGGCACGTCTGCCCCAGCGTCGACCCGCGATTCCGGGTCGGGCTCGGCGGGTGCGCAGTCGGCACCGTCGGGGTCTCCGTCGGCGGCAGCGGTTTCGGCGAGGATCTGCGGCAGACCGTCCGGGCCGATCTCGACTCCGAATCTCGCCGTCCCGCCCTGTCCGTCGCTCATCTCGAGATGAATCCCCTGACCGTCCGCGGCGACGGCGAGCGTCCACGACTGTCCGTCGAGGTCCAGTTCGAGACTCTGGCCGTGAGCCGGCTCGCCTTCGGCCGCAGGCGGATCGTCGAGTTCTTCACGGAGGTCGTCCGGGTTCCCGTCCTCGTCGGCCCTGTCGGTGAGGCCCGAGAGGGTGTCCGCGATCAACGGGCGCAGGATGGAACCGAGATCGGCCAGACCGCCCGACAGGCCCTGACGCACGAGATCGCCCAGGCCGGGGACGTTTCCCGTGCCCGGGACGGCGCCCGGTGCCGGCACGAGTGACCCGGGAATCCCCGGAAGCCCGGGCATTGCGGGCGGGACCGGTGCGACCGGTGCAGTCGCCATGGGCGCCGTGGCCGTCGGAGGGGCCAGGGGCGCCGGCTGTGCAGTCCCGATCGGAGAAGCCGCAGCGATCGGGGGCGCGGCGGTCGCCGGACCGGTGGTCGCGTCGCCGCCACCGGATCGAGGCGGGACGTACGCGGGGCCGTCGGTCGCGGGTGCCGCGGCCGGTCCGGCCGGCGCAGCAGGTGCGGGAACAGGTCCCGGTGCCGCAGCTGGGACGGTGCCGGCGTTCTGGACCTGGGGTGCAGTCGGCGCGGGTGCCGGTTCGGGGGTGTCCTCGGGACGGAAACCGGGCTGCACCTCGATCGACCGCGCTTCGGCGACGACGGCGTCGTAGGCGGCGTGCACCGCATCGGCGCAGTCCGCGCAGGCAGCGGTGAACTCCTGCTGCTTCTCCTCGTACACGCGCCGGAAGTTCGCGTCGAGCCAGTCCTTGGCGATTCCGGCGGCCCGCCGCACCACGTCGTCGCGGTCGAGGCGGCGGAGCGCACCAGCGCCCCCGTCCTTGTACAGGCCGTTCACGTGCCGGTAGTCGTCGTCGGCGAGTTCGGGGAACCAGTAGGACGCGTCTTCCATGCAATCCAGCGCGACGGAATTGTCGCCGTCCTTGCCCTCGGCGTAGATCTGCGCGAGGACGTCGATCTGCGCGGCGCTGTATCCCCCGACCGTCGGCTGATGCAGCGACACCACCTTGTACGCCTTGTTCGTCACGGCGGCGCTGAGGGTGAGGTTCGCTTCGAACAGCACCTCGGCGAGGTCGCCGAGCCGATCGACGGTGGCGGCGACCTGAGCGTTCCGGCGGTCGGCGGCGTCGATCGCTGCCGCGGCCGCGATTCCGCTCCACCCGGTTCGCACCGCGGTGACGCATTTCTCGTTGTCGTCGAGTTCCGTGCGGGCCGTGTCGATACTGCGTCCGAGGGTGTCGACGTCGCGGGCGAGCGCGTGCAGGCGCATCCCCCGCTCGGCGTCGAACCGAGCGTAGTAGTCGGTGAGTTCGAGGGATTCGTATCCCAGTTTTTTCGCGGCGGGGAGGAACAACTCGAAGAATTCGAGCCCGCGAGCGCCGAGATCGAGCATGTCCTCGGGATCGTTGAGGGCATCCGGGCGCAGGTGCTCTCCCAGCGCGACGCGGGATGTGTTGGCGGTCTGGGCGTCGCTGCCGTGCTCGAGCAGTGCCGCGTACCGCTGGTCGGCGGACGGCGTCCGGTCACGCTTGCCGAGTCCGTACTCGTCGAAGTACGGCTGCCACGACGACTCGTCCTCCTCGCGGGAGGCGGCCCACGCCTGGAGGAGTTGCTCCTTGAACTCGCGGCTCAGGTTCGGGTCTTCGATCAGCGTTCTGGGATCCGTGGTCACCACTGCACCCCGTCCGCGTCGGCGGCCACGCTCGCGTCCGTTCCGGAGTAGCGCGCCGCGGCGGCCCGGAACGCGTGACCGAACGATTCCGCGTCCGCGGCCCACTGCTCGAGCGTGCCTCCGACGACGCCGAGGGCGTCCCGCACCGCGTCGCCCTTCGCGGTGTAGTCGCGGCCCGCCGGCGCCCCGGCGAATTCCAGCCGGGCGGTCTCCGCGGCCTGCTGTCTCAGGACCTCCGCCGACCGCAGCAGCCTGGTGCCCGCGTCCGTCACCACCGCGACGTCCACCTCGAGTCCCTCGCCCATTGCCCCACCCTCTCTTCGCGACCTACTGCATTAGACGCGACAGCGCACCGATCGGTTCCCCCGGCCGATCGGTGCGCTGTGTCTGCTCACATCACACGGAGGCGACGGTGCCTGCCAGTTCGTCGGCGAGCTTACGAGCCACTTCGAGATCGGAAGCCTCGACCATCACCCGCACGAGTTGCTCGGTGCCGGACGGCCGCAGGAGCACCCGGCCGTTCTCGCCGAGGCTGCGCTCCGCGGCCAGCACCGCGTCGAGCACGACCGGGGACGCGGCGACGGCACGCTTGTCGGCGACCTTCACGTTGATCAGGACCTGCGGGAGCGTCGTCATCGCCGACGCCAGTTCCGCGATCGGCTGCCCGGTTTCCGCCATCCGGCCCATCAGCCGCAGTCCCGTCAGCACTCCGTCGCCGGTGGTGCCGAAGGCGGGGAACACGACATGACCGGACTGTTCGCCGCCCAGGCTGAACCCGCCGGATCGGAGTCCCTCGAGGACGTAGCGATCACCGACCGCCGTGGTGACCAGCGAGATTCCGGCCTCGCGCATGGCGATGTGCAGACCGAGATTGCTCATGACGGTCGCGACGAGGGTGTCGTCCACCAGTTCGCCCGCATCGCGCATGCCGAGGGCGAGCACGGTCATGATGGCGTCGCCGTCGATGAGGGAACCGGCTGCGTCGACGGCGAGGCATCGATCCGCATCCCCGTCGTGCGCGAGCCCCAGGTCGGCGCCGTGCCGGACGACGGCCTTCTGCAGGCCCTCGAGGTGCGTCGATCCGCAGTTCTCGTTGATGTTGAGTCCGTCGGGTTCGGCGTTGATCGCGACGACCGTGGCGCCGGCGGCCCGGTAGGCGGCGGGGGCGACGTCCGAGGCCGCGCCGTGCGCGCAGTCGACCACCACGGTCAGTCCGTCGAGGCTGTTCGGGAGCGCGGTGGTCAGGTGCTGCAGGTACCGGTCCGCGGCGTCCGGCACCGTGCGGACACGTCCGATCCCGGCCCCGGTCGGCGCCCGCCGTGTCGCGGTGCCGGTGGCGACGGACTCGATCCGGTCTTCCACCTCGTCGTCGAGTTTGTGTCCGCCTGCCGCGAAGATCTTGATGCCGTTGTCCGGCATCGGATTGTGCGAGGCGGAGATCATGACACCGAGCGCCGCGTCCAGTTCCGCGGTCAGGAACGCCACCGCGGGCGTCGGCAGCACCCCGACGTTCAGAACGTCGACGCCGGCAGACGTCAGGCCCGCGACGACCGCCGCCTCGAGCATTTCGCCGCTGGCTCGCGGGTCACGGCCGACCACGGCCGTCTTGCGTCCGCCCGAACCCGGCGACGCCAGCACCGTCGCGGCGGCGGAGGCCACCTGCAACGCCAACTCGGCGGTCAGCTCGGTATTCGCGAGACCACGAACCCCATCCGTCCCGAACAATCGACCCATAGACCAGACCCCTCGCACCTAGAAAACCCATTACATCTCGGATAAAGCACGAGAGCAGGCGTCCGGTAACGATGGACGCCTGCTCTCGGGAAGAACAGGTGCCGAAGCCGACCCCGGAGGGCGGCTTCGGCGACACATCAGCGCTTCGAGTACTGAGATGCCTTGCGGGCCTTCTTCAGGCCGTACTTCTTGCGCTCGACGGCGCGGGCGTCACGCGTGAGGAAGCCGGCGCTCTTGAGAGCCGGACGGTCCTCGGGGGTGACCTCGATGAGCGCGCGGGCGATGGCGAGACGCAGGGCGCCGGCCTGTCCGGACGGTCCGCCACCGTGCAGCAGCGCCACGATGTCGAAGGACTCGGCACGCTCGACCGTGACCAGCGGAGCCTTGATCAGCTGCTGGTGCACCTTGTTCGGGAAGTAGTCCTCGATGGTGCGGCCGTTGAGCTTGAAGTCGCCCGAACCGGGGGTCAGACGGACGCGGACAACCGCTTCCTTACGACGACCGACGGTCTGGATGGGGCGATCGATCACGATCGGGGCCTGCGGCGCAGCAGCGGCCTCGATGTCCTCGGCGACCTCGGGCTCCTCGACGGACACGTACTCGTCCGCCGCGACCTCGACAACCTCGGTGATCTCTTCGGGGTTGGACACGTTCTGCTCCTCCGGCGCCGTCACTGGGCCACCTGCTTGATCTCGAATGGCACCGGCTGCTGCGCGGCGTGGGGGTGGTTCGGGCCCGCGTAGACCTTCAGCTTGCTGCTGATGGCGCGACCCAGCTTGTTCTTGGGGAGCATGCCGACGATGGCCTTCTCCACGAGGCGGTCGGGGTTCTTGTCGAGAACCTCACCGACGGAGCGGGACTTCAGACCACCGGGGTGTCCGGAGTGGTGGTAGAGGAACTTGCCCTCGCGCTTGTTGCCGCTGATCGCGACCTTCTCGGCGTTGATGATGACGACGAAGTCGCCGCCGTCAACGTGCGGTGCAAAGGTGGGCTTGTGCTTGCCGCGCAGCAAGTTGGCTGCCTGGACGGCAAGGCGGCCGAGCACCACGTCAGTGGCGTCGATGACGTGCCACGTGCGGGTCACATCTCCGGCCTTCGGGGTGTACGTAGACACAGAACTTCCTCGTCTTGTTCAATCCGCTGCTGGCCATTGCGTATCGTCGAGCGATTCCCGGCGGCCAGTTGAGACCCGAGAACCGCCAGCCACTGCGACACGGAGACGCAGCGGCGCACGGCACGCCAACGGAGAACAATACCGGTCAGGGCGCCCCAGGGTCAAAACTCACTCGGCGAGCGCATCGGCGAGCTGTTCGACCGCCCACGTCAGCTCGTCGCGTTCGATCACCAGCGGCGGGGCGATGCGGATCGTGCCCTCGTGCGCGTCCTTCGCGAGGACCCGGCGCGCCAGGAGTCTTTCACAGATCGTCCGGGCGGCCGGCATACCGTCGGCGAGCTGCACACCGGCCCACAGTCCGCGCCCGCGCACCTCCGACACCTGTTCGGGAGGCAACTGCGACAGCAAGTCGTGCAGGTAGGCGCCCAGTTCACGGCTTCGCTCCTGATATTCGCCGGTCTCGAGCAGGTCCACCACCGCACTGCCCACCGCGCAGGCGAGCGGGTTACCCCCGAACGTGCTGCCGTGCTGTCCGGGGCCGATCACCGCCATCACCGGCCAGTCGGCGACGACGGCGGAGACCGGCATCAGACCGCCGCCGAGCGCCTTGCCCAGCACGTACACGTCGGGGGTCACGTTCTCGTGGTCGCACGCGAACGTGTCGCCGGTCCGCCCGAGCCCGCTCTGGATCTCGTCGGCGATCATCAGGATTCCGCGCCGGGTACAGATGTCCCGGACCGCCGCGAGGTAGCCCGGGGGTGGCACCAGGACTCCGGCCTCACCCTGGATCGGCTCGAGGAGCACGGCCACCGTGTTCTCGGTGATCGCGCCCTCGACCGCCGCCGCGTTCCCGTATTCGACGGACGAGAACCCTGCCGGGTACGGGCCGAACCCGGTGTACGCGTCCGGATCGGACGAGAACCCGACGATCGTGATGGTGCGGCCGTGGAAGTTCCCGGCGCACGTGATCACCTCGGCGCGCCCGGGCGGCACACCCTTGACGTCGTACCCCCACCTGCGGGCCAGTTTCAGCGCGGTCTCGACGGCCTCGGCGCCCGTGTTCATGGGCAGCACCGCGTCCTTCCGGCACAGCCGGCTCAGGTCCTCGCAGAAGGTAGCGAAACGGTCGTGCTGGAACGCGCGGCTGGTCAGGGTGAGCCGGCCGAGTTGATCGCGCGCCACCCGGACGAGCGCGGGGTGCGCGTGGCCGAAGTTGAGTGCCGAGTATCCGGCGAGAACATCCAGGTAGTCGACGCCGTCGATTCCCTTCACCCATGCGCCGGCACCCGATTCGATCACGACGGGCAGCGGCGAGTAGTTGTGGGCGCTGTGCTCCTCGGCCCTCTTCAGCTGCTCACGCGTGGCATCCGACACCGAAACGACACCGTCCGACATTGCTGGTCACCCCTGACTTTCGTCTCGGATCCCGCGGAAGCCGCGGAGCTCCAAAGTGCTGCACTTGATTCCGCCACCGGATTTGAGGAATTCCGAATAGTCGACCGGAACGGGTTCGTACCCGCGGTCCGACAGCTGGTCGGCGAGATGTGATGCCTGCACGGGCAACACCACATTGGCGCCGTCGCTGACCAGGTTGAGTCCGAGCCAGTCGGTGTCCGTCTCGGCGGCGATCACCGCCTCGGGGAACATCCGCCCCAGCACCTCGCGACTGCCGGGCGAGAACGCGGAGGGCAGGTACGCGATGGTGCTGTCGTCGAGCACGCCCAGCGCGGTGTTGAGGTGGTAGTAGCGCGGATTCACCAGGTTCAGGGTGATCACCGGACGACCGAGGTGCGCCGACGCCTCGGCGTGCGACCGCGGGTCGGACCGGAACCCGGTTCCGGCGAGGATCACGTCGCCGACGACGAGGAAGTCGCCCTCCCCCTCGTTGACGTACCGCGGCAGAGTGGGCCTGATCAGCCCGTTGTCCCGAAACCACCGGAACACGTGCTCGGCCTCGGCGCGGCGCTCGGCGGTCCGGTACCTCGCGCCGAGAGCGACGCCGTCGACGACGAGTCCGCTGTCGGTGACGAACACCATGTCCGGGAGCCCCTCGACGGGGTCGATCGTCAGCACCTCGTGGCCGAGCCGCCGGTAGGTGTCCACGAGTGCGGACCACTGCGACATCGCACGGTCCCGGTCCACAGGTTCACCGGGACGCATCCAGTCGTTGATGGCGTAGACGACGTCGAAATACGTGGGCGGGCACATCAGGTAGGTCCGCGGGTGGGCGTGGCGGACGGCGTCGCCCGGCGCGACTGCCGGCTCCTCGTACGGACTCTCGGACTCGATACCAGCGGTGGGCGCCATCTCCACTCCCCCTCGATCGGTGTCGGTGACATCAGTATCCACCCACCAAAAGGCCTGATCAATGCGCTAGCGTTCCATCACATGGATGATTCGTTGCGTCTGGACGGGCTCGATCGGCGGATCGTTGCGCGCCTGGAGCGCAATGCACGGTCCAGCTTCGCCACCATCGGCGCCGAAGTCGGGCTGTCCGCACCGGCCGTGAAGCGCCGGGTCGATCGACTGGTCGAGTCCGGAGTGATCACCGGATTCCATGCGGCGCTCGATCCCCGCGCCCTCGGCCCGGGCGTCGAGGTATTCGTCGAGTTGTACTGCAGCGGTCGCACGTCGGCCGTGGAGATCGCGCGGATCGTGTCCCGCCACACCGAGGTTCAGGAGGCGTACACCGTCACCGGCGATGCCAATGCACTCCTCCGCGTCCGCACAACCGACACCGCACACCTCGAGCGCACGCTGGAGAACCTGCGGTCGGAGCCAGCTGTCCTTCAGACCAAGAGCAGCGTCGTCCTCAGCCGGCTGATACCGCCCGCCGAATGATCACTCGATCCAACGTCCGAGACCACAGTGTCACGTGAGGATCAGAGCAGGCCGCGACGTTCCGGTCTTCCGCGGTCTGCATGTCGACGGCGCCCCTCCTGGACGACCCGGCGAGACCGTTGACGTAGCGTCTACGTAGATCTCATACTATCTGCCACTTGCGTGGCGGATGTTGGAGATGGACGTGTGTCACGGCTACCCGTATCACCGTGCGGTGGTGTGGGTTTGACCGTGTCCCACACCGACGCTCGAGGTGCAGGAACATGCTGTTTCGGAGTCACCCCCAACCGCGGTGTCACGGTGGGCAGGCTGCGGCGGACTCGGCGGTGCCGCGGCCGAGGTGGTGTCGGACTGGTCTTGTCCCGGGACTTACGCACCGGCGCGTGCTCGGTCACCCGGACCGCGGGCATCTGCCCACGCCGGCGGGTCACCTTGCTTCTGCCGAGCAGTGCTCGTTTGGCCAGGTTCACCCCGGCAACGTGGTCCCGGTTTCCGCCGACCCGGCAGCCCGGACACCACGCCGTGTGATACCCACCGGGACGGGCAAGCGGTTCATCGCACCCCGGACACAATGCCGAGGAGTCTCGGGCCGGCACCGAGACCACCGTGATACCGACACCGGCGGCGGTGTGTGCGAGGGCGGCGGCGGCTTGGCGGCGGGCGGACTGCGCGGCCCGATTGTTGTTGACCTTTCCGTGCCCGCGGGTCTCGAGGGTCGTCAGATCCTCCACCGCGATCATCTCCGCGCCCGCCGCGGCGGTGTAGTCGGTGACCTGGCGGCCGAAGTGGAACGCCAGTTCACGGTTGATCTTCCCCCGCTTGGCACCCACCGCCTCGCGGTGGGTGTCGAGGACGGCGATCTTCGCCTCCAATCCCGCGCGGATCTCGGGTAGGGCGGTGGCGGCCAGTCGCGTCAGCCGGGCGGCCTTGCGGTGCAGCATCTGCCCCTCGGCCTGCAGGCGCGCCAGTTTGATCCCGAGCCCGCGGTCGTCGTACGTCCAGCCCCGGTAATCCGACACCAGACCCTCCGGGTGGTCGGCGGCGATGGCGGCGGCACCCAGCGTGGACGGGGACCAATCCACCCCCACCGCCACGGTCGCCGATTTCGGGTCGGCTGCCGGGACGAGTTCGGTCGCCGCGCACCGCCACAACAGGCCTTTTCTGTCGAGGACGAGGGTCGGCAGATGCCAATCGGTGACAGCCCTGCCGTGCAAATGCGCGGGGATGGCCGCCGTCAGGCGCACCCGCCGCCACTGCGCCCGCCCAACCGGGGCCGGGCTGGTGGGCAACTTCACCGTCAACACCAACTCACGCCCTGCCACGGTGATCTCCGCGAGCTGCCGGTCGGCGGCGGAGAGCTGGGCCATCGCGCTCATCTCCGGCGGTTCCTGCAGGTCGGTGATCCGCAACCGGTCGGCCGAGGCCCCGTCGTCGGTGTGGCGGGCGTGGGCGACGAGTTGGCGCCGTACGCCCCGAGCGAAACCCGCAGACACGTGGTCCGCCGACCCGGTCGGCGGCGCCACAATCCCGGTGGCCGGGTCGAACCGCGCCGACAGCGCCGTGATCGCGGTGTCCCGGTAGGCCAGGGTCCGCAGGGTCGCCACTACCTGCGCCGTCACCACCCGCGTGACCCGCGACGGCAAATAGACCCCCTCCGGATAGATCGGATTCCAGCCGAGACGGGCCGCGGCAACATGCCCCTGCGCCGGCAGCCTGCGATCGTGGCGGTCACGCCCGGCGGCGAGCACATCGAACGTCGCCGGCTGCCACAGTCGTGACACCAACTGGCCGCTGGCACCTGCAATCAGGTCGAGCAGCCACCTCACCCGGGTGTCGACGTCGTCGAGGCCGATCGGTTCACCGGTCGCGTCGTCGACCGCCATAAATGCGCGGGTGGTGAACGCGAACTGCCGTGACGCAGTCGATCCCGGCCCGGTCATGCCGGCCAACCAGGAACCAGGCACAGCCGAACGAATCGGGCCTCGTCGGTTTCCCGGGGAGCCCGGCGATCGCCCCAGATGCTCACCGGTCACCCCTTTCCCAACCGTGCGGCGGTTTCGCCCCGAAGCCGGTGATGATTCCGTGTAGACCGCAGCCGAGAGAACCAGCCGGATAGCGATGCCAACCGTGCCATGACGTCATCCATCAACCCCCTCCGCCAGCGATGCGTCACCCTTTTCACGCAGGACCTCGACTGTAACGCCGACCTCGGACATTGAGCCTCTGTGGGAGTCCGCAGGCGGGCAGGGGCAATCGATCTCGCCACATGCCCGCACCACCGCGACCCGCCCAGGGCCGCGTCGTCGATCATCCGGCCGCGCCCCGCCTCTCCTGCAAACCTGGACGCGATCGTTGTAGACCCGATACACCGCACCAGCAGGCGCTCTCCCGCAACATCTTTTCCTGATCAGGCAGCGATGCCTCTTGCGATCGCGCCCGACAATGCAATGCGTCCGCTCTCTCCGGCGTCTGCTCCCGCACACTCTGATGCGGGCCTGTCCAGATAGGCGTCGTGGTCTGCGAGGTCAATGATTCGGTGACCCGAACCGATACGCCGGGAATGTGACCGGCCCTCCGATGCCTCCTTGCGCACCCCAACTACCGAAGCGCCCACGTATTACCGAAAGCGCCCACGTATTAGCTAAATTGACCCTGGCGAGGTCGCCCGTTCCGGGCTGAAAATGGGGCTCTGATCCGAAAATGGCGTGGTGGTCGCCTGTCGACGCCGTAGACCTATGGTTCCCCGAGGCCGTGTATTAGCCGGGCGTTGGGAGTCGCGTCGTGGGCCCTTCACTGTTGCCGCCGTCATTCGTCGAGCACGAGGATCAGATTCTGCTTTCCCCCGCGACCCCACGGGCGACCACCTCGACAGCGTTCTCGTGAGTGCAGTGAGGAGATGACGGAGATGTTGACGGAATCGCACGACGAGGAACAGATCATCGCCCGGGTCGCCGCCCTCGATATCGGCAAGGCCGAGGTGGTGTGCTGTGTCCGGATCCCGGCAGACGCTGGACGGAAGAAACGGCTGCAGGAGGTGTCCACCCATTTGACGATGACCCGGTCGTTGACCGAACTCGCCAACCACCTGGTCGATCTCGGTGTCACACGGGTGGTGATGGAGGCGACGTCGGATTATTGGAAACCGGTGTTCTACCTGCTTGAGGCGCACGTGCTCGACCCATGGCTGGTCAACGCCCGCGACGTCAAACACCTACCCGGACGGCCCAAAACCGATGCCCTCGACGCGGTCTGGTTGTGCAAGGTCGCCGAGCGGCAGATGCTGAGACCCAGCTTTGTGCCGCCCTGGCCGATCCGCCGGCTGCGGGACCTGACCCGCTACCGCACCGACCTGGTCGCCCGCACGGCGGAGAAGAACCGGGTCGAAAAACTCTTCGAGAGCGCCTGCATCAAACTCTCCGTCGTCGCCTCGGACATCTTCGGCGTCTCCGGACGTGCGATGATGGACGCGTTGATCGGCGGCGAGCGGGACCCGAAAGGCGCTCGCCCAGATGGCCCGCGCCCGGATGCGGGCGAAGCTCGGTCGGCTCGAGGAGGCCTTCAACGGGCACTTCGACGACCACCACGGGTTCCTGTTGACCCGGATGCTGGGCCGGATCGATGCCATCGACGCCGACATCGCCGCGGTCGACGAGCAGATCGAGGCGCAGCTGGCCCCTTTCGTGTCGGCGGTGGCACGCCTGGATGAGATACCGGGCGTCGGACCGGTGGCTGTCGCCGCCATTCTCGCCGAGGTGGGGACGGACATGTCGCGGTTCCCGACCGCCGGGCACCTGTGTTCGTGGGCGAAATTCTCGCCCGGCATCGATTCCTCGGCGGGCAAGTCCAAGGGCAACTCCTCGACCGGGCACGGCAACCGCTACCTCGCCCGGGCGCTCGGCGAGGCCGCCGTCACCGCCGGCAGGACCGACACCTTCCTCGGCGCGCGGTACCGGCGGATCGCGAGACGGCGGGGTAAGAAACGGGCCATCGTCGCCGTCGGCCGCTCCGTCCTCATCATCGTCTGGCACCTCCTGCGTGACGTGAATGCCACCTTCCACGACCTCGGCCCCGACCACTACATCCGCTATATCAACCCGGACACGAAGAAACGCAACCACATCCGTCAACTCGAAGCCCTCGGCTACACCGTCACCCTCACCCCGGCCGCCTGACCCGCACAACACCACCACGACCTTCCCGGCTCCGCTGCGCTCCGCCGGGAGAACACGCGTGCCGGCACCGCGGACAAGGTCACCTCGTTTTCGGATCAGATGTAGCGGCAACAGTCGGAACCTCACGCAGGTCACTCGGGACGGCTTGCAGACGACGCCCGAAGCCGCCACCGACGCGCTCACATCTCGCTGGCCGGAATCGACATCGTGGGCCACGGGTGATCGCGCCGCGGGGGCTTCCCCGCCACCGATGCGTACGACCGGCTGAGTAGGTCCGCTTCCCGCGACGGCGACCCGGATGGTCTAGCTCGCCCTGCGATTCGACGCCACCGAGGGTGTCGCTGCCGTGGCGCGGCGTGGCGGCGGCGAGGGCGGCGCGTCGCGCGCGATCACGATCGCGGCGAGCCGCGTGGTACGCGCACTGGCGGATTCCGGCTGCCGCGCACGCATTCTCACGGCCCCGAGATCCAATCCGCCGCGCTGCAGATCAGTTGCGGCGTCGATCCGAAGACCTTCACGGAGACGCGGAAGCACGCACCGCTGCCCGGAGTGTGCAACACCGGCTACGAAGTCGAGCCGCGCTACCTGACGCGAGATCTGCTCGCGAAGCTCTTGGTCCCGTCGAGCCTCAGCACGACCGTGACGATCCGGCTGCGCCCCAGCGGGCACGACGGGCAGGCGAAGGTCGGCGCGGCCTGCCGGGTGACCACCCGCACGATGCCCGAGCCGCTCGCAATTCCTGGGCTCGTCCCGATGCAGGGCCGGCACCGGAACGGACTGCTGTCAATCTCCCGCCTGCGATGTCGGACCTCGACGACGTGACGCCGTTGACTGACGTGTCCGTGGAGCACCTGCGTGCAGTTGCCGCCGGCAGGGTGCGACCAGCGCATCGGCTCGACGACTAAGGCCACGGAATCACGGCGCGCATCGCCGGCCACAATCCGCAGTCCGACAACAGGTTCAACACCGTCGTGTTCGACGGCGTCCACGCGCTGCCGCCCCGCGCCGGAGTCACCGCCATCTACCACTACGACGAACCGAGCCAATGGCCCGGTGCCGAACCGGACCTGTCCATCGTCCAGCCGAATGCTCTCGGCGACCGGATTCTTCTGTCGACGGGAGGGACGAGCATCGAACTGATGCTGGTCACGATCTCTTCCGAGACTGCGTTCATCGGCCGCCCGCGCGCGGTGGAAGAGTACCCGCCCGCCTACCAGTACTAGCCGGGGTACGGCACGGTCTCGCGCTGCAGGCGGACCGCGTCGGCCCACCACACCAGCTGGGCCAGCATTCGGTCCGCGGAGTCGATGGCGGCGCCGTCGGTGGTCTGCCCCTGGTCGTCGAATCTCTTGCGCACCCGGTGGAAGCTCACGCTCTGCCGGACCGACACCATGTGCAGTTCCGCCACCACCTGGCGCAGCTGTTCGGTGGCCCGGAGCCCGCCGGCCAGCCCACCGTACGACACGAAACCGATGGGCTTCGAACGCCATTCGTGTTTGAGACTGTCGAACGCGGTCTTCAGCGCCGCGGGGTAGCCGTGGTTGTATTCGGAGGTGACGGCCACGAATCCGTCGGCTCGCCCCACCCGCTCGCGGAATTCGTCCGTCGCCGGGGAATCGCCGAGATCCTGCGGCAACGGCGTGTCTGCGAGGTCGATGACCCCCACGTCCAGTCCCGGGTAGGCGCGCGCACGTTCGGCGAACCAGCCGGCGACGACGGGAGCGATCCGGCCCACTCTGACGGACCCGATGATGATCTCGAGTCGGACGGGCTCGACTGCGGTCATGAACGCGCTCCTTCTTTCCGGGGCAATCCTGGAGGTCGACGATCAGGTTTCAGTCGCCGCAGCAGCCGCCGGGCGCGGTCCGAACGTCCCGGGTGATCTGGTTGCGTGCCGCCAGGTCCGCGTCTTCGGGGTAGTCGACCCGCACCAGGGACAGTCCGTGCGCGGGGGCCACCAGAATCGAACTCGACCGCGACTTCTCACGGAGGAGACCCTCGATCCAGCCGAGATCGCGTCTGCCCTCCCCCACGGCGAGAACCGCACCGACGAGACTGCGCACCATCGACCAGCAGAACGCGTCGGCGCTGACGAAGGCGGTGAACACGTCGCCGTCGCGTTCCCAATCGAAACGCTGGAGATCGCGGACCGTGGTGGCGCCTTCGCGGCGTTTGCAGAACGCCGCGAAGTCGTGCAGTCCCAGCAGCATCGCGGACGCCGAGCGCATGAGTTCGAGGTCGAGGACCTTTGGATACGACACGGTGTCCCTCGCTCGGAGCGGGTCGGCACCGTAGACCGCCGATGTCAGGCGGTACTCGTAGTGCCTCCGCATCGCGGAGAACCGTGCATCGAAGTGTTCGGGTGCGAAGGAGATCCGCGTGATCCGCACGTCCTTCGGCAGAAACCGCGCGAGCCTGCGGACCAGCCGGGACGGGTCTTCCGGCAGGGCGTCGACCGGAACGTCGACGTGCGCGACCTGCCCGGTGGCGTGGACGCCGGCGTCGGTCCGCCCCGCCACCGTCAGCTGCAACGGCGTGCGCAGGACGGCGCCGAGCTTCTCTTCGATCTCCCCGCAGACCGTGCGCAGCGCGTTCTGGCGGGCCCACCCGGAGAATTCGGTTCCGTCGTACGCGATGTCCAGGCGCAAGCGACGGGTCGCATACGAAACGGGCCCGCCGTCCCCCGGGGGGACGACGGGCGCGTTCGATTCAGCGTGTGCCGAAACCAAGTGGACTAGTCCTTCTTGGCCTCTTCGGCCGCCGAGGCATCCTTCGCCTCTTCGGCTTCAGCCGCGTCGGCCGCGGTGGCGGTCTCGTCCTCGATGGCCTCGACGACGGCGTCAGCGTTCTCGACCTCGGCGTCGGTTGCCTCGGCCTCGACGGCCTCGACGACGTTCTCCTCGGCGGGAGCAGCAGCCGGCGCATCCTTCGATGCCTTGACGCGACGAGCGCGGTCGGCCTCGGAGGTGACGGTCTTCTCCTTGACGAGCTCGATGATCGCCATCGGCGCGTTGTCGCCCTTGCGGGGGACCGTCTTGATGATGCGGGTGTAGCCGCCGTCACGATCGGCGTAGAACGGGCCGATCTCCGCGAACAGGGTGTGCACGACATCCTTGTTGCGGATGACCTTCAGAACCTCGCGACGGTGAGCCAGGGTTCCGGCCTTGGCGTGCGTGACGAGCTTCTCGGCGTACGGGCGCAGGGCCTTGGCCTTGGACTCCGTGGTGGTGATGCGGCCGTGCTCGAAGAGCGCGGTAGCCAGATTGGCGAAGATCGCCTTCTGGTGCGAAGCCGACCCGCCGAAGCGGGCACCCTTCTTGGGCTTGGGCATGATGATCTCCTAGTAAAGGACCGTGAGCTACAGCTGTTCGGTCTCGGCGTAGTCCTCGGTGCCCTCGGCATCACCGAAGGAACCGGCGTCCGTGTCGCTCCACGTTCCGGTGGCGGCGTCGTAGCCGGCAACGGTGGTGGGATCGAAGGACGCGGGGCTGTCCTTGAGGGCCAGGCCGAGCGAATGCAGCTTGACCTTCACCTCGTCGATGGACTTCTGTCCGAAGTTGCGGATGTCGAGCAGATCGGACTCGGTACGGCCGACAAGCTCACCGACGGTGTGAACACCCTCGCGCTTGAGGCAGTTGTAGGAACGGACCGTCAGGTCCAGGTCCTCGATGGGCAGTCCGAACGAAGCGATGTGATCGGCCTCGGCGGGCGAGGGTCCGATCTCGATGCCTTCTGCTTCGACGTTCAGCTCACGGGCCAGGCCGAAGAGCTCAACCAGGGTCTTGCCCGCAGAAGCGAGCGCGTCCCGAGCGGTGATGGAGTTCTTGGTTTCCACATCGAGCACGAGCCGATCGAAGTCGGTGCGCTGCTCGACACGGGTGGCCTCCACCTTGTAGGTGACCTTGAGCACCGGCGAGTAGATCGAGTCGACCGGGATACGGCCGATCTCGGCGCCGGACGCCTTGTTCTGGACGGCGGGGACGTAGCCGCGACCGCGCTCGACGACGAGCTCGATCTCCAGCTTTCCCTTGTCGTTCAGGGTGGCGATGTGCAGATCCGGGTTGTTCACGGTGACGCCGGCCGGGGGCACGATGTCGCCTGCGGTCACAGCGCCGGGGCCCTGCTTGCGGACGTACATGGTGACCGGCTCGTCCTCTTCGGAGCTCACGACGAGACCCTTGAGGTTCAGGATGATGTCGGTGACATCTTCCTTCACACCGGGAACTGTGGTGAACTCGTGCAGAACGCCGTCGATGCGGATGCTGGTGACAGCAGCGCCGGGAATCGACGAGAGCAGCGTACGGCGGAGCGAATTGCCGAGGGTGTACCCGAAGCCTGGCTCGAGGGGCTCGATGACGAACTTCGAGCGGTTGTCAGCGATGACCTCTTCGGTCAGCGTGGGTCGCTGAGAAATGAGCATTGGATTTCCTCCTGTACGGGCGTCCGCTATTTGACGCCCACGATGGGAAAGGCACTTCGTGCCCGTGCGCCTTTCCGGTAGTCGGAACTACCGGAAAGGCGCACGAGCCGTCAGGCCTACTTCGAGTAGTACTCGACGATGAGCTGTTCCTGCAGAGGAACGTCGATCTGCGCACGCTCGGGAAGCTGGTGAACCAGAACCCGGAGACGTCCACCGACAACCTGCAGCCAACCCGGGATCGGGCGATCGCCCTGGGTCTCGCGCGCAACCTGGAAGGGAAGCGTGGACAGCGACTTCTCCTTGACATCGATGATGTCGTACTGGGAGACGCGGTAGCTGGGGATGTCGACCTTCTTGTTGTTCACGAGAAGGTGACCGTGCGTGACCAGCTGACGGGCCTGGCGGCGGGTGCGAGCCAGTCCGGCGCGGTACACGACGTTGTCGAGACGCGACTCCAGGATGCGGAGCAGGTTCTCACCGGTCTTACCGGGGCGGTTGTTCGCCTCCTTGTAGTACAGGCGGAACTGCTTCTCCATGACGCCGTAGGTGAAGCGAGCCTTCTGCTTCTCCTGCAGCTGGAGCAGGTACTCGCTCTCCTTGATCCGCGCGCGGCCGTGCTGGCCCGGCGGGTAGGGACGACGCTCGAACGCCTGGTCGCCTCCAACGAGGTCGACGCGCAGACGACGCGACTTGCGGGTGATGGGTCCGGTATAACGTGCCATTTTTTTCTACCTATCCTTCCCGCTAGACCCGACGCCGCTTGGGCGGACGGCAGCCGTTGTGCGGCTGGGGGGTGACATCGGAGATGGTGCCGACCTCGAGGCCTGCGGCCTGAAGCGAGCGGATCGCGGTCTCACGGCCGGAGCCGGGGCCCTTGACGAAGACGTCGACCTTCTTGACACCGTGCTCCTGCGCCTTGCGGGCTGCGTTCTCTGCGGCCAGCTGAGCGGCGAACGGGGTCGACTTACGCGAACCCTTGAAGCCGACGTGTCCCGAGGACGCCCAGGAAATCACGTTTCCGGCGGGGTCCGTGATGGACACGATGGTGTTGTTGAACGTGCTCTTGATGTGAGCGGCGCCGTGCGGGACGTTCTTCTTGTCCCTGCGACGCGCCTTCTGGGTCTTCTTCGGACCGGTGCTACGTGACTTGGGGGGCATTACTTCGCCTTCTTCTTGCCTGCAATGGTGCGCTTCGGACCCTTACGGGTACGGGCGTTGGTCTTGGTGCGCTGACCACGCACGGGCAGACCACGACGGTGGCGCAGGCCCTGGTAGCAGCCGATCTCGATCTTGCGTCGGATGTCGGCCTGGACCTCGCGGCGAAGGTCACCCTCGACCTTCAGCGACTCCTCGATGTACTCGCGGAGCTTGGCCAGATCCTCGTCCGAGAGATCCTTGCTCCGCAGATCCGGGCTGACGCCGGTGGCGTCCAGGATCTCCTTGGAGCGGGTACGGCCGATGCCGTAGATGTAAGTAAGTGCGATCTCCATCCGCTTTTCACGGGGAAGATCGACACCTGCGAGACGTGCCATGTCGGCATTTCCTATCGGTGTGCGGAGGTCTGCTCCCAGTCCATCCCCTGTGCCTCTTCAAACGTCGGCGGTCTCGCGACCGGCGAAGCTTCAACTAACTCAGTGGGGCCCCGGCCTCCGTGCCGGGGGTGAACCAGTACCTGCTCGAGAGCCGTGAGTACTGGCTGGTGCTGGGAGGTCATCTTTGCTTGTTGCCAAGCAGATCCTCGAAAAGCGGAGATCTAGCCCTGACGCTGCTTGTGGCGCAGGTTCTCGCAGATCACCATGACCCGGCCGTTACGACGGATCACCTTGCACTTTTCGCAGATCTTCTTGACGCTCGGCTGAACCTTCACGTCTTCTGATCTCCTGTTTTGTGGCAGCCCACTACGCAGATCCGCAGCGGACGTACTTCTCCCCGACCTGGTCGGGCGGGGAAGCTTTTACTTGTACCGGTAAACGATGCGTCCGCGCGACAAGTCGTAGGGCGACAGCTCCACGACAACGCGATCTTCCGGGAGGATGCGAATGTAGTGCTGACGCATCTTTCCGCTGATGTGGGCGAGAACCTTGTGGCCGTTCTCGAGCTCAATGCGGAACATCGCATTGGGCAGCGGCTCGACTACTCGTCCCTCGACCTCGATGGCCCCGTCTTTCTTAGCCATATCCTCCGCGATCCATGTGGTTTGGCGTGCTTATTGCATCTGTTTCCGTTACCGTGGCGCCCAATGGGATCTTCACCGGCCGAAACATGAACAATCCGGATCGAGTCCGGCACTGGGCACGCAGACAACCGGCACGCATAGCGCACCGTTGATCCATGTTACGGGAAATTGCTCACCAGGCCAAATGCGGTCCCCGGCGGACCCGCCCGCCCGGCGCGAATTCCGCTTCCGAACCCCACCGGTCACGACTCGAAGGATGGTGTGCGTGCGCGCCCTGGTACAGCGAGTGACGTCCGCGTCGGTCCGGGTCGACGGCGACGAGGTGGGACGGATCACTCCCCCGGCCGGCGGCCACGGGCTGCTCGTCCTGGTCGGCGTCACCCACACGGACGACGCAGCGAAGGCGGCTCTGCTCGCGAAGAAGGTGTGGACCATGCGCATCCTGGAGAACGAGCAGTCCGCCGCCGACCTCGGCGCCCCGGTGCTCGTCGCCAGTCAGTTCACCCTGATGGCGGACACCCGCCGGGGCAGGCGCCCGTCCTGGTCCGCCGCGGCGCCGAGGCCCGTGGCGGAACCACTGGTGGACGAGTTCACCGGCGCCCTGCGCGAGCTGGGCGCCACCGTCGAGACGGGTGTGTTCGGCGAACACATGGAGATCAGCCTCGTCAACGACGGTCCGGTGACGCTACTGATCGACGTGTAGGCCCGCGCGCGGGCGCTCGCTACTCCGGACGCAGGGTGAGGATGCGCGGCCCGTCCTCGGTGACGGCGACCGTGTGCTCCCAATGCGCGGCACGAGTGCCGTCCGTGGTGACGACAGTCCAATCATCCTCGAGGACAACGGTATCCGTGGTCCCGAGGGTCAGCATCGGTTCGATCGCGAGAACGGATCCGACCACCAGTTGGGGTCCCTTGCCCGGGGCTCCCTCGTTGGCGAGGAACGGCTCCATGTGCATTTCGCGGCCGATGCCGTGACCGCCGTAGCCGTCGACGATGCCGTACTTGCGGTCGTGCGCGACCTCGGCGGCGCGGGTGCCGAGTTCGATGGCGTGCGAGATGTCGGTGAGCCGGTTGCCGGCCAGCATGGCCGCGATGCCCGCCTCCATCGACAGCCGGGTGGCCTCGCTGAGTTGCTGGTCCGCTTCGATGATGTCGCCGACACCGAAGGTCCACGCGGAGTCGCCGTGCCAGCCGTCGAGAATGGCGCCGCAGTCGATGGAGACGAGGTCTCCCTCGGCGAGAATGTCTTCTGCCGAGGGAATCCCGTGCACCACGCGATCGTTCACGGACGAACAGATCGACCCGCTGAACCCGTGGTAGCCCTTGAACGACGGCACGGCGCCTGCGCCGCGGATGACCGACTCGGCCACCTCGTCGAGTTCGAGCGTGCTCACACCCGGCTTCGCCGCTTCGCGGACCGCGACGAGAGCCGCACCGACGATGGCACCGGCGGCCGCCATCGCGTCCAGCTCGCCCGCGGTCCGGAACGGAACGACCTTGCGTTTACGCCCGAAGCCCATTACTTGCCCAGCGCTGCCAGTGCGCGAGCGTTGACCTCGTCGACCTCACCGAGGGCGTCGACGGTCACCAGCTGCTCCTTGTAGTAGTCCAGCAGCGGCGCGGTCTCCTCGCGGTACACCCGGAGCCGGTTGCGAATGACGTCTTCCTTGTCGTCGGCGCGGCCGCGGGCCAGCATCCGCTCGACCACGACGTCTTCGTCGACGATGAACGACAGCACTGCGTCGAGCTTGGTGTTCAGCTCGGCCAGGATCGCCTCGAGCGCCTGGGCCTGGTCGACGGTCCGGGGGAAGCCGTCCAGCAGGAAACCGTTGGCCGCGTCGGGCTCGCCGACGCGGGCCTTCACCATGTTGTTGGTGATCTCGCTGGGAACCAGGTCCCCGGCATCCAGGTACTTCTTCGCCTCGAGGCCGAGAGGGGTGGCCTGGCCGATGTTCGCGCGGAACAGGTCGCCCGTGGAGATGTGCGGGACGCCGAGCTTCTCGGACAGGATCGCGGCCTGGGTGCCCTTGCCAGCACCGGGAGGACCAAGGAGGACAAGTCTCACTTGAGGAACCCTTCGTAGTTACGTTGCATCAATTGACTTTCGATCTGCTTGACCGTGTCCAGGGCGACGCTGACGAGAATCAGCACGGCCGCACCACCGAAGATGCTGCTGGAGGTCTGGCTTCCGGACAGGAAGAAGTGGGGCAGCACCGCGATCAGGCCGAGGTAGATCGAGCCGGGAACGGTGATGCGGTTGAGCACGTAATTCAGGTAGTCCGCGGTGGGGCGACCCGGGCGGATACCGGGGATGAAGCCGCCGAACTTCTTCATCTCGTCCGCGCGCTCTTCCGGATTGAACGTGATCGCGACGTAGAAGAACACGAAGAACACGATCAGCGCGAAGTAGATCACGATGTACACCGGGTTGTTCGGATTCACCAGGTACTCGTTGATGATCCGCTGCCACCAGCTGGGGTCGGCGGACGACGTGGCACCGGTGAGCTGCGCGATGAGGTTGGGCAGGTACAGCAGCGAGGACGCGAAGATGACCGGGATGATGCCGGCCTGGTTGACCTTGAGCGGCAGGTACGTCGACGAACCGCCGTACATCTTGCGGCCGACCATGCGCTTGGCGTACTGCACCGGGATGCGCCGCTGGCCCTGCTCGACGAAGACCACGCCGGCGATGATGGCGAGCGCCGCGACGCAGATGATCGCGAAGATCAGTCCCCCGCGGCTGTCCAGGATGGCCTTGCCCTCGGACGGCAGGCGGGACGCGATACCCGAGAAGATCAGCAGCGACATGCCGTTGCCGACGCCGCGCTCGGTGATGACCTCGCCGAACCACATGACGAGGGCGGCGCCCGCGGTCATGACCAGCACGATGATCACGAGGCCGAAGATGCTCTTGTCGGCGATGATCTCTTCCTGGCATCCCTGCAGCAGCTGGCCGCGCGACGCGAGCGCCACGATGCCGGTGGCCTGCAGGATCGCCAGGGCGATCGACAGGTAGCGCGTGTACTGCGTCATCTTCGCCTGGCCGGACTGGCCTTCCTTCCGGAGTTCCTCGAACTTCGGAATGACGACCGTCAACAGCTGGACGATGATGCTGGCCGTGATGTACGGCATGATGCCGATCGCGAAGATGGACAGCTGCAGCAGTGCACCGCCGGAGAACAGGTTGATCAGCGAGTAGATGCCCGCGGAGTCGCCGCCCGACAGCTGATCGACGCACGATCGGACGTTGCCGTAGTCGACGCCCGGCGACGGGATCACCGCGCCGATGCGATACAGCGCAACGAGACCGAGCGCGATGAGGATCTTCCGCCTCAGGTCCGGGGTCCTGAGGGCCGAGACGAAGGCGGAAAGCAAAGATCCTCCTGGCACGACGGTGGGGAGACGAAGTCGTAGGCGACTTGTCCGTGAATGAACTCTAGAACTCTAACAGTGGCAACTGAACGCACAGTTGGGAGACCTGCGGCAGTGCCGCCCGTACAGCCGCAAATGGCCGCAGTACAGCGCGAGGCTGTACTGCGGCCATCTACTGGCTAGCGGTGATAGCTCACAGCTCGGTGGCGGTACCACCGGCAGCAGCGATCTTCTCCTTGGCGGAGCCGGTGAACTTGTCGACCGTCACCTGGACGGCGACAGTCAGGTCGCCGTCGCCGAGAACCTTGACGAGCTGGTTCTTGCGAACGGCACCCTTGGCAACGAGGTCCTCGACCGTGACCTGTCCACCTTCGGGGAACAGACGGGCGATGTCGCCGACGTTGACGACCTGGTACTCGGTGCGGAACGGGTTGGTGAAACCCTTGAGCTTGGGCAGACGCATGTGCAGCGGCATCTGTCCACCCTCGAAGGCGGCGGGCACGTTCTTGCGGGCCTTGGTGCCCTTCGTGCCGCGGCCTGCGGTCTTACCCTTGGAACCTTCACCACGACCGACGCGAGTCTTCTCGGTCTTGGCTCCCGGCGCGGGGCGCAGGTGATGCAGTTTGATGGTCATGGTTAGACCTCCTCAACTGTGACGAGGTGGCGCACCACGTTGATCAGACCGCGGTTCTGGGCATTGTCCTCGCGGACAACCGTCTGACGGATGCCCTTCAAACCGAGGGTGCGCAGCGAGTTCCGCTGGTTCTGCTTGGTACCGATGGTGCTCTTGATCTGAGTGACCTTGAGTTCGGCCATTACTTCACGCTCCCAGCCTGTGCGCGCGCACGCAGCATGCCGGCGGGGGCAACGTCCTCGAGGGTGAGACCGCGGCGAGCGGCAACTTCCTCGGGGCGCTGCAGGCCCTTGAGCGCAGCAACGGTCGCATGCACAACATTGATGGCGTTGTCGCTACCGAGCGACTTCGACAGAATGTCGTGGATGCCGGCGCATTCCAGCACGGCACGCACCGCGCCACCGGCGATGACACCGGTACCGGGGCTTGCCGGACGCAGCATGACGACGCCCGCTGCGGCCTCACCCTGAACCGGGTGCGTGATGGTGCTGCCGATCATCGGCACGCGGAAGAAGCTCTTGCGAGCCTCCTCGACGCCCTTCTGGATGGCCGCAGGAACTTCCTTGGCCTTGCCGTAGCCGACGCCGACCAGTCCGTTGCCGTCGCCCACGATCACCAGAGCGGTGAAGCTGAAGCGACGACCACCCTTGACGACCTTCGACACGCGGTTGATCGTGACGACGCGCTCGATGTGGTTCGACTTCTCGGCCGACTGTCCGCCGCGACGATCGTCGCGACCGCCACCACGACGATCGCCGCCGCCGCGGTTGTCCCCGGTGTTGGGGCCATTCTGTCCGGCGGGTCCGCTTCCGCCGTCACGCCTCTGACGTCCCGGCATCAGGCTGTCCTTCCGTTCATGTACTCGGTCTTGGTCATCAGAACTTCAACCCGCCTTCGCGAGCTGCGTCCGCAAGGGCCGCGATGCGACCGTGGTAGCCGTGTCCGCCGTGGTCGAACACGACGGTCTCGACACCGGCTGCCTTCGCGCGCTCGGCGATCAGCTGACCGACCTTCGCACTGAGGGCCTTCTTGTCGCCGTCCGCTGCACGCACGTCGGCCTCGGTGGTCGACGCCGCAGCCAGGGTGTGGCCTGCGAGGTCGTCCACGAGCTGGACGTGGATGTGGCGCGAGGACCGGTTGACGACCAAGCGGGGACGCTCGGGCGTGCCGGAGACCTTCTTGCGGAGACGGAAGTGACGACGCACCTTCGACAGGCGACGCTTCGTGGACGCATCCTTGCCGAGCGGAATCCGCTTGGCTTTCTGGTTTGCAGTCTGGCTCATATCACTTACCCGTCTTTCCGACCTTGCGGCGGATCTGCTCACCCTCGTAACGCACGCCCTTGCCCTTGTACGGGTCCGGACGACGGAGACGACGGATGTTGGCCGAGATCTGCCCGACCTTCTGCTTGTCGATGCCCGACACCGAGAACTTGGTGGGCGACTCGACCGCGAAGGTGATGCCTTCCGGAGCCTCGATCGGGACCGGGTGGCTGTAGCCGAGTGCGAACTCGAGGTCCTTGCCCTTGAGCGCGACGCGGTAACCGACGCCGTGAATCTCCATCTTGGTGGTGTAACCGTCGGTGACACCGGTGATGAGGTTCTGAACCAGGGTGCGAGACAGACCGTGCAGCGCGCGGCTGCGACGCTCGTCGTCCGGACGGGTCACGCTGAGCGTGCCGTCGTCGTTCTTCGCAATGGCAATCGGCTCGGAGATCGTCAGGGCCAGCGAGCCCTTGGGACCCTTGACCGTGATGTCCTGGCCGTCGATCGAGACGTCGACGCCGCCGGGGACGGTGACGGGAATCTTTCCAATACGCGACATTGTGGTGGCCTCCCTTACCAGACGTAGGCGAGGACTTCCCCGCCCACTCCTTGATTGGCCGCCTGGCGATCGGTGAGCAGGCCGGTGGACGTGGAAATGATCGCCACGCCGAGGCCGCCCAGAACCTTGGGCAGGTTGGTGGACTTCGCGTACACACGCAGACCGGGCTTGGAGACGCGGCGCACGCCGGCAAGGCTGCGCTCACGGCTCGGGCCGTACTTCAGGTCGACGATGAGGGTCTTGCCCACCTCGGCGTCTTCGGTGCGGTAGTCGGCGATGTAACCCTCGCGCTTGAGGATCTCGGCGATGTTCGCCTTGATCTTCGAGTGGGGCAACTTCACCTCATCGTGGTACGCCGTGTTGGCGTTGCGCAGACGCGTCAAGAAGTCTGCGATGGGGTCGGTCATGGTCATGAGGTTGACCTCTACCTTTCTCACAACGGTTCCCTCTGCCGTGTCCGGCGCAGGCCTATCGCGAAGTAGGTCTTACGTTTCCCGGTCCGAGGTTACGAACCGGAAGTCTGTGGGGGTGACGCCGTCGCCGTTGCGGCGACGGCGTCACCGGCTCACCAGGAGCTCTTGTGAACGCCGGGCAGCTCGCCGGCGTGCGCCATCTCACGGACGCAGATTCGGCACAGGCCGAACTTGCGGAACACCGAGTGCGGACGGCCGCAGCGCTGGCAGCGGGTGTAGGCGCGCACCGCGAACTTGGGCTTCTTGTTGGCCTTGTTGACCAATGCCTTCTTAGCCATTAGCTCAGTTCTCCTTGAACGGGAAGCCGAGGTGCTTCAGCAGGGCACGGCCTTCTTCGTTGTTGGTCGCGGTGGTCACCACGGTGATGTCCATGCCGCGCGGGCGGTCGATCTTGTCCACGTCGATCTCGTGGAACATCGACTGCTCGTTCAGGCCGAACGTGTAGTTGCCGTTGCCGTCGAACTGGTTGCCCGACAGGCCGCGGAAGTCCCTGATGCGGGGAAGCGCGACGGACACGAGACGGTCCAGGAACTCCCACATGCGGTCGCCACGCAGCGTGACGCGGGCACCGATCGGCATTCCCTCGCGGAGCTTGAACTGCGCGATGGACTTGCGCGCCTTGCGGATCTCGGGCTTCTGACCGGTGATCAGGGCGAGATCGTTGACGGCACCGTTGATCAGCTTCGCGTCGCGCGCGGCGTCACCGACACCCATGTTGACGACGACCTTGACGACGCCTGGGATCTGCATCACGTTGGCGTAGTCGAACTCGGTGTTCAGCGCAGCCTTGATCTCCTCGCGGTAGCGAGTCTTCAGGCGCGGCTGGATCTTGTTCTCAGTGGAGGTCATGTCAGATGTCCTTCCCGTTCTTCCGGGAAATCCGAACGCGCTTGCCGGACTCTTCGTCGGTCCGGTAGCCCACGCGAGTGGGGTTGCCGTCCGAGTCGACGACCGCGACGTTGGAAACGTGGATCGGGGCTTCCTGCGTGACGATGCCGCCGGAGGAAGCTCCGCGCTCGTTCGCGGAAACCGCGGTGTGCTTCTTGATGCGGTTCACGCCTTCGACGAGGACCTTGTTGGTCGCGGGGTAGGCCTGGATGACCTTGCCCTTCGCGCCCTTGTCCTTGCCGGCGATGACCAGCACGGTGTCACCCTTGTGCACCTTCATCACAGCACCTCCGGGGCGAGCGAGACGATCTTCATGAACTTCTTCTCACGCAGCTCACGGCCGACGGGGCCGAAGATGCGGGTGCCACGGGGATCGTTGTCCGGCTTGATGAGGACGGCGGCGTTCTCGTCGAACTTGATGTACGACCCGTCCGGACGGCGGCGTTCCTTGGTGGTGCGGACGATGACGGCCTTGACGACCTCGCCCTTCTTGATGTTTCCACCCGGGATGGCGTCCTTGACGGTGGCGACGATGATGTCACCGATCCCGGCGTAGCGGCGAGACGAACCACCGAGAACGCGGATGCAGAGAATCTCCTTGGCACCCGTGTTGTCGGCGACGCGCAGCCGCGACTCCTGCTGAATCACTTACTTCTCCTTGACCTGGACTGTTGCACGGCAGATTTCCGACCCGACGTGCGCGGTCTGCACCCGTGCCCTGCGAGAGGGGCCGCCCGGGTGGGCGGCACAACGGTGGGGTTGCCGTGCGTCGGCCGCAAGGCAACCCCACCATCGTACTGGATGCATTATTCGGTTTCTTACTTGGCCTTCTCGAGGACCTCGACGAGACGCCAGTGCTTGGTCGCGGACAGCGGACGGGTCTCCATCAGCTGCACGCGGTCACCGATGCCTGCGACGCCGTTCTCGTCGTGCGCCTTCACCTTGCTGGTGCGCCGGATGATCTTGCCGTAGAGCGGGTGCTTGACCCGGTCCTCGAGCTCGACCACGATCGTCTTCTCCATCTTGTCGGAGACGACGTATCCGGTGCGGACCTTACGGCTGCCGCGCTCTTCAGTGCTCACTGCTTTTTCCTCACTCATGCCGCGTCACCTGCGTCCGGACCGACGGCCAGCCCGAGCTCACGCTCACGCAGAACGGTGTAGATGCGCGCGATCTCGTGACGGACGGTACGCAGTCGACGGTTGTTGTCCATCTGACCCGTGGCCATCTGGAAACGAAGGTTGAACAGCTCTTCCTTCGACTCACGAAGCCGGGTGACCAGCTCTTCTTCGGTGAGCTCGCGGAGCTCTGCGGCTGGGGTTCCAGTAGCCATCAGAACTGCTCCTCCCTTGTCACGATCCGGCACTTGCACGGGAGCTTGTGCATCGCGCGACGCAGGGCCTCACGAGCGATCTCCTCATTGGGGTAGCTCATTTCGAACATCACGCGACCGGGCTTGACGTTCGCGATCCACCACTCGGGCGAACCCTTACCGGAACCCATGCGGGTTTCGGCCGGCTTCTTGGTGAGGGGGCGATCCGGGAAGATGTTGATCCAGATCTTGCCGCCACGCTTGATGTGCCGGGTCATGGCGATACGAGCGGACTCGATCTGCCGGTTGGTGATGTAGGCGGGCTCGAGAGCCTGGATGCCGTAGTCACCGAAGGTCACCTGGGTTCCACCCTTGGCGGCACCCGAACGGCTCGGATGGTGCTGCTTGCGGTGCTTGACCCGCCGTGGGATCAACATGCGTCAGCCCTCCTTCTGTTCAGTCGTAGCGGGTGCATCGGCGGTGGCGGTCGCTGCGCGGCCGGCCTCGGTGCTGGTCGCGGTGGTGCCGGTGGCACCGGAGCGACGGGGACGGCTCGGACGCTCACGCCGCGGGCGGTCGCCTGCGGGAGCAGCCACGTTGGCGGCGAGCTCACGCTTGCCACCTACGATGTCGCCCTTGTAGATCCAGACCTTCACGCCGATGCGGCCGAAGGTGGTCTTGGCCTCGTAGAGGCCGTAGTCGATGTCCGCACGAAGCGTGTGCAGCGGCACACGGCCTTCGCGGTAGAACTCCGACCGGGACATCTCGGCGCCGCCGAGACGACCGGAGCACTGAACGCGGATTCCCTTGACGTTGGGCTGACGCATGGCCGACTGGATGGCCTTGCGCATCGCGCGACGGAAGGCGACACGGTTCGAGAGCTGCTCGGCCACACCCTGTGCGACGAGCTGAGCCTCGGCCTCGGCGTTCTTGACCTCGAGGATGTTCAGCTGGACCTGCTTGCCGGTCAGCTTCTCGAGCTCGGAACGGATGCGATCGGCTTCGGCGCCGCGGCGGCCGATGACGATGCCCGGGCGGGCGGTGTGGATGTCGACACGAACACGGTCACGCGTGCGCTCGATCTCGACCTTCGCGATGCCCGCGCGCTCCATGCCGGTGGCGAGGAGCTTACGGATCGCGACGTCTTCCTTGACGTACTCCGCGTACTGCTTGTCTGCGTACCAGCGAGACTTCCAGTCGGTGGTGATGCCGAGGCGGAAGCCGTGCGGGTTGATTTTCTGGCCCACTACTGAGCACTTCCCTTCCGGCGATTACGGGTCGATGTTCCGGTCTTCGGCAGGCTCTCCACGATCACGGTGATGTGACTGGTGCGCTTGCGGATACGGAACGCACGTCCCTGTGCACGCGGCTGGAACCGCTTGAGGGTCGCGCCCTCGTCCACGAACGCCGTGGCGACGACAAGCGTGCTCGGGTCGAGGTCGAGGTTGTTCTCGGCGTTGGCCGCTGCGGAGGCGATCACCTTGGCGACCGGCTCGCTCGCTGCCTGCGGCGCGAACTTCAGGATGTTCAGGGCGTCTTCAACCGAACGCCCGCGGACCAGGTCCACAACGCGACGCGCCTTCATCGGCGTGACGCGCACGTGGCGCGCTACTGCCTTGGCGGTCGGGTTGGCGGTTTCGGTGTTGCTCATCGCCTCTTCGCCTTCCGATCATCCTTGATGTGACCCTTGAACGTGCGGGTCGGTGCAAACTCTCCGAGCTTGTGTCCGACCATCGAGTCGGAAACGAACACGGGGACGTGCTTGCGGCCGTCGTGAACCGCAAACGTGTGGCCGATGAAGTCCGGGATGATCGTGGAACGACGGGACCAGGTCTTGATGACCTGCTTGGTTCCCTTTTCGTTCTGCACGTCCACCTTCGCGAGGAGGTGGTCATCGACGAACGGGCCCTTCTTGAGGCTGCGTGGCATCCTTCACTCCCTCCTAGCGCTTGTTCTTGCCGGTACGGCGACGACGGACAATGAGCTTGTCGCTCGCCTTGTTCTTGCGGGTGCGGCCCTCGGGCTTGCCCCACGGGCTGACCGGGTGGCGACCACCGGAGGTCTTACCCTCACCACCACCGTGCGGGTGGTCGACCGGGTTCATCACGACACCACGGACGGTCGGGCGCTTGCCCTTCCAGCGCATACGGCCGGCCTTGCCCCAGTTGATGTTCGACTGTTCGGCGTTGCCGACCTCACCGATCGAGGCGCGGCAGCGAACGTCGACGCGACGGATTTCGCCGGACGGCATACGCAGCGTGGCGTAGGTGCCTTCCTTACCCAGCAGCTGGATGCTGGATCCGGCCGAGCGGGCCATCTTGGCGCCGCCACCCGGGCGGAGTTCCACCGCGTGGATGGTGGTACCCGTCGGGATGTTGCGCAGGGGCAGGTTGTTGCCGGGCTTGATGTCGGCGCCGGCACCGGACTCGACCGGTGCACCCTGGAACAGGCCCTTGGGGGCGATGATGTAGCGCTTCTCGCCGTCCGCGTAGTGCAGCAGGGCGATACGCGCGGTGCGGTTGGGGTCGTACTCGATGTGAGCGACCTTGGCCGGCACGCCGTCCTTGTCGTTGCGACGGAAATCGATCAGCCGGTAGGCGCGCTTGTGTCCGCCACCCTTGTGCCGGGTGGTGATACGACCGTGTGCGTTACGTCCACCGCGTCCGTGGAGCGGGCGAACCAGCGACTTCTCGGGGGTCGACCGAGTGATCTCGGCGAAGTCCGAGACGCTCGAGCCACGACGGCCCGGGGTAGTCGGCTTGTACTTACGGATTGCCATGAGTCTTCTCGTCCTCTATGTCTCGTCAAGTCCCGGCGCTTACGCGACCGGTCCTCCGAAGATCTCGATGGGCTTGCTGTCGGCCGAGAGGGTCACGAGCGCGCGCTTGGTGTCCTTGCGCTTGCCGTAACCGAACCGGGTCCGCTTGCGCTTGCCCTGACGGTTGGCGGTGTTGACGCTGGTCACGGTGACGCCGAAGATCTTCTCGACGGCAATCTTGATCTGCGTCTTGTTCGAGTCCGGGTGCACCAGGAAGGTGTAGGTGCCTTCCTCGATCAGTCCGTAGGACTTCTCGGAGATGACCGGGGCGAGCAGGATGTCGCGGGGATCGGCGATGGTGCTCACTTGCCCTCCTCCTTGTTCTCTTCCTGGGCGGTCTCGGCGGGCCCGTGGATGAACGCGTTGAGCGCCTCGACGCTGAACACGACGTCATCGCTGTTGAGCACGTCGTAGGTGTTGAGCTGGTCGGGTGCGATGGGGTGCACGCCGTCCAGATTCTGGACGCTCTTCCAGGCCGCGATGTCCGCGCGTCCGACGACGAGCAGGACCTTCTTGCGATCCGAGATCTCGCCGAGGAAGGTGCGGGCGGACTTCGTGGACGGAGTCTGACCGGCGACCAGTTCGGTGATCACGTGGATGCGCTCGTTGCGGGCCCGGTCGGAGAGGGCTCCGCGCAGAGCGGCGGCCTTCATCTTCTTGGGGGTCCGCTGGCTGTAGTCGCGCGGCTGCGGGCCGTGGACGGTGCCACCACCGGCGAACTGCGGTGCACGGGTCGAGCCCTGACGAGCGCGGCCGGTGCCCTTCTGGCGGTACGGCTTCTTGCCACCGCCGCGAACCTCGCCGCGGGTCTTGGTGGAGTGGGTGCCCTGACGTGCAGCGGCGAGCTGCGCGACGACAACCTGGTGAAGAAGCGCGATGTTGGCAGGCGCGTCGAAGATCTCCGCGGGGAGATCGACGGTGCCGTTGGTCTTGCCGCCGGCGACCTTGACGTCCAGCGTCAGCTTGGTCGTCGATGTCTCGGTGCTGGTCATGCTCGTGCACCACCCTTCACTGCACTCTTGACGATCACGAGGCCACCCTTGCGGCCGGGGATCGCACCCTTGATCAGCAGCAGGCCGTTCTCGGCGTCCACCTTGTGAACGGAGAGGTTCTGCGTCGTGATGCGGTCGCTACCCATGCGGCCGGACATGCGCATGCCCTTGAACACGCGGCCCGGAGTGGCGCAACCACCGATGGAACCGGGGCGACGGTGAACGGCCTGTGCACCGTGCGATGCACCCTGACCGGCGAAGCCGTGGCGCTTCATGGTTCCGGCGAAGCCCTTACCCTTGCTGGTTCCGGTGACGTCGACGTAGGCGCCGTCCTCGAAGACCTCGGCGGTAAGTTCCTGGCCGACCTCGTACTCCGAGGTGTCGGCAACGCGGAGCTCCACAACGTGGCGGCGCGGGGTGACGCCGGCCTTGGCGAACTGGCCGGAAGTCGGCTTGTTCACCTTGCGCGGGTCGATGGCGCCGAACGCGAGCTGCACGGCGCTGTAGCCGTCACGCTCTTCGGTACGAATCTGGGTCACGACGTTCGGTCCGGCCTTCACGACGGTGACCGGAACGACCCGGTTGTTCTCGTCGAAGACCTGGGTCATGCCGAGCTTGGTGCCCAGGATTCCCTTGATCTTGGTATCAGTCATTGTTTTTGTCTCCGCCGCGCTCACTGAATGTTGACGTCGACGCTGGCCGGAAGGTCGATGCGCATGAGCGCGTCAACCGTCTTGGGCGTCGGGTCGAGGATGTCGATAAGCCGCTTGTGAGTACGCATCTCGAAGTGCTCGCGCGAGTCCTTGTACTTGTGCGGCGAGCGGATGACGCAGTACACGTTCTTTTCGGTCGGCAACGGCACGGGTCCAACGACGCGGGCCCCGGTACGGGTCACCGTCTCGACGATCTTGCGCGCTGACGCGTCGATCGCCTCATGGTCGTAGGCCTTGAGCCTGATGCGGATCTTCTGTCCCGCCACGCTTAGTGTCCTTTTCTTGCCGCGTTTCGTAGTCCCACCCGAGTCGGGCCGAACTACCTCGTCTGCACAGTCCCTTACCTGGGCCGCAACTGTCCGAACGCTAGGCGACCGGGACACACCCGATCCGCTGCCGCTGTTCATCTGTCATGGTTCTCCGGTACACGCGGTCGGGCGTGTCGCCCTCCCACTCATTCTCCGACCCGCAACTTTTCAGCTCTTCGGGCCGGGAACGCGTACCGGATGCACTCGTTTCGAGTGCCAGTAGGTACTGCTTCCGTCTTGCATGTGGCCGCGAGCAGGTCATTCGATCTACACCGCGACGTTTCACCCCACCTGTTTCGGGCCGCAAACGATCGCGTCCCAGACAAGGCAACCCGACCAGTATGCCGTACCGGGCAGAAGAGATCAAACCGGGCTCGATCACTCCCGCCGGGCTCAAACTTACTTTCAAGTAAGATCTGGGCATGACACCCTCGAGCCCCACTTACGCCGCCTGGCAGAAGCTCCCCGACAACGCGCTCGGACACGCGTTGTTCTCCGTCGGCATGTGCCTCCGCGTCCCCTACTTCGGTTCGGTGCTCCCCCGCGTCGTCGAGATGCGGCCGGGCCGTTGCGAGGTGCGGGCGCCGAAGTGGTGGGGCGTCCGCAACCACCTGGGCACGTTCCATGCGATCGCCGCGTGCAACCTCGCCGAAGCCGCCATGGGCATGCTGTCCGAGGCGACCGTGCCGTCCACCCACCGGTGGATCCCCAAGTCGATGACCGTCGACTACCTCGCCAAGGCGAACGGCCCGCTGCGCGCCATTGCGGAACTGACGGAACTGCCGGACTTCGGCGCGATCACCGCGGGCACCGACGTGGTCGTGCCCGTGCGCATCCTCGACCGCCGGGGAGCCGAGGTGGTCCACGCCGACATCACGACGTGGGTCACGCCGCGATAGAGCGCGAAAGGCGCATGTCGAAGCTCACATTCGGTCCGGCGGTCGTGGCGGCGACCCGAATTACCCTGTGGCACTTGCTCGGATCCGGAACGTCGCGGCACAGCACGATCTTCCGGCCGGACGGGATCGATTCCACCACGGCCGCCGGGGCCGAAGTGGTACAGACGTCCGGCATTTATCGCGGACCTGTCTCTCCCCGTTACACACGATTTCAGTCCGTGTTCCGCGGGCGGGGAGGTCTTCGCCGGTCTGCTTTGATCGCCCTCTTCGCGTGACATACTCGAGGACATGCCAGCACCTGACACCGCCGTTCTTGTCGAGGGAATCGAGAAATCCTTCGGAGACGTAGCAGCGTTGCGGGGTGTCAGCTTCGAGGTGCCCCGCGGCACGGTGCTGGGCATCCTGGGCCCCAACGGCGCCGGGAAGACCACCACCGTCAACGTGCTGTCGACGTTGCTGCGCCCCGATGCCGGCCGCGCATTCGTCGCCGGGCACGACGTGGTCGAGGAGGCGGCCGACGTCCGTCGCAGCATCATGATGACGGGTCAGTACGCCGCACTGGACGAGTCGCTGACCGGGCGCGAGAATCTCGTGCTGTTCGGCCGGCTGATGGGCCTGCCCAAGGCGTCCGCGAAATCGCGCGCGCAAGATCTGCTGACGCAGTTCGATCTGCTCGACGCGGGTGACCGGAAGGTGTCCGGGTATTCCGGCGGTATGCGCCGGCGTGTCGACATCGCCTGCGGCCTCGTGATCCGTCCCGAGGTCGTGTTCCTCGACGAGCCGACCACCGGCCTCGATCCCCGCAGCCGCCAGGGCGTGTGGTCCCTGGTGTCCGCGCTCAAGGAGCAGGGCATCACGATCCTGCTGACGACGCAGTACCTCGAGGAGGCCGACCTCCTCAGCGACAACATCGTCGTGATCGACAAGGGCACCGTGATCGCCGAGGGCACGGCGGACGAGTTGAAGGCCCGGACCGGCGGAAGCTACTGCGAGGTCGTCCCGGTCAGCCTCGACGACCTGCCCCGCGTCCGGGAGATCCTCACGAGCCTGTGCCCACCCGGCAGGGTCATCGAGGAAGGCACCGACCGGTTGTCGATTCCGGCCGAGCACGGCGCCCAGACCCTCGCCGAAGTTCTGCGCCGACTCGACCTCGCCGGCGTCACCCTCGCCGACATCGCCCTGCGGCGCCCGTCCCTCGACGACGTGTTCCTCTCCCTCACCGGCCACGTCCGCGTCGACGAGAGCCTGCCGTCGTGACGGCGCCCGCCCAGCTCGGATTCGAGAGCACCCTCGGCAGCAGGCACCGGCGACCGCATCCGTCGAGCGTCCAGCAGTGGATTGCGTTGTCCGCACGCAACCTGCACACGATGTGGGTCTTCGGCCAGTTCTTCATCGCAGTGCTGGCGCCGTTGATCTTCACCATCGGCTTCTACCTTCCGCTACGCCTGGTCATGAAGTTCCAGGGCATCGACTACGCACAGTTCGTCATGCCGATCATCGTCCTGCAGGCGATGGCGTTCACCGCGATCTCGGCAGCGCACCGCGCGGCCACCGAGGCGTCGAACGGGATGAATTCCCGGTTCCAGACGATGCCGGTCAAGGCGGCGGTCCCGCTGACGGCGCGTATGACCGCGTGCCTCGTGCACTCGACGATCTCACTCGTCGCCGCGATCGGTTACGGATACGCGATCGGCTTCCGGTTCTCCGGCGGACTGGGGATGACCGCGGCGTTCTGCGGGCTGGCGATGCTGATCGGGTTCACCCTCACGACGGGCGCCGATGCCCTCGGCACCCTCACCCGCAGTCCCGAGGTCACCAGTCAGGCGCTGACGCTCCCCCAGCTGATCCTCGGCATGTTCTCCTCCGGTTTCGTTCCGGTGACGCAGTTCCCCGAGTGGGCACAGGGCTTCGTGCGAAATCAGCCCATCTCGCAGTTCTCCTCGTCCATGCGTGCAATGACGGATGGCACCATCACGTTCCACCAGCTGACACCCACTCTGTTGTGGTGCGGCGGGCTGGCGCTGGTCTTCATTCCGTTGTCGATCTGGTCGAATGTGAGGCGCGGATGACCACCGAGTACCGATCCGACACACCGGCGACGGTGACGTTTCCCGAGGTGACCGAACCCCACCCGGAGAACTCCCTCACCGCGCTGTTCTCGCACAGCCTGCTGCAGACCAAGCGCCTTCTGCTTCGCTGGGCCCGGGACCCGTACACGATGCTGCAGGCGATCGTGTACCCGGCGTTGATGTTGCTGATGTTCTGGGCGGTGCTCGGGATTTCGATCACCAAGGCCACCGGCGTGAACAGTGTCTTCGGGACCGTTCCGATGATCACGCTCGTCGGCGCGATGTTCGGTTCCATTGCCGGCGGTCTGTCGTTGAAGAAGGAATGGGCGGACGGGCTCCTGAGCCGTTTCTGGGTGCTGCCCGTGCACCGCGCGTCGGGCCTGCTCAGCCGCCTCATGGCCGAATCCGTGCGGATCGTGCTCACCACCGTACTGATCATCGCGGTCGGTTTCGCCATCGGGTTCCGGTTCAACCAGGGCATTCTCGCCGGCATCGCCCTGATGTTGCTGCCGCTGCTGTTCGGGGTGAGTTTCGCGACGATGGTGACGGCCCTCGCGGTCAACGCGGCGAAGGCGCCCCTCGTCGAACTCCTGTCGCTGCTGTGCACTCTGCTGCTGTTCTTCAATTCGGGATTCGTCCCCACCGGCGCCTACCCCACGTGGCTCCAGCCGTTCGTGGAGAACCAGCCGATGTCCTGCGCGATCGATGCGATGAAGGGACTGTCGATGGGCGGTCCCGTCGCGGAACCTCTGCTGAAGACGATCGCGTGGTCGGTCGGCGGCCTGCTGATCTTCACCTACCCCGCGGTGCGCGGTTACCGCCGGGCCGCGGGCAACCCGGCGTGACAACCGCGCCTAGCGCGGGGTGTGCCCCGTCAGCAGGGGTTCGATGACCAGCGGATCGTCCGCGGCGGGTGGTCCGTAGACACCGCCGTTCCTGGTCGCGTTCTCCTGACCGAGGTCGTCGGGTCGAGGGACGTTCACGGCGCCGCGCTGCTCGAGGTACTGCTGCGACTGGCAGGTCCAGTCCAGCGCGGGCGTGCTCGGTTCCGCCTCGGTCACCAGACGGCGTGGGGCGTCGTACACGCACATCGGCCCCTGCGTTCCGACGAGGAGAAGGTCGGCGAGACCGCCCTTCTCGATCGACGCGATCTTCGGTAGTGCACCGGGCATGATGGTCAGGCCGTATTCGAGGGAGGGGGTCCGGTCGCCGACGATCTCGGTGGGGAGAACCAGATTCGCCATCAGGGCGCCCAGGGAGTCGCGGTTTCCCGACAGCAGTGCGTCCAGGCTCGCCATCGTCTGCGGCGAGCGCCCGAGCAGGTCGACGAGTGCGGAGTCGTGGGCCCGTAACTGCTCGAGCACGCTGCGGGCGGTGCTCGCCGATTCGGGGAGGGCCGCGGTGAGGCCGTCCACCGTGTCCAGGAGCGGCATCCCCTTGTTCACGATGGTCGACAGTGTGTCGGTGCGGGTTTCGAGGGTCCGGGCGATCTCGGCGGAACCGTCGAGCATGTTCTGCAGGTCGGGTCCGGTGCCTCCGAAGGCGGTCCCGAACGTGTCCGCGAGCGAGGACAGGGCGGTGACGTCCATCGAGTTCACGAGGTCCGTCGTCTGGACGAGGGTCGCGTCGAGCGATCGCGGAATCCCCTCCTGCGGGACGTCGATGAGGTCCCCGTCGGCGAGGTACGGCGGATCCGCGCTGTCGGGCAGGATGTCGAGCGCCTGGATGCCGATCGCGTTCTCGGTGGTGATCTTCGCGGTCGAACCGGCGGACACCTGTGTGCCGGGGTGCAGTTCGATGCCGAGGACGATGCCCGTCCCCTCCTCGTTGACGTCGACGGAGCTGATCCTTCCCACGCCGACTCCGCGGTAGTTGACAGATGCCCCCTGCGCGAGACCGGCGGCGTGGTCGAGCCGGGCGGTCAGGTGAATGGGGTCTCCGAACGTGTCCGGGCCGGTGACGTACCGCAGCCCGAACAGGATTGCGGCGACCGAGATGACGAGGAACAGCACCAGTTGCGCCACGACGTGGCGTGTCATCATCGGACGCCTCCGCCGAGTACCTCGGGCAGCGTGCGGGCTTCGGGCACCTCGAGCGGAGCCGAGCCGGTGAGCAGCTTCGCGATGACGGCCGTGACGTCGAATGTTCCGTCGAATGTCGTGTAGTCACCGGGTGTGGCCGCGGCGAATCCGCCGAGGAACGTCGCCACCGAGTTCAGGGTGGGGGCGAGTGCCGACTCGAAGCCGTCGAGGGCGGCGAGCACGGTCCCGGCGTCGCTGATCTCGGTCGCCAGTGTGGTTCCGGCACTGCCGAGGACACGTTCCGCCTCGCGGCTGAGCCGGGACGCCTCCCCCATCAGCGCCGTGATCTGATCTCGTTGCGACATCAGGAGATCCACCACCGGTGCCAGATCGGTCATCGCGCGGTCGAGGGCCGGTTGCCCGGCGGCGAGTTCCGCCGCGAACGCATGGGACGCCACCATCGCCCGGTCGAGTTCGTCCCGGTGGTCGTCGACGACGCCCAGTGTGTCGTTCAGCATGTCCACCAGTTCGCGGATCTTGTCGGAGCGGCCGGTGAAGGCGACGGTCAATTCGTTCATGATGGCGTGTATCTGGTCGATGCCGCTGCCGTTGAGCACCGTGGCCAGGACCGCGAGCCCGCTCTCGATGTCAGGGCCGCGCGAAGTCTGCGCCGGCGGGAGCACGTCGCCCTCGCTCATCGGTGCGCCGGCCGCATCCGCGAAATCGAGTCGGATGAAGGGATTGCCGAGGGCCGTGGGCAATTCGATACGTGCCGTCGCGTCCCGCGGAATCGGGACGTCGTCGCGGATCCGCATCTCGACCTCTGCGGTGAAATCCCGGGTCGACACGTCCGAGACACGGCCCACCACTTCCTGTCCCACCCGGACCTCGGCGCCGGGCACGACGCGATCGACGCCGTCGAACTGCGCGGTGATTTCGTAGGACGGACCGTCCGGTGAGCGGCCCACCGACAGTTCCTGCAGGCTCAGCGAACAACCGGCGGCGGGCAATGTCGCGCCGACGATCAGCGCCGCCGTCAGTGACGTCGTTCTCGTGCGGATCGTCATCGTCCTCCGACCATGAGTTCGCGCAGCCCGAACGGGTCGGACATGCTGGGCGGAAACTGAATCGGGTTGGTGATTCCGGCTCCCCGGCAGAGGGTCGGATCCACCACCGCGCAGAGCGGGGACGTCGGCTCGGCCTGCGCCAGGTTGGTGGAGATGTTCAACCGGATGCGGGCACGCTGGTCGGGAGTGACCGCGCGCTGGATGTTGTCGATCAGCAACGGCACCAGGTCCATGATCTCGGCGAGGTCGGTGTCGTGTCGCTGCAGCATCTCGCTCACCCCCGCCAGATCGTCGATGCCTGCGGCGATGTCGCCGCCCCGGGCGGACACGAGGTGGTCGATCTGATTCAGCAAGGCGGACAGCTGATTCACCGTGTCGCCGATCGCGAACTGCTGCCCGGCGAATTCGTCTCCGATGGCGGTGAGCGACCCGGCGAGGGAGTCGACCTGCGCCTGACGGGCCGAGATCGCGTCGACGAGTATCTCGAGGTTGTCGACGAGTGCTCCGACGTCCGCGCTGTTGCCCGCGATCACCGAACTCGCCTGCGACAGTGTGCGGATGGCGTCGTTCATCGCGGGACCGAGCCCGTCCGTGGACGCCGCGGCTGCCGAGATCGCGGCGCCGGCGTCGCCGCCGTCGGGGCCGAGGGTCTTGACGACGGTGTCGACGCTGTCCATCAGCTGGTCCCAGGTGATGGGCGAATGACTGCGGTCGGGGGGAATGGTCTGCCCGCTCTCCAGCACCGGACCGCCGGTGTACGCGGGACCGAGTTCGACGAACCGCTCCCCGATCGCGGAGGACACCAGCACGTACGCGTGCGCGTCGGCGGGCACCACGACGTCGGACGCGATCGACATCGTGACCGTCACCACCCCGCCCCGCGGTTCGACGGACTCGACGGTGCCGACGGGCACGCCGAGCACGGTCACCCCGGTGCCGGGGAACACGCCGTTGACGTAGGCGAATTCGGAATGAATCACGGTGGAGGAGGTGCGGAAGATCAGTAGCCACCCGGCCACGACGATCGCCACCACGAGGACGAGCACGCCGCCGATCCCGACGACCCGGCGTGCGGTGCCCGCGTTCACGAGCACCCCGTGATCAGTCCGACGACGCAGAGCAGGTTGTCGGCGATCACGGCCGACGGCGCCGACACGTCGGCCCAGTCACCGTTCCCGGTCGCGTTGACGAGCGCCCTCGCCGCCGGTGCACCCGTGGTGAGCAGTGCGTCGAGGTTGGCGAGGTTCGCGTCGAGTCGTTCCGTCACCTGCCGCGCGTTCGCGAGCAGTGAGTCGAGTTCGGCGGTGTTCTCCCCCAGGAACTGGGACGCCTGCCCGATCAGGGCCTGGAGATCGTCGACCATCCGGCGGATCGCCTCGCGCCGGGTGGCGAGCGTGTTCATCACGACGTCGGCGTTGCCGAGCAGGGTGGTCAGCTGATCCTGCTGACCGACCAGCACGTCGGTGAGGGTTCGCGAGCTGTCGAGCAGTTGCGTGACCTGATCCGCGTTCTTCGCCAGGATCGCGGACGCCGCACTCACCCCGGACAGCGCCTCCCGGTTGAGGGTCGCGACCTGCGGCACCGTGTCCGTCACGACGGTGAGCATCTTCTGCAGACCGCCGAGGTCGAGGTCGTCCGCCGTCTGGAGCGCGGACGAGCCGATGTCGTCGAGCGAGTACGGAACGCTGGTGCGGCTCAGCGGGATCACGCCGTCGTCGCCCAGGTCGCCGGGTCCCGACGGTGACACGTCCAGATACCGCTTGCCGAGGATGGTCGACAGCTTGACGCCCGCGGACGTCGTCGACCCGAGGTGACGCGCGCCGTCGAGCCGGAAGTGGACGACCACGTGATCGCCCGCCAGGTCCACCGCGGTCACCCGGCCGGCGGGCACCCCGGCCACGTACACGTAGTCGGAATCGGTCAGGCCTGCGGCGTTCGCGAGTTCGGCGGTGTAACCGTCGGTTCGCACACTGAAGCTCACCCGCGGGATCACGAGAACCAGGGCCAGCGCCAGCGTCGCGGCGAGGATTCCCACGATTCCGACGATCAACGGGTTGACGGGCCGCACCCGCTGGTTTCCGGCCAGCGCGTCCCAGACGTCGCGCACCGTGTCGGTGACACTCATTGGCAGTACCTCGAATGCAGGTCGGGACCGAGGGCGCCTTCGCGACCGTCGACGTTGACGATGAAGGTGCACAGGTAGATGTTGAGCCAGGAACCGTAGGAGCCCGAGCGGTCGACGGCAGCAAAGAATTGCGGCATGGCCACCATCAGGTGATCGAATTCCGGGTCGGCACCGACCATCGCCCCCGTCAGCGATTCGAGTCGGTTCACCGTGCGGCCGAGTTCCGGAACCCGCCCGTCGACGATCTGCAGCGCCGAGCGGCTCACCGCCGCACTCTGATCGAGGGTGTCCATGAGAACCTCGTTGTTCTCGGCGAGCATCCCGGTGAACTGGGTGAGGCTGTCGACGAGGTGGGACAGTTCCGGACCGCGGGCCGCCGCCGTTCCCACCACCACCTCGAGGTTCGCGATGAGATCACCGATCAGCTGATCGTGATTCGCGAGGGTGCCGGTGACGTCCGCGACCCTGCGCAGCAGCGTTTCCATGCTCGTCTTCCGGCCGTCGAACACGGCGACGACTTCGGTGGCGAGTTCGTTGACCTGCTTCGGGTCGATCGCGTCGAACAGCGGCTTGAATCCGTTGAAGAGACTGGTGAGATCGAGCGCGGGCGACGTCCGTTCGAGCGGAATCGTGTCGCCCTCCGCGAGGGTGCCCTCCTCGCCCGACGAACCGGCCGCGAGATCGAGATACCGGATCCCGAGCAGGTCACCGTATCGGATCGCGACTGTCGTGTCGGCGGGCAGAGTCTGATCGCGCTGCACCTCGAAATTCACCAGGGCGGTGGCGCTTCCGGCGTCGCCGTCGACGATGTCGACCGAAGCCACCCGTCCCACCCGGACACCGGCGATGGTGACGTCGCTGCCGGGAGTCACCCCCTGCGCGTCGGTGAACAACGCCTTGTACGCGACGGTCGGTCCCTCCACCGGCACCCGCAGTGTGTTCACCACGAGGACCGCGGAGAGAATTCCGAAGACGGCGAAGACCGCCAGTTTGATTGCCGAGTTCCGGACGCTCATCCTCCGGCACCGCCCCCGCAGTTCGGTCCGTTCAGGCCGGGGTACCGCGGGCAGTCGGACGAGCTGTAGGGCCGCGGGTTCGACAGGTCGGCGGCGACCCGCACCGCGAACGTGCCGGTGGAGAAGACGGCGGCGCCGGCGTCACCGAACGGACCCGCCTCGTCCAGCGTCGCCCGCAGCAGGTCGGACTTGCCGGCCATGGTGCCCAGGGTCGGTGAGATGTTCAGCGCCACCGCGATCATGTCGTCCGCGTTCTGCTCCAGGACGTCGCCGGAGTTCCTCGTCACGACAAGGGAGGCGGCGAGGAAACCGGTGAAGCTGTCGGTGTTCTCGACGAGGGTGTTCGACAGCGACACCGCCGCGTCCATGGTCGCGAGGACGTCGGGTGCGGCCGTCGCCAGCTGTTCGCTGATCCGTGCGATCTGCGGCGCGCGCTCCGCGAGGGAGTCGACGAGTGGCGCGGTCGACTGCGCCACCGTGTGGAGGCTGTCGATGGTGTGCCCCAATTGTTCGCCGCGCCCGCGCAATGCGTCGGCGACGGCGCTGAGCGCGGCCTGCATCTGCTCGGGCTTCACCCGGGACACCAGGTCGTAGACCTTCGAGTACAGGTCGTACATCTGGACGGTCTCGGTCGACGTGTCGGGTTGCAGCCGGGCACCTGCCTCGAGCCGCGCACCGCCGGTTCCCGCGGTGGACACCAGCTCGACGGTCTGGTCGCCGAACAACGTGCGGGGCACCACCCGCACCTGGACGGACGCCGGGATGTGCTGCATCTGTTCGGGGCGGAGACTGATGTCCATGCCCGTCTCGTCCTGTCCGGGGTCGACGCTCGACACGGTGCCGACGGTCGCGCCTTTGTAGGACACCGTGGTGTGCGCCTTCACCGCACCGGCGTCCGCCGGAAGTGTCGCCGTCACCACGGGGTCGGTGACGATCGCACCGGTGCCGAAACCGACCAGCAGCGCCGATCCGACGGACAGGACCGCCACTCCGATCACACCCCGCACCGCGAGGGCACCGTTGCCCGGACCTCCCGGGCGGCCGCGCGTCACGGCAACCCCAGAGCGGGAGCGGAGGGGACGAGACCCCACAGGGTGAGCGTCAGCAGCAGGTCGACGATGCCGATGGCGAGGATGCTGGTGCGCAGCGCGCGCCCGGCCGCCCGGCCGACGCCCTCGGGCCCGCCGTAGGCGTGGTACCCGTACGAGCAGTGCACGAGCGCGATGATCGTCGCGAACACGATCGCCTTCACGAACGAGTACGCGACGTCGGTGGGCGTGAGCATGAGGTGGAAGTAGTAGTCGTAGGTTCCGGCCGACTGCCCGCTGAACGTGACGATCACCAGCCGCGAAGCCAGATAGGACGACAGCAGCCCGACGACGTACAGCGGCACCACACAGACCAGGCACGAGACCAGCCTCGTGCTCGCGAGGAACGGCAGCGACGGGATCGCCATCGCGTCCAGCGCGCTGATCTCCTCCGAGATGCGCATGGCGCCGAGCTGTGCGGTGAACCCCGTCCCGACCTTCGCGGCGAGCGCGATGCTGGCGATGACGGGCGCGAGTTCGCGGGTGTTGAGGATCGCGGACAGAAGCCCGGACAGCGACCCCATTCCGAGCAGGTCCAGTCCGCGCAACCCCTCGATGCCCACCTGCGTCGCCGCGACCGCGGACATCGCGAAGACGACTCCGATCGCTCCGCCGCCGGCGAGCAGGGTCGCACCACCGAAACTGATGTCGCCGATCTGCCGCATGATGTGCCGCCAGTACTTCACGACCGCGAGGGGGACGCCGGCGATCACGCTGCCGTAGAACGTGAATTCCCGGCCCAGTCCCGTCATCAGTTCGAGGGGCTGCCGGACCCTGGCCCGCACCCAGTGCGCTGCGGGCCATCGGGTACTCACGACCATCAGTAACCACCTACGGGGACGACGAGAACGGAATAGAGCTGACTGAGCACGGTGTTGACAATGAACACGAGGATGAAGGCGAGCACGACGGCCTCGTTGACGGCGTCGGCGACACCGCTGGGTCCGCCTTTGGCGTGCAGCCCTTTGAAGCTGGCGACGAGCGCCGACGTCACCGCGAACGCCATCGACTTGACGAGGGCGACCACGAAATCCGACAGCCGCGTGTACTGCGACAGTGCCGCGAGAAAGCTTCCCGCCGAGCTGTTCTGGACGACCACCTGGAAAAGGAAGCACGCCGACACTCCGACGGCGGTGACCATGGCGCAGAGTGCGACGCCGACCAGCACGGCGGCGAGCACCCGCGGAACCACGAGCCGCTCGATCACGTCGAGTCCGAGGACCTCCATGGCCTCGACCTCCTCGCGGATCGTGCGCGAGCCGAGGTCCGCGCAGATCGCGGACCCGCCGACCCCGGCCAGCATCAGCGCACAGACCAGCGCGGACGCCTGCCCGACGATCACGAACCCGACGACCGCCCCCGTGTACCCCTCGGCGCCGAGCTGACCGGCGAGGCTGCCGATCGTGACGGCGATGAGGACTCCGATGGGGATCATCAGCAGCAGGGCCGGCGCCGACGTGACCGAGGCGATCCGCCAGGCCTGGTCCAGCAGTTCCCGCCAGGCCAGTGTGCGCCGCACCAGAACTCGTACGGCGGCCACCGTGGTCGCGATCGAGAACCCGATGAGCGCACCGACTTCGTTGGCGAAATGGCTGACGGGCCCCTTGGCGGGTGGCAGCTGGAATGTCACGCGGTCCTCCCCCGGTATGGGAATCGGGGTCAGACGACCGCGACGTCGTGTGCGCCGTGGGCTTGTCGAAGCTCGCCCTTGACGACCTTGCCGCTGGCGTTGCGCGGGAGGGCGTCGACGATGACGACGTCTTTCGGATGCTTGTAACGGGCCAGTTTGCCTTCGAGCCACGCGGCGAGTTCCCCGACCGTCAGATCGTCGCCGTCGTCGTCGAGCGCCACGATCGCGACGGGCACCTCGGTCCACTTGGGGTGGGGTCTGCCGACCACGGCGGCCTCCCGGATCCTCGGATGCCCGAACAGGACGTTCTCCACCTCGGCGCAATAGATGTTCTCGCCGCCGGAGATGATCATGTCCTTCTTGCGATCCACCACGTAGACGAAGCCTTCCTCGTCCTGCCGCACCAGGTCGCCCGAGTGGAACCACCCACCGGCGAACGCGTCCGCCGTCGCGGCCGGGTTCTGCCAGTAGCCCTGCATCATGGTCGGGCCGCGGTACACGATCTCGCCTACGGTGCCGGGGGCGACGTCGTTCATCTCGTCGTCGACGATCCGCGTCTGGATGGTCGGGACGGGCTTGCCCACCGAGCCCAGCTTGCGGATCGCGTCGTCGCCGTCGAGCACGCACGTGATCGGGGACATCTCGGTCTGCCCGAACACCGCCACGACGAGCGCCTTCGGGAAAGTCTCCGCCATGGCGCGCAGGACGGTGTCCGATGCGGGTGCGGCGCCCCAGCTGATGACGCGGAGGGCGAGGTCGCGGCCCGCGGCGGTGGGGTCGGCGCAGACGGCCTGCCACTGCACCGGAACGAGGAATACCGTGGTGATGCGCTCGCGCTCCCACACGTCGAGCATCTCGGCAGGGTCGAACGCCTTGAGGGGGTGGATCACGGTCGTGGCTCCGAGCATCAGCATCGGGGCCACCGAACCGAGGGCGGCGACGTGGAACACCGGGGACGCGAGGAACCCGACGTCGTCGCCCCTGTCGTAGCGCATCGCCCGGATGCAGGTGATGGACTGCCCGACCATGTTCGAGTGCGACAGCACCGCACCCTTGGGTGTTCCGGTGGTGCCGGAGGTGTAGAGGATGAGCGACGGCGTGTCCTCCGGCAGGTCGACGGGGGCGAAGGCGGGACCGTCTTCCACGACGAGATCCTCGTAACCGAGAACGTCGCCCTCGGTCTCCGCGCCCATGACGATCGCGAGGCCGAGATCGGGAACATCGTGCCGCACAGCGGAAACGAGAGGCGCGAGCGCGAGCTCGGTGAAAACGGCTCGTGCGCCCGAGTCCCGTGCGATGAAGGCGACCTCGGGCGGTGTCAGCCGGAAGTTGACCGGGACCGCGATCGCGCCCAGCGCGTTGATCGCGAGCACCGCCTCGAAGAATTCGGTGCGGTTGAGCGTGAGCAGCAGGACGCGGTCGCCGAAGTTCACCCCGCGCCGGGACAGCGCCGCCGCGAGGGCCTGCGAACGCCCGTGCAGTTCGCGCCACGACGTGCTCTGCCCGAGATGGCGGAACGCGGGATGGTCGGGCTTCGTCCGGGCATGGGTGGCAACCCAGTTGTTCCAGTGGTTGCGGCGGGATTGCATTGGCTGCGAAAGCGTCTCGCTACGTGATGACATGTGGTGGTGGTCCCTTCGCTGTACTCGAGTTCGCCCCTCGGGCCCCACACGGAGGCTGTGACGAGTATTACAGATGTCGACGTCGATCGGAACAGTCTTGTTAACCGCAATTCGCATCAGCTACCGAAGTTCGGAGCACGTTTCGTGAGCATCGCCACGACGGCGTCGACGTGGGCCGCGAGCGCACCGCCGATCAGGCCCTCGCCCGCCGCCCGATCGGCGGGCAGCCGTTCGCCGAGCAGTGCCATCCGGGTGGGAATCGACCTTCGAGGCCGAGGGAAGGCGGGGCGACGGAAGAAGTCATCTTCGCACGCGAATTTCTGTTAACTTATTTGTGCCGTTCGGTACGTGTCAATACCTCTCGGAACACATTTCGCACCGCCTTGCTGGTGATTTATCGATACGCCGGGCGAACACTCGAGCGTAGGGTGACCATCCGAGGCTCGTCGGCGCGGGAGTCTCGGTTAAGATGACCGGCAGAGGAATTGGCAGACGACTGCCCACTACTGGAGGTGACCGTGGCCCGGACCAGCACGGCGGCCGGTGCCGCGACCGACCGGCCGATCCGCCGCCGCCCCAAGAATCGCAAGGCCCAGATCGCGAACGTCGCAGCCGAAGCCTTCAGCGAGCGCGGCTACCATGCGGTCGGTGTCGACGAGATCGCTGCCACCATCGGCATTTCCGGTCCCGCCCTGTACCGGCACTATCCCAACAAGTACGCCCTGTTCGTCCACGCGGCGACGACGACGGCCGACGCGCTCCAGGCAACCGCGGACGGCGCACTCGACGGCCTCGCCGAACGCGAAGCCGGCGACCGCCTCGAACACCTGATCGCCGCCCTCGTCGCCAACAGCATCGAGAACCGCAAGGTCGCCGGGCTCTACCGCTGGGAGGGCCGGTACCTCGAGGCCGAGGACCGTAAGCGGATTCGTGCCGTGTTCGTGCACGTCACGCAGTGCGTGGCCGCGCCGCTGCGCGAGATCCGCCCCGAACTCACCGCCGTGGACGCGACGACGCTGGGAGCGTCGACGCTGAGCGTGATGGGCAGCATCAGCGCACACCGGACCACCCTCGCCACCCGCAGACTCGACACACTCCTGAAGTCGGCATGCGGGTCGATCCTGAACGCGACACTCCCGCCCGCCGTCCCGAACGCGGGCAGGGACGCCGCCGGCGGCGCGGTGCGGGGACTGGCCGTGACGTCCAAGCGTGAATTGCTCATCAACGAGGCCGTCAAGATCTTCGACCGGCACGGCTACCACGACTCGAGCATCGAGGAGATCGGCGCCGCGGCCGGCATCAACGCGTCGAGCGTGTACCGTCATTTCCCCAGCAAGGCAGACCTTCTGGCGGCTGTGTTCTATCGCGCGTCCGACCGGCTGGCCGTGGCCACGTCGGCGGCGCTGTCCACGGCCGCCGACCCCGAGGACGCCCTCCGCAAGCTCGCCGAGTCGTACCTGGAACTGTCGTTCGGGAACCCGGAAGTGCTGTCGGTCTACTTCGCGGAGATCGGGAACCTCCCGAAGAACGAGCGCACCAATCTCCGTAACGTGCAGCGTCTGCACGTCGAGGAATGGGTCCACCTGGTGACCGCCGTGCGGTCCGAACTCTCGGCGCCGGAGGCACGGTTCCTGGTGCATGCGGCGCTGGGGCTGGTTCTCGACATCGGCCGACTGGTCCACTTCGACACCCGCGAGGAGTCGCGTGCCCGGCTCCACACCCTGATGACGGCCGTGCTGCTGGGTCACTGAGCCCGTGCCCCTGGGTGAATCGCCCAGGGGCACAGTTCTCATGCGGCCCGCCGGCGGGCTCCCCGTTGCCTGTCGTTGTCCGCGCCGAGGTCACGGGGGCGGTAGCCCACCGGGTATCCGGGATAGCTCCGGTTGCGCGGATCGCGAGCGGCCTTCGATTCGCGGCGCGGTGGCAGGAGGCGCACGAACCGGGCCCGGATCCGCAGCGCACGGCGGGACGCATTCCGCAGCCGGCGCGGGGCTGCGGGAAATCCGAACGTCGCCCGCATCATCGGGTCGAGGAGGGCGTAGACCCCCTGCGCGACGAGCGGCCGGAGTGACGCCGGAAACCAGGAGCAGAACAGCGTCAGCGTGTAGGTGCCGACCCGATGGTTGTCGTCGGTGTGATCCCCATGCGAACCCCCACCTGACGGTAGAAGTGGAAGCGCAGCGATTCGATGCCGCGTTCGGAGTCGTAGCCGTGTTCGACGAGTTCGGCCATCAGCAACGCGGTGTCGGTGATGCGGTGGATCTCCTCGTGGTCTCGGACCGGGTCGAGTTCCTCGATCCGGCGCTGCCAGCCGTGCCTGCCCCGGGGAACCCCGCCCGGCGTCCCGGTTCCGGCGCGCGTGGTCTTCGTCAGCATGTGGAGGCCCTCCGTGATCAGCGTCCGTGTCGGTTCTTCAACATCCAGGCGGAAATCTTCATGTCCCGCGACTTGCGCTGCATGGTCAGCAGATTCAGCGGCGCCGCGAACTTCTGCCGGGCGATGGACTTGACCCGGCTGAATTCCCGCAGTCCGTCCGCTCCGTGAATGCGGCCGAAGCCCGAGTCTCCGACACCGCCGAACGGCAACGCCGCGACACCGGCGAATCCGAGCACCGAGCCGATCGTCACGACGCCGGCCCTGAGCTTCCCGGCAGCCTGCATCGCCTTCGTCGCATCCTTGGTGAAGATGGACGCGCCGAGACCGAACGTGGTGCCGTTGGCCAACGCGACCGCCTCGTCGAGGCTCGCGACCTTGTTGACGACCACCGTGGGGCCGAACGTCTCCTCGCGGATCGCGGTGCTGTCCTCGGGAACGCCGGTCAGCACGATGGGCCCGACGTACCCGTCCGCGATGGAGTCGAGTCCGCCGACCACCGCGGATCCGCCCTTGTCGAGTGCATCCCGGACGTGGCTGCGAATCACGTCGGACTGGCCGGCCATCGTCATGGGGCCGTACGCCGCGTCCCGCGGTCCCGGGCGCAGGACCTTCGATTTCTCGGCGACCAGCCGGACGAACTCGTCGTAGACGGAGTCGACGACGTAGATGCGCTCGACACCCGCGCACGTCTGTCCGGCGTTGCCCATCGCCCCGAAGACCGCGAAACCGGCCGCCTCGTCCAGGTTCGCGTCGGCGTCGACGAGCATGGCGTCCTTGCCTCCCGCCTCGACGACCAGCGGCGTGAGCGTTTCGGCGCAGGCGGCCATGACCCGCTTGCCGGTGGCGGCGGATCCGGTGAAGGCGATCTTGTCGACACCGGCGGAGACGAGGGCGGAACCCGTCGACCCGTCACCGGTGACCACCTGCAGGACAGGCTGATTGGGAATGAGCGCCTTCCACTTGTCGGCGAGCCACACCGCGACCCCGGGGGTCAGCTCACTGGGTTTGAAGACGACGGTGTTGCCCGCTGCCAGCGCGTAGGAGATGGAGCCCATCGGCGTGTAGACGGGGTAGTTCCACGGCCCGATCACACCGACCACACCCATCGGCTCGTACCCGACGCTGCTGGCCTGGTTCGCGCTGACCAGACCGGAGGGCACCTTGCGCCGCTTCAGGACCTTGCCCGCGTTCTTCGCCGCCCAGTCGAGATGCTCGATGGCGAGCATTACCTCGAGGAGCGCGTCGTCGTAGGGCTTGCCGGTCTCGGCGGCGACGAGCGCGGCGAGTTGCTCGCCGTCCCGCGCCATCGACTTCTTCCAGTCCAGGAGCCATTGTTTGCGGCCGTCGAAGCCGAGGGCGTTCCACCATTGCGCGGCCGATCGGGCCGCGTCGACGGCGGCGCGTACCTCCCGCTCCCCCTCGATCGGGTACTCGGCCAGGACGGTGCCGTCGCGCGGATCCAGGGACGCGAACGTCTTCGGCGACGACTCCGCGGACCCCGTCGGAGCCGTGGGCTGAGCGCCTGCCGCCGTCTCGGTCGTCTCCGCCTGCTGTGGCATGGTCGATATCCTCCCTCGAGATCACATCAAATATATGTGATGTGATGTAATGTAGTGGACATCACAGTATGCGGCCGACCCCATCGCGGCAAGCCCCGCACAGTCACCCCCGGCCGGCCTGTTCGCCGACCGCATCACCCACGAGGAGTTCCCCGGACATGAGCGTCGAATTCACCAGTGAACAGAAGGACTTCGCGGCGGCGATCGCCGATTTCTGCAAGCGCGAGAGCGGCACCCGCGAGCAACGCGACAGGCTGACGAATCACGGCGAGCACAACCACAATCAGGACCTCTACGAGAAGATGGCGAAGCTGGGCTGGCTGGGCATCACCATCCCCGAGGAGTACGACGGCTCGGCCGCGAGCCACGTCGACATGTGCATCCTGCTCGAGGAAGCCGCCAAGGGCATGGCACCCATCGGCGGGATCGGGCCCACCCTGATCACGGGCGGCGCCTACGCGAAGTTCGGAACCGACGCACAGAAGGACGTCGTGCTGCGCGGCATCGTGGCGGGCCGGTCGCAGTCCATCTCGATGTCCGAGCCGGAGGCCGGTTCCGATGTCGGCAACCTCAGCACCCGCGCGGAGAAGACCGCCGACGGCTGGGTGATCAACGGCCAGAAGACGTGGTGCTCCAATGCGCACTTCGCCGACAACATCCTGCTCGTGGCCCGCACCGGGCGCGGCGACGGCAAGCACGAAGGCCTCACGATGTTCCACGTCCCCGCCGATACGGCGGGACTGAAGATCAGCGGCATCGACACGATGGGCGGCAAGGAGGTCAACGACCTCTACTTCACCGACTGCGTCCTGCCCGAGGACGCGGTGGTGGGCGACGTCGGCAACGGCTGGCGCCAGCTGATGACCGGACTGAACTTCGAACGCCTGATCCTCGCGGCCATGATGCTCGGCACCGCGCAGCGCGCGTTCGCCGACACCCTCGATTTCGTCACCCAGCGCAAGCAGTTCGGGCGTCCCGTCGGATCGTTCCAGGCGCTACGCCACCGCATCGCCGATCTCGCGACGGAGATCGAGTGCTGCAAACTGCTCGTGTACAGCGTCGCCAGGGACGTCGACGCGAACCCCGACAAGATGCTGGCCCGTGAAGCGTCGATGGCCAAGCTGAAGGTCACGGAGACCGCGAAGAAGGTCGCGCTCGAGGGCATGCAGATGATGGGCGGGTACGGCTACGCCACCGAGTTCGACATGGAGAAGCACGTCCGCTCCACCATCGTCTCGAGCATCTACGGCGGTACCAACGAGATTCAGCGCGACATCATCGGCAAGACCTACGGCTTGTAAACATCCACTGCGGTTTATGCTGGTTTGCCGCATCGAAGGAGTTCTCCATGGCATCGCCCTCCGTGTCACGATCCGCAGCGGGCCGCACCCTGCGCCGCCGACCCCAGTTGTCGGACGACGTCGCCGTGCACGTCCGCAACCTGATCATGTCCGGGGGCGTTCGCCCGGGTGACTTCATCCGCCTCGACGAGACTGCGGCAGACCTGGGGGTCAGCGTCACACCCGTCCGCGAGGCGCTCCTGACCCTGCGCGGCGAGGGACTCGTCGAACTGGTTCCCCACCGCGGCTACGTGGTCGCCCCGCTCAGCCGGGACGACATTCACGACCTCTTCTGGCTACAGGGCCAGATCGCCGAGGAACTCGCGGTCCGCGCGACGCGGTCCGTCACCCCGGAGGTCGTCGAGGAACTGACCGCGATCAACGAAAAGCTGCGGCGGGCCGTCGAGGACGGCGAGGCCGAGCGCATCGAGGATCTCGAGTTCTCGTTCCACCGGGTCATCAACCGTCTCGCCGACGCGAGCAAGCTGTCGTGGTTCCTGCTCAGCGCCACCCGGTACACACCGGTGCAGTTCTATTCGTCCGATCCGGCCTGGGGCGAGGCGGCGGTCGAGAGCCACCGGCGCCTCATCGCCGCGCTCGCCGACGGGAAGGCCGACGTGGTCGGCGCCGAGAACAAGGCCCACTTCATCGACGGCGCCCAGCGACTGGTCGCACATCTCGACGACGTCGGTATCTGGGACTGACCGGCGCCGCCGATCACCCGCGCCGGGTCAGCACGGTGCGGGGTTGCGGTCTCCGTACGCGGGGTCCAGCGCCCGCTGGATGATGTACACGGCCCGCGGATCGGTGGTCAGCTGGCCGTGGTCCGCGGTGTTCGTGTCGCAGCCGTCCTGGAGCCAGATGTTGTGCACGGCGGCCCCGGGACCGGCTGTCAGGAACGTGTTCTCGGGAGGGGTCGACACGGTGTCGCTGCGACTGGCGACCACCGTGTAGTCGATGCCCGGATCGGTGTCGCCCGCCGCGTTGAGGAGCTGCAGGAAGGGCGAGCCCACCATCTGCTGAATGTAGGACGGCCCGACCGCGACACCGGCGAGCGTCGTGACCGGCACACCCAGTGCCTGCGCGATCGCACCGAGCGACTGGACGTCCCCGAAGCTGGTGCCGTGGTTGGTGGCGCCGAGCGTGACGAGCGAGTGCACCTTGTTCAGCGCGGGGTTCGCCCGGTCGGCACCGCCTTCGAACCGCAGGTACTGGCGGGACACCGTGCCGCCGAGCGAATGCCCGATCATGTCGACCTGCGGAGCACCGGTGGCTGTGCGGACCAGCTCGACGAACCCGGCGAGCTGCCGAGCGGACTCCTCGATGTCGGCGCCGCCGAACATGCGCATCATGTTGCCCTTGGTCAGACCGGCGGCCTGTCCGTAGTTGAGGGCGAAGACGCAGTAGCCGTCCGCGCTGAGCTCCGGAGCGAGGTCCTTCCACGTCCCCACCATGCCGGTCCAGGTGCCGTGCACCAGAACGATGGGACGGGGGTGCGCCGCGGACGGCTTACAGCTCCAGTCGTTGGCCCCGGGAAGCGCGGACGGATCGACCACGGGCGCGGGTTCCGCTTCCACGGGATCCGCTGCCGCCGGTGCCGCACTGCCGAGCATCACGATGCCTGCCAGCACGCACAACAGAGCCCTAGTGGCCCACGATATACGCATATTCCTCGTATCCTGAGTGTGCGGAAATAGACTTCAGGTTACGTTAGCCAACCGTCCATCAAAGTCTCAACCTGAGATCGAGACTCCCCGGGGGTGATAACCCACCAGGTTCGTTTTCGGCCGATCGACCACGGCACTCCCGGCCATCCGGAAGGCTCATGGAAACGAACCACCAACGACACACGATAGTCGGGATGAGAGAGCTACTGCCGATCGAGTGAGTGGGGCGATTATGTACTTCTCCGTAGAACAGCGGAACGGCGACGATTCCGGAGAGCATTCTGACGCCTCGGCGCAGCACGCACTCGAGAGTCTGCGCGCGGAACTCGACGCCGTCGACGCGACCCTGCTCGAGGCGGTCCGGCAGCGTTTGGAAGTGTGCCTGCGGATCGGCGAACTGAAGCGCCGCGAGCACATCGCCATGATGCAGCCGGGACGGATCCACATCGTCCACGAACGGGCGCGCCAGTACGCCGACCGCCACTCCCTGTCCCCGGAGTTCTTCGATTCGCTCTACGACCTCCTCATCGCCGAGACGTGCCGGCTCGAGGACCTCGTGATCAACGCGGAGCCCGTCGACGAGACCCCCCGCCACAATGGCAACCACAACGGCAACCACAGCCACGCCGGCAACCACCAGGTTCGCCACAGTTCCGTGCCGTCTGCGAATCTCGAGTCGTGATGAGTACCCGGACGCTGCTGGTCGACAACTACGACTCCTTCACCTACAACCTGTTCACCCTGCTGGCCGAGGTGAACGGGGAACCGCCCACGGTCGTGCACAACGACGTGGAGTGGGGTTCGATCCCCTGGTCCGACTTCGACAACATCGTCATCTCCCCCGGCCCCGGCCGGCCGGACCGGAAACGCGACTTCGGGATCAGCGCCCGCATCATCAGGGAGACCGAACTCCCCGTGCTCGGCGTCTGCCTCGGTCACCAGGGGCTGTGCCAGCTGTTCGGGGGCAAGGTGGTACTCGCGCCCGAACCGATGCACGGCCGCGTGTCCCTCGTCGACCACGACGGTTCCGAACTCTTCGCCGGCATTCCGTCGCCGTTCCCGACGGTTCGTTACCACTCGCTGATCGTCGAGGACCTCCCCGACGACCTCGAGGCCACCGCCTGGACGGCCGACGGACTCCTGATGGGCGTGCGGCACCGCACCCGCCCGCTGTGGGGAGTCCAGTTCCACCCCGAATCGATCAGCACCGCCTTCGGCCACGAACTGCTCGCGAACTTCCGCGACCTCACGCAGACGCATTCCGGGACACCCACGCACGGTTCCCTGCTCAGAATCCCGATCCCCCACGCGCCGTACGTGGTCCAGCAGGTGCGCGTCGACCACGAAGTCGACCCCCGCACCACGTTCGAGGATCTGTTCGCGTCCGGACCCAACGCGTTCTGGCTCGACGGGACGTCGGCGTCGGAACCGACTTCGCGTTTCACGATCATGGGCAACTGTTCCGGTCCGCGCGCCGAATACATCACGTACGACGTCAGCGAAGCGATCGTCCGGATCACGCGCGAGGGGTTGCCGGTCGAACAGGTGCACGCACCGTTCTTCGACTACCTCGAACGGCAACTGCAGGCACGGTCGGTGCCCGGCCTCCCGGGTGTTCCGTTCGGCCTCGGCTACGTGGGATACCTCGGCTACGAACTGAAGGCCGAGACCGGCGGCACGGCGGCACACAAGTCGCCCACGCCGGACGCCGCACTGGTGTTCGCGGACCGCGCCGTGGTCATCGACCATTCGAACGAGCGCACGTACGCGCTGTGCCTGAGCGATCACCAGGACGATCCGGAGTTGCGCCGCTGGCTCGACGAGATGGACGCGGCGCTGCACCGGCTGGCCGAGCCGGACCAGCCGCCGACCGCGGTGCCGCCGATCCGGAAACCGGAATCCGCCGAACTCGCCCTGCGGCACGACCACGACAAGTACCTCGACCACATCGCGTCGTCGCTCGGCGAGATCCGGACCGGCGAGTCCTACGAGGTGTGCCTGACCAACATGGCGACGGTGGACCAGTCGATCGATCCCCTGCACACGTTCGAACTGCTGCGCTCCATCAGCCCCACTCCGTACAGCGCGTACCTCCAGTTCGCCGGACTGTCCGTTCTCAGCGCCTCCCCCGAACGGTTCCTGCGGATCGGCGCGGACCGGGTGGTGGAGTCCAAACCCATCAAGGGGACCCGTCCGCGCGGCGCCACCCCCGCCAAGGATGCGGCGCTGCGGCAGGATCTGCTCGACAGCGAGAAGGATCGCGCCGAGAACCTGATGATCGTCGATCTGACGCGGAACGATCTGGCCCGGGTGTGCGTTCCCGGCTCGGTGCACGTTCCGAAGCTGTTCGACGTCGAAACGTACGCGGCCGTACATCAACTCGTGTCCACCGTGCGCGGAACCCTGAGCGCCGACGCCTCCGTCGTCGAGTGCGTCCGTGCTGCCTTCCCCGGCGGATCGATGACGGGCGCCCCGAAGATCCGGACGATGGAGATCATCGACCGACTCGAGTCCGGGCCGCGCGGTGTGTATTCCGGGTCGATCGGCTACTTCTCGCTGACGGGGACGGCCGACCTGTCCATCGTCATCCGGACGATCGTTGCCACGGACACCGAGGTGACGTTCGGCATCGGCGGTGCGATCACTGCGCTGTCGGACCCGGAGGAAGAGTTCGACGAGGCAATGGTCAAGGCCGCCACCATGTTGCGGGCGCTGTCCGTGACGGCAGACCGGCCGAACGAGATCGGGCAGTGAACGCCCCGGCCGCATCCGCCAGGACCGTCGCACTGATCGGCGGTTCGGGCGATGTCGGCCGGATGCTCACCACCCGGCTCCGCGCCGACGGAAACACGGTGCACACCATCGACATCCGGTTCACCTCCCGGTCCGACCCGGATCAGATGAAGGGCGACGTCACCGACCCGACGCCGGAAATGCGGGCGGTGGTGCAGAACGCCGATGCGGTGATCCTCGCGATACCCGAAAGCGTCGCGCTGGAGTCGATTCCGTTCGTCGCTGCGGAGTTGCGCGAGCAGGCACTGCTGGTCGACACGCTGTCCGTGAAATCTCGATTCGATGCGGCCCTGCGGGAGAGCGCACTTCGGGGCGGCGCGGTGGGCATCAACCCGATGTTCGCGCCGTCCCTCGGACCGGAGGGCCGCCCCGTCGCGGCCGTGACCTACCGGGACGGCGCCGGGGTCGAATGGTTCCTGTCCGCACTGTCCGGCTGGGGATCGTCGGTGGTCCGCCTGGACGCCGAACACCACGACCGGCTCACGGCAGCGACCCAGGCACTGACACACGCCGGCGTCCTCGCTTTCGGCCTCGCTCTCGCGGAACTCGGTGTCGACGGTGCCGAACTCACCGCGGTGGGCACCCCTCCGCATCTCGTCTCGCTCGCGCTCCTCGCACGGGTCGGCGGCGGCGTCCCGGAGGTCTACCACGACATCCAGGCCGGCAATCCCTTCGCCGGCGACGCCCGCCGCGCGCTCGCCGCCGCGCTCGCCACTCTCACCGACACCGTCGAGCAGGGTTCGGAAGACGATTTCGCCGCGCTCATGTCCCGCGCGACGTCCCCCCTCGGCGACCGGAACGAACCCCTCGCCCGGCTGTGCGCCGACCTCTTCACCGATCTCGTTCACCGACAGCCGCGGAACGGAGAGACGTCATGACGACCCAGAACATTCCCTCGCTCCCGGAGTACGACCCGTCCGATCCGGTGGAGAGTGCCGTCGTGACGCGGCTCGCCCGCAACTGGGGGCAGCGGGCGACCGTGAAGAAGCCGGAACCGGACCTCGACGCGCTGTTCGACCTCGGCAAGCAGGACTACCCGAACGAGTTGCTGCCGTTCGCCGATCACGACCGGTTCCTCCGCATGGGCGAGGAGCAACGGAACCAGCTGCGGGCGTGGGCCTGGATCGCGTTCAACAAGAACGTCATGGACATCGAGCAGTACGTGGTCAATCCCGGGTTCGACCTCGTCGCGCACGACGCCCTCGACACCGGGCTCGGAGACACGTTCGCCGTGGCCGTCCACCAGGCGATGGTGGACGAGCAGTACCACACGCTCATGCACCTGAACGCGAGCGCGGTCACGCGCCGTCAACGCGGTTGGGCGATGCCCGACAATGCCCTGCCCGACGTCCTGACGTTGCGCCGCCAGCGCGCGGCGACGGCCGAGGCCGCCGATCCGAGGCAGCGGGCGATCACGACGTTCGCGTTCATGACGGTGGCGGAGATCTCGATCAGCTCCTACCTCGACCTGATCTCCGAGAACGACGTCATCCAGCCGGTCAACCGGGCGACGGTCCGGCTGCACAATCGCGACGAGTACTGTCACGCCTCGATCGCCGACGACATCGCGGGCGTCGTCTACGACACCCTGAACCCCGGCGACCGGCGGCTCTTCCTCGACGGACTCGTCGACGCGATGACCGCCTTCAGCAGCAACGACTACTCGACCTGGCACACCATCGTCGACATCCTGGACCTCGACGGCGGTCAGGCCATGATCGACGACGCCGAACACGACACCCGCCGGTCCGCGCTGGTCCAGGATTTCGGTGGCATCCACAAACTGTGCAAACACCTCGGGGTCGCGGGCGAGATGTCCTACGAGTGGGCCTGACTCCGCCGGGAAGTCGACTCTCGCGGGCTCGCCCGCGCCGTCCCCTGCCGATCAGCGCGTCATGCTGGCGAACATCCCCGGCTCGTAGGTCCCCGCCGGATTGCGCACGATCACGTTGATCCGGTTGGCGGCGTTGATCAGGGCAACCAGGCAGACCAGGGCGGCGATCTGGTCGTCGTCGTAGTGCTTGCGCACCTGGTCCCAGGTGTCGTCGGACACGCCGTGATGTGCGTCGGCGAGCCGGGTTCCCTCCTCGGCGAGCGCGAGCGCGGCCCGCTCCGCCTCGGTGAACACGGTGGCCTCGCGCCATGCGGCGACCAGGTTGAGCCGGACCGGGGTTTCGCCGGCGGCCGCCGCGTCCTTGGTGTGCATGTCGGTGCAGAAGCCGCAGCCGTTGATCTGGCTGGCCCGGATCTCGACCAGTGTCCGGGTGGCCTTCGGCAGCGGCGACTGATCGATCGTCAGGGCGGCGCCCGCGAACCGCTTGCCGAACTTCAGGGCGATCTCGTTGGCGAACAGATTGAATCGAGCATCCATGACTTCGTCCTTACTCGTGGTGTCGTGTGCTGCACTGAACGAGCATGAGATGCCGGCCGCCCGATTTCTGTGACAACCGCTCCCGTCCGGTTGTCACAGAACGGCGGGTTCCGGTGTCTGGTGTGTGACACCGTCGAGAACGAAGAGGAGCCACCCATGGCCGGCACGTCGCAGACCACGCCCGACGATCGCGGCGGGAGGACCGATGCCCGTTCGGATGCCGCCACCGAGGCGTTCGTCACGCACCGCAATCTGCTGTTCACCGTCGCCTACGAGATGCTCGGCTCGGCCGCCGACGCGGAGGACATCCTGCAGGAGACGTGGCTGCGGTGGGCGGGCGTCGATCTGGGCACGGTGCGGAATCAGCGGGCCTACCTGGTGCGGATCACCACCCGCCAGGCCCTGGTCCGGCTGCGCACACTCGGCAGGCGCAGGGAGTCCTACGTCGGCCCCTGGCTACCGGAGCCGTTGCTGACCTCGCCCGACGTGGCCGAGGACGTCGAGTTGGCCGACAGCGTGTCGATGGCGATGATGCTGGTGCTGGAGACGCTCGCACCGACCGAGCGGGCGGTGTTCGTGCTCCGTGAGGTGTTCGCTCTGGAGTACGGGGAGATCGCGGCCGCCGTCGACAAGAGCACGGACGCCGTCCGTCAGATCGCGCACCGGGCGCGGGCGCACGTCGCGGCGCGCCGGCCGCGGGGCGTCGTCTCCCCGGCCGAATCCCGGGATGCGCTCGACGCGTTCAAACGGGCGCTCGAGACGGGCGACCTGCAGAGCCTGCTCGACCAGCTCGCACCGGACGTCGTCCTCCTCGGTGACGGCGGCGGAGTCAAGCAGGCCGTGCTGCGACCCATCGTCGGGGCCGACAAGGTGGGCCGCCTGCTGGCGGCAGGCCTGCCCCGGATCGGCGGCGAGGTGTCGGTCGAACCCGTGCAGATGAACGGCTCCCCTGCACTGATCGTCCGGCTCGACGGGGAGATCGACGACGTCGTGGCGGTGCGGATGGACGACGGCAAGATCACCGGGCTCTACATCGTGCGCAACCCCGAGAAACTGTCGCGGGTCGAGCGGGAGACCGCGGTGAGCCGCTGAGTCGGACCCCTGAACTGACGATGCCCGTGGTGGGAAGGCGCGGAGCCTTCCCACCACGGGCGCTCGGTGGTCAGTTCCCGGACCGCTCCTCGGCCTGAGCCACGAGCGCGGTGAGCGCCGCCACCCAGAACTGCCCGAACCGGTCCACGTCCGGCGCCGAGAGGATGCCGGGCGGGAACGACATGAACGCCGACAACTGCAGGCCCTCAGCAGTTTCCGAGATCACCGACTGAATGTCGAGAACGGCCTGGGCGGGCATCGCACTCTTCTCGAACCCACCCGTGACGGGAGATTCGAAGTCGGGCAGCCAGTCGAGTCCGCGGACCGCCTCGGGAACCTCGGCGGCGCTGACGCGTCCGATGTAGTTGAACACGATCTGCGGTTCCGGCCAGTTCCTCATCACCGACGTCGTGTCGGGGTTGAGGTACCGCAGCAGTCCGTATCCGATTCCCCGGTCCGGGATCGCGCGCAGCTGATCCCGCACCGCGCGCACCGCATCCGCGGCGCCCGCACCGCCCCGCAGGGCGTCGGCGATGTCGACCCCGGCGAGATCGAGCCGTGCCGGGTACATCGTGGTGAACCAGCCGACCGTCCGCGACAGATCCGCACCCGGCACCGCGGACTCTTCACGTCCGTGACCCTCGAGCGTGACCACCGTCGACGAGGCCTCGACTCCGCGGTCGCGCCGCCACGCGGCCACCGCCAACGCGAGGGCCGCCGCGAGGACATCGCCGATCTCACCGTCGAGCGCACCCGGCGTGCCGCCCAGCAACGCCTCGGTGACCGGTGCGGGCACGTCCACCCGGGTCCGTTCCAGCGTGCTGACCAGATCGGTGCGCAGGTCCAGCTCACGCGATCCGAGCAGCGGATCCGGAGCGGTCAGCATCCGTTCCCACACCGCGAGTTCGGCCACCCGCTCCGGTGTCGCCGCCGCCTCGAGCAGACCGTCGGTCCACCGCCGCAGCGACGTTCCGACCGGCTCGAGCGACGGCGTCGTGCCTGCGGCGATCTGGGCGCCTGCGGTCGCGAAGTCCGGCACCAGGATCCGCCACGACACGGAGTCGATGACGAGGTGGTGCGGCACGACGAGGAGCCGTCCGCGGCGATCCGCCTCGGCGGGGTCGAACCAGACGAACTGGAGCATCGACCCGGTGCGCGGATCGAGACGATCCAGCGCCGCATCGAAGGCCGCACCCGCCACCGCGTCGAACTCCGGCGAACCGGGCTCGGCGCCGGCCGCGATCTCCACCCGCTGCACGGTGGCGTCGAGGTCGACGCTGCCCGCAGGCGCGATCTCGAGCGCGTCCCCGGCACCGTCCGTGACCAGTGTCGACCGCAGCACATCGTGCCGGTCGACCACCGCGGTGATCGTCGCGATCACCTGCTCGCGCTCGATTCCGGCGGGCAGTGTCAGCAACAACGGCATGACGAATCGGTCGAAGTCGCCGCCGCGCTCGACCATCTTGCGGGCGACCGGGGTCAGCGGCACCGTTCCGACGCCGCCCCCCTCGTACTCCGCCAGGACCGCCGCAGCGGACTCGCCCGAATCGGCCACTGCTGCAAGCTCGGCAACGGTGCGCCGCTCGAACACATCGCGCGCCGTGAAGTGGATACCGGCCGAACGCGCCCGCGCCACCAACTGGATGGACACGATGCTGTCGCCGCCGAGTTCGAAGAACGAGTCGTCGATGCCGACGCGCTCCCGGCCGAGCAGCTCACCGAACACGGTGGCGAGTGCCCGTTCGGTGTCGGTGCGCGGCGCGCGGAACTCGGCCGCCGAGGCGAAGTCCGGCACCGGCAGCGCGCGCCGGTCGAGCTTGCCGCTGGTGCCCAGCGGAAGCTCCGCGAGAACCATCACGGAATCCGGGATCATGTACTCGGGCAACGATTCCGCGACGAACGCATTCAGCGCCGCCTGGTCGATGGCCGCGTCGGGCCTCGGCACGACGTAGGCGACGAGCCGCGCGCCCACCTCACTGGTGTGCACGATCACGGCTGCCTGCGCCACGTCGCCGTGCCGGACGAAGGCCTCCTCGACCTCGCCGAGCTCGATGCGCAGTCCGCGCACCTTCACCTGGAAGTCGGTGCGGCCCACGAACTCGAGGACACCGCTCTCGTTCCACCGGACGAGGTCACCGGTGCGGTACATCCGCGCACCCGGATCACCGAACGGGTCGGCGACGAACCGTTCCGCACTCAGCGCGGCGCTGTTGACGTAGCCGCGCGCGAGTTGCGCGCCGTCGAGGTACAGCTCGCCGGGAACACCGATCGGTGCCGGATTCAGGTGGGCGTCGAGCACGTAGGCCCGCGTGTTCCAGGCCGGCGAACCGATCGGTGCAATCGTCGCCGTACCCGACCGCTCCACCACGTGGGCCGTCGAGTTGATGGTCACCTCGGTCGGGCCGTACAGGTTCACCAGCTCCGCGGAGCCGAGTCCTGCAACCCGCTCGGCGGCCGACTGCGGCAACGGCTCACCACCCGCGAACACGAGCCGCAGCGAACCGCACCCGTCGGCGGTCGCGGCGTCGAGGAACATGGTGAGCACGGACGGGACGAACTGGATCACCGTCACCGATTCCGTGTCGACCGTCGCGGCCATGTAGTCGGGATCGCGATGACCGTCCGGTGAGGCGATCACGAGGGTTCCGCCGACCACCAGCGGCAGGAACAGTTCCCACACGGAGGCGTCGAACGTGAACGGCGTCTTCTGCAGCACCACGTCCTGCGCGTCGATGCCGTAGACGTCGCGCATCCACGCCAGCTGATTGGCCAGCGCCGAGTGCGGAATCGCCACACCCTTCGGACGTCCCGTCGAACCCGACGTGTACAGCGCGTACGCCAGGTTGTCCGGGCGCAGGTCGGCGAGCCGTTCGGTGTCCTCGACCGGACCGTCGCCGTACCCGGACAGGTCGAAGTCCTCGACCAGGTACACCGGGACCTCCACGTCGAGGTTCGCGATGTCGTCGGCCGAACTCAGCACGCAGGCCGGCGTGGCGCTGTCCACCACGTACGACGTCCGGTCGGCGGGATGCTCGGGGTCGATCGGCACGTACGCGCCGCCCGCCGCGTGGACGGCGTAGAGGCTGGTCAGCATGTCGAGCGAGCGCCGCATCGCGATGCCCACCACCGTGTCCGGTCCCACACCGATCGCCATCAGGTGCCGCGCCAGGCGGTTGACCCGCGCGTCGAACTCGGCGTAGGTCAGGCGCACGTGGTCCGCCACCACGGCGGTCCGATCGGGTGTGCGCGCAACCTGGGCACCGAACATCGACACCACGGATTCTTCCGCGACGTCGCGGCCGGAATCGTTCCATCCGGACAGGACGAGGTCGCGCTCGTCCTGCGCGAGCAGGTCCAGATCGCCCACCAGAGTGGAACTTCCGGCCGCGATGGTCTGCAGGATCCGGTTCAGCCGGGAACCGAGACGCTCGACGGTGTCGGCGCCGAACACGTCCGGAAGGTACTTCAGGACCAACTGCAGTTCGCTGTCCGACTGCGCCAGCAGGCTCAGCGGGTAGTGCGAGGCGTCGCTGATCTGCACCCCGGCGACCCGCAGGCCGTCGATGTCGCTGTCCTCGGTGAGTCCGGCCCGGTCCACGGGGTACGACTCGAACACCGTCAACGTGTCGAACAGCCCGCCGATTCCGGCGATCTGCTGGATCTCGGGGAGACCGATGTGGTGGTGGTCGAACAGAGCGGACTGTTCCGCCTGCAGCCGTTCGAGCAGTCCGAGGATCGACTCGCGGGGATCGACGCGCACCCGGATCGGGATGGTGTTGATGAACAGACCCACCATCGACTCGATGCCCGCGACCTCCGGTGGGCGGCCCGACACGGTGGCGCCGAAGACGACGTCGTCGGACGCGGTCATCCGGGCCAGCAGCAGACCCCACGCCGCCTGGACGATCGTGTTCATCGTCAGGCCGCGATCCCGCGCGATGCGCGCCAGGTTCTCGCTCACCACCTCACCGAGATGCAGTGCGATCTCGGCGGGCTCGGGACGGTCCTCGCCGGCAGGCGCCGGGGCCAGGACGGTCGGCCCGTCCAGCCCGGCCAGTGCGTGCGCCCACGCGCTGCGCGAGGCGTTGGCGTCGCGTTCGGACAGCCAGCTGAGGAAGTCACGGTAGCCGCGGACTCGCGGCAGCACCGAGCCGTCCCCGCGGGTCGCGTACAGCACCAGCAGATCCTTCATCAGCAGCGGCATCGACCATCCGTCGAGCAGGATGTGGTGGTTGCTGATGGAGAACCGGTAGCTGCTCTCCCCCGTGCGGATCAGCAGGAACCGCATCAGGGGCGGGCGGCCCATGTCGAACCGCGCCGAACGGTGTTCGCTCAGAACGGAACCGATCCGCTCCTCGCGGTCCGTCTCGGACAGCGCCGACAGGTCGAGTTCTTCCCACGGCAGTGCAACGTGGTCGACGACCACCTGGACCGCGGTCCCCGAATCGTCGGGGACGAAGGCGGTGCGCAGGTTCGCGTGGCGCGCGATCAACGCTTCCGCCGCGCGGCGGAGGCGGCCGGTGTCGACGACGCCCCGGAAGTCGAGCACCACCTGAGCGGTGTAGACGTCCACCGCGTCCTCGGCGAGCACGGAATGGAAGAACATTCCGGACTGCAGCGGAGCGAGCGGCCACACGTCGGTCGCGGCGGGGTAGCGCCGTTCGAGCGTCTCGAGGTCGTCCTGCGTCACGGTCACGAGCGGGACGTCGGACGGCGTGAGACCGCCGCTCCTCGGCCCGGACGCGTGCTCGGCGAGCGCGGTCGCCGCGGCGTGCCACAGCTCCGCGAACTCCCACACGTCCGCCTCGTCGAGAATCTCGGTGGCGAACGCGATCTTGGCCTCGATCTGCGGGCCGGACGCCGTCTCCGACGTGACCGCGTTGATGCTGAGCACCGCAGGCGCCACCATCTCGTCGTCCATGGCGCCGCCGAACTCACCCGAGTCGCTGTCCGGAATCCAGCCGAGATCCCGGATCTCGGCGGGCAGATCCACCGAACCCGCCCGGCCGAGGTAGTTGAACCCGATCTGCGGAGTCGGCAGCGACGCCAGAGCCGGAGCGGTCTCGTCGTTGAGGTAGCGCAGGAGGCCGTAGCCGATGCCCTTGTCGGGCACGGCCAGCAACTGTTCCTTGACGGCCTTCAACGCAGAACCCGCCGAGGTGCCGCCGTCGAACGCGTCGGCGAGATCGGCCCGCGACACGTCCAGCCGCACCGGGTACAGGCTGGTGAACCAGCCCACCGTGCGGGCGAGGTCGGCACCGGGAACGGTCGACTCTTCACGGCCGTGTCCCTCCAGGTTGATCAGCACCGAACGATCCGTGGTGCCGCCGCGGAGTTCACGCCAGCGCGACACCGCGAGGGCGAGCGCCGCGAGCAGGCCGTCGTTGACGCCGCCGTTCACCGACTGCGGGATCGTGGTCAGCAACGCCTGCGTCACCTGCGTCGAGAACGTCATGCTCAGGCGGTCGGTCCGGGCGATCACGTCGCGTTCCGGATCGAACGCGCGCCGTCCGATCAGCGGGTCGGTTCCCGCGAGCATGCCGCGCCAGAAGTCGAGTTCGGCCACGCGGTGCGGAGACTTCGCCTCCTCGGCGAGTCCGTGCGCCCACGCCCGGACGGAGGATCCGACCGGTTCGAGCTGCGCCGGCGCTCCCGCCATGATCTGCGAACCCGCGGTCGCGAAGTCGGGCAACAGCACTCGCCAGGACACCCCGTCGACGACGAGGTGGTGCGCGAGCACCAGCAGGCGTCCGCTCTGACCCGGCAACGACTCCGCCGGGGCGAACCACACGAACTGCGTCATCCGGCCCGCCGCCGGATCGAGGCGGTCTGCGGCACGACTGAGAGCCGCGCGGGCCAGCCGCTCGAACCCGTCGGTGCCCGGCTTGTCGGTGAACTCGATCTGCTCGATCAGCTCGTCCGCGTCGAACGCGCGTCGAACGGACAGCGACTCGAACGACCAGTCGTCCCCGACCCGCGTGAGCCGGGAACGGAGAATGTCGTGGCGCGCCAGGATCGCGTCCACCGTGTCCGCCAGCTGATCTCGCGTGACGGCGGGCGGGGTGGTCAGCAGGACGGCCTGCGAGAACTTCTCGAAGGTTCCTGCCGTCTCCACGAGCCAGTGCGCGATCGGGGTGAGCGGCATCGTTCCGACGCCGCCGCCCGGCAATTCCTCGAGCTTCACCGAGTCGACCTCGGTGGCCCACGCGGCCACCTCGGCCAGCGCCGCCACGGTCTTGCGTTCGAAGACGTCGCGCGCGGTGAACAGCACCCCGGCGTTCTTCGCCCGGGTCGTCAGCTGGATGGACACGATGCTGTCGCCGCCGAGAGCGAAGAACGAATCGTCGACGCCGACCCGGTCGACGCCGAGAACCTGCGCGAAGACGTCGGCGATGGCCTTCTCCATCGGCGTCGACGGCGCGGTGTATTCGCCGGCGACCGACACGAACTGCGGCTCGGGAAGCGCCTTGCGGTCGAGCTTGCCCGCGGGTGTCAGCGGAACCGAGTCGATGGCCATGATCGACGACGGCACCATGTACCCGGGCAGGGTCTCGGAGACGAACGCCGACAGCTCGGCGACGTCGATCGACGCGCCCGCTGCAGGCATCACGTACGACACGAGCACGGTCTGTCCGGTCTGCTCGCGGTGGTGGCCGAGCGTGACCGCGAAGTCGACACTCGGGTGCCTGCCGAGTTCGGCGTCGATCTCACCGAGTTCGATGCGGAATCCGCGGACCTTCACCTGGAAGTCGGAACGGCCGACGTAGTCGAGGACGAGGTCGCCCGTCTCGTCGTCGTGCACCCAGCGGACGACGTCGCCGGTGCGGTAGAGCCGCTCACCGGGACCGCCGAACGGGTTGGCGACGAATCGCTCCGCCGTCAGGGCGAACCGGTTGTGGTAACCGCGCGCCACACTCGGACCCGCGACGTACAGCTCACCCGCGACACCCACCGGGACGGGCGTGAGCCGGGAGTCGAGGACGACCACGTCGACGCCCCGGGTGGGACCGCCGATGGTGACGGGCCGATCCGCGCTCATCGGGTTGCTCGACGTGCTCCAGATCGTCGCCTCGGACGGGCCGTACAGGTTGAACATGCGCCGGCCCGGTGCCCACTTCTGCATGAGCTCCGGCGGGCAGGCCTCGCCGGCCACCGACAGCACCTCGACGCCTTCCAACCCGGCCGGGTCCACCGTGGTGAGCGCGGCGGGTGTGATGAAGGCGTGCGTGACCTTCTGCTTCTTCAGCAACCGGGCGAGTTCGTCTCCGCCGTACACGACACCGGACGCGATGACCATCGTCGACGCGGCGGCCACGGCGTGCAGCAACTCGAAGACGGAGGCGTCGAAGCTGGGCGAAGCGAAGTGCAGCACCCGCGACTGCGGGGTGAGCCGGAGCCGCTCGACCTGCTCGGTCGTGACGTTCGCCAGGCCCGTGTGGGTGACGACGACGCCCTTGGGCAGACCCGTCGATCCCGACGTGTAGATCACGTACGCCGCGTCGTCGACGCGGGCCGGACGGATGCGGTCCGCGTCGGTGACGGCCTCGTCCGACACGGACGCGCACAGGTCGTCCATCTCGTCCGCGCCGAGCACGAGCCAGCGCACGGTGTCCGGGAGTTCCGCGACGTGCGCGCCGGTGGTGAGACCGATCTCCACGCGGGAGTCCGTGACCATGTGCATGATCCGGTCGAACGGGTAACTCGGATCGACCGGGACGAACGCCGCCCCGGTCTTCGCGACCGCCCAGATGGAGAGGATCGATTCGACGGAGCGTGTCAGTGCCAGCGCCACGAAATCGTCGGCGCCGAGGCCCCTGCCGATGAGAACGCGGGCGAGACGGTTCGAGCGCTCGTCGAGTTCGCGGTAGGTGACCTGGTCGTCGCCGCACACGACGGCGACGGCGTCGGGGTTCACCGCCGCGGCAGCGCCGAGGATGCCCGACAGCAGCTCGGGTGCGGCGGTGTCCACGCCGCGCACCGGAGCCAGCACGGCGTGCTCGTTCTCGCTGAGGACGTCGATGTCGCCGATCAGCACGGACGCGTCGGCGGTGATCGCCTCGAGGATGCGCTGGAAGCGGAACGCGAACGACGCGATGGTGCGCTCGTCGAACAGATCCGTCGCGTAGGTGAACACGCCGCGCATCGGCGCGTCACCGTCCGCGTCTGCCGCGTCGGCGAGTGTGAGCTGCAGATCGAACTTGGCGGCGTTGATCCCACCGTCGAGTCCCTCGACCGTCAGGCCGGGCAGTTCGAGGTGCGCCTGCTCGATGTTCTGGAACGCGAGAGCGACCTGGAACAGAGGCGAGAACGCGGTCGAGCGTTCCGGCTGTAGGATCTCGACCAGCCGCTCGAACGGCACGTCGGTGTGCGTGAACGCGCCGAGGTCATGCTGACGCACCTGCGCGAGGAGGTCGGCGAACGTCGCGTCGACGTCGACCTGCGCGCGCAGCACCAGCGTGTTGACGAACATGCCGACCAGGTCGTCGAGTGCGGCCTCGCCGCGGCCCTCGATCGCGGTGCCCACCGCGATGTCGTCCGTGGCGCTCAGCCGGGCGAGCAGCACCGACAGCGCCGCGTGCGCGACCATGAACAGCGACGCGTTGTGTTCGCGGGCCAGCGCCCCGAGCCGGTCGCGCAGTGCCGCGTCGATCTCGAAGTCGAAGTTGGCGCCGCGCATCGACTGTGCGGGCGGCCGCGGCCGGTCCGTCGGCAACGGCAGCACGTCCGGCAGACCGCTCAGCGTGGTCCGCCAGTAGTCGATCTGCTGGGTGGCCAGCGAATCCGGGGCGTTCTCGTCACCGAGCAACTCGTGCTGCCACAGCGAGAAGTCCGCGTATTGGACGTCGAGCGGAGCCCAGGCGGGTTCCGAGCCGGCGGCGCGGGCGCTGTAGGCGATCACCACGTCGCGTGCCAGCGGTGCCGTCGAGGCGCCGTCGGACGAGATGTGGTGGACGACGATGACCAGCACATGCTGTTCGGCGTCGATCCGCAGGAGGCGGGCCCGGACCGGAACCGCCGCCGCGACGTCGAATCCGGCGGTGACGAGGGAGATCACGCGTTCGCGCAGCACGGTCTCGTCGGCCACGTCCTCGACGTCCAGGGCCGTGAAACCCCGGGCCCGCGACAGCACGACCTGGCCCGGTCCGTCACCGGTGTCGGGGTAGGTGGTGCGCAGCGTCTCGTGCCGCTCGACGACGTCGCCGAGCGCCTGCTCGAGCGCGGCGACGTCGAGGTGGCCGGTCAGCCTGATCGCCAGCGGAATGTTGTACGCCGCCGACGCGGTGTCGAACTGGTTGATGAACCACATGCGGGACTGCGCCGGGGACAGCGGAATCCGGGCGGGACGCGACTGCGGCACCAGTGCCGGCCGGGTCGCACCCGCCGAATCGGACTGCTCGGCCCGCGCCGACAGCGCGATCACCGTCGGCGCCTCGAACAGCTCGCGCACACCGATCGACGTGTCCAGGGCTGCGTTGAGCCGGGCGACCACGCGGGTCGCGACCAGCGAGTTGCCACCGAGGTCGAAGAAGCTCGTGTCGGCGCTGACCCGCTCGTGACCGAGGACGTCCGCGAAGACACCCGCGACGATTTCCTCGACCGGGGTCCGCGGAGCCCGGTAATGGTCCGCGGCACCGCCGAATTCGGGTTCGGGAAGCGCCTTGCGGTCGAGCTTGCCGTTGATGTTCAGCGGCAGCTCGTCGAGCGCGATCAGCGCGGACGGCACCATGTAGCCGGGTACCGACCTACCCGCGAACGCGAGGACGTCGGCGTCGTCGACAGCACCGCCCGGCTCCGGCACGATGTAACCGACGAGGCGGTCGCCGGTGTGCCGGTCATGGTGCACCACGACGACGGCCTGCGCGACCGCCGGGTGCGCCACGAGGGCACGCTCGATCTCGCCGAGTTCGATGCGGAAACCGCGGACCTTCACCTGGAAGTCGCTGCGGCCGACGTAGTCGAGGTTGCCGTCGCGGTTCCATCGCACGAGGTCGCCGGTGCGGTACATCCGCGCCCCGGCCTTGCCGAACGGGCCGGCGACGAATCGTTCCGCGGTGAGGTCGTGGCGGCCGAAGTACCCACGCGCCAACTGCTCACCCGCGAGATAGAGCTCACCTGTGACGCCGGCGGGAACGGGGTGCAGACGCGAATCGAGAACGTAGGTCTGCGTGTTCCATTCGGGCCTGCCGATCGGGACCGAACCGTCGCGCTCGTCGCCGCACCGGTAGTGGGTGACGCTGACGGCGGCCTCGGTGGGGCCGTACAGGTTGAAGATGTCCGCGTCGCAGACGTCCCGGAACCGGAGCACCGTGTCGGCGGGCAAGGCCTCACCGATGCACAGCACCCGGCGCAGCGACGCCAGCTGCGCGGGTTCCGCCACCGCGACGAACGCGGACAGCAGCGAGGGCACGAAGTGCACCGTCGACACCTGCTGTTCGGCGACGAGTGCGGCCAGGTAGGACGGATCGCGGTGGCCGTCCGGTGCGGCGACGACGAGCCGTGCGCCCGCGGTCAGCGCCCACCAGAACTCCCACACCGACAGGTCGAACGTGGCCGCCGTCTTGAGCAGCACCGAATCCTCGGCGGTGAGCGGGTATTCCGACTGCTTCCACCGCAACTGGTTCGCGATCGCACCGTGCGCGATCGCCACGCCCTTCGGCCGTCCGGTCGAGCCGGACGTGTAGATCACGTACGCGGCGTTCTCCGCCCGCAGCGGTGCGGTCCGCTCCGAGTCGGTCAGCGGAGCCGGGTCGATATCGCCGAGATCCAGTTCGTCGAGCAGGAGGTAGTCGACACCACCGGGCAGTCCCCCGACGACGTCGCGGGTCGCCAGGACGCAGACGGGTTGCGCGCTCTCCAGCACGTAGGCGGTGCGCTCGGCCGGATGGTCCGGGTCGATCGGCAGGTACGCGCCACCGGCCGCGGCGATCGCGTACATGCCGACCAGTAGTTCCACCGAACGCGGAATGGCCAGGCCCACCACGGTTTCGGGGCCGACACCGCGGCCGACGAGATGCCGGGCCAACCGGTTCACCCGCGCCGAGAACTCGGCGTACGTGAGCGATTCGCCGTCGAACACGAGAGCGGTGACGTCCGGGTTCTCCGCGGCGGCGGCCGCGAACATGTCCGCCAGCGTCGTCGCCGGCAGTGCCTGCGCGGTGTCGTTCCATCCGGACACCACGAGTGCGCGCTCGTCGCTGCCGGTGAGCGGCAGGTCGCCGACCGCTGTCTGCGGCGACTCCACCGCGGCGGCCAGCACGCGGCGGAACATGTCCGCGAAACGCTGGACGGTGGCGGCGTCGAACAGGTCGGTGGCGAACGTGAACACACCCGACATCTGCTCACCCTCGGGGCTGTCCCCCAGGATCAGATGCAGATCGAACTGCGCGGTGTCGCCCTCGACGTCGAGCGGCGCGACGGTGAGGTCGGGCAGTTCCAGCTCGGCCTTCGTCGTGTTCTGGAACGAGTAGCCCACCTGGAAGATCGGGTGGTGGGCCATCGAGCGTGCCGGGTTCAGGACCTCGACGAGGCGCTCGAACGGGACGTCGGCGTGCGAGAACGCCTCGAGGTCGGCCTCCCGGGCGCGATCGAGGATCTCGTCGAACGTCTGCCGCCCGTCGACCTGCACCCGCAGCGCGAGGGTGTTGACGAACATGCCGACGACGTCGTCGAGTTCGCGCTCGCCGCGGCCGGCGATCGGGGTGCCGACCGCGATGTCCTCGGTGCCGGACAGCCGGCTGAGCAGCACCGCGAACGCGGCGTGCACGGCCATGAACACGCTGGCGTTGTGCCTGCGGGCCAGTGCGGCCAGGCCGCGGTGCACCTCGGCGTCGACGGTGAAATCGATCCGCGACCCGCGCAGCGACTGCACGGGCGGGCGCGGCCGGTCCACGGGCAGCTCGAGGAGGTCGGGCACGCCCGCGAGGGTCTTCGTCCAGAAGCCCAGCTGGGCGGCGATCAGGCTGTCCGGGTCGTCCTCGCTGCCGAGGAGTTCCCGCTGCCAGATCGCGTAGTCCGCGTACTGCACCGGAAGCGGCGCGAAGCCGGGTTCGCGGCCTGCCGCCCGGGATGCGTACGCCACCATGACGTCACGCACGAAGGGGGCGGTGGATTCGCCGTCGGTCGACACGTGGTGCACGACGAGTGCCAGCACGTAGTCCTTCGGACCGGCCTCGAACAGTCGCACCCGGATCGGCGGCACGTCGGCGGTGACGTCGAATCCGGTGGACACCATCTCCACCAGCTGCTCGCGCAGTTCCGTCTCGGTGACCGGAACGGGTGCGACGTCGATCGGCACCTGCGCGGCCGGGAGGATCACCTGGTGCGGGCCGTCGGCCGAATCCGGGTAGATCGTGCGCAGCGACTCGTGCCGCCCCAGCACGTCGAACACCGCGGACTGCAGTGCGTCGACGTCCAGCGCGCCGGTCAACCGGACGGCGAGCGGGATGTTGTAGGCGGGCGAGTCCGGGTCGAAGCGGTTGATGAACCACATCCGGGACTGCGCCAGCGACAACGGGACGAAGGCAGACCTCTCCCGTGGTGCGAGGACGGGCCGTGGCCGGACGTTCTCGTCCGGGGCTGCGATGCGGGCGGCCAGGCCCGCGACCGTCGGGGCCTCGAACAGTTCCCGCACGCCGATGCGGAGGCCGAAGACCTGCCCGGCCCGCGACACGACCCGGGTGGCGCTCAGCGAGTTTCCGCCGAGATCGAAGAAGCTGTCGTCGACGCTGACCTGCTCGAGTCCGAGCACGTCCGCGAAGATGCCCGCGATCGTCTCCTCGGCGGGTGTCGTCGGGGCACGGAACTCCGCACCCGCGGACACGAACTCGGGTTCGGGCAGCCGCGCCCGGTCCAGCTTGCCGATGCCGGTCAGCGGGATCTCGTCGAGAACGATCACGACGGACGGCACCATGTACGGCGGAAGTGTTTCGCCGACAACCGACTTCAGCGACTCCGGATCGACCGTCGCGTCGTCGGCGGGCAGGACGTACGACACGAGGGTCGTCAGTCCGGCGGGGTTCTCGCGACCCACGGTCACCGCGAACTCGATGCCCGGCTGCGCGGTCAGGGCGGCGTCGATCTCACCGAGTTCGACGCGGAACCCGCGGACCTTCACCTGGAAGTCGGACCGGCCGACGTACTCCACCCGATGTCCGTCCGCCCAGCGCACAACGTCGCCGGTGCGGTACATGCGGGCGCCGGGCTCGCCGAACGGGTTGGCCACGAACCGTTCCGCCGTGACGGACGGACGGTTGTGGTAGCCGCGGGTCACCGACGGACCGCAGATGTACAGCTCCCCGGGCACGCCCTCCGGCACCGGACGCAACCGCGAATCGAGGATGAGCGATTCGACGCCACGCAGCGGCGAACCGATCGTGACGCGTTCACCGGCCACCATCGGTTCGGTGATGGTGACGATGACGGTGGTCTCGGTGGGACCGTACGCGTTGCGCATCTCGCGGCCGGGAGCCCACCGCGCCACGAGTTCCGGCGTGCAGGTGTCGCCGCCGACCACGACGGACGTGACGGAGTCGAGGCCGTCGGGATCGACCGTCATCAGCGCGGTCGGCGTCATGACCACGTTGTTGACCTGTTCGCGGCGGATCAGGTCGGCGAGTTCGTCGCCGCCGTAGACGTCGGCCGGCGAGATCACCAGGGTGGCGCCCGCACTGAACGCGGCGAGCATCTCCCCGACCGACGTGTCGAAGCTCGGCGACGCCACGTGCAGGAACCGGGAATCCGGCGACACGACGTAGTGCTCGCGCACCTCGCGGGTGAGGTTGGCCAGACCGCGGTGGGTGACCACCACGCCCTTCGGCTTGCCCGTCGAACCCGAGGTGTAGATGAGGTACGCGGGGTGATCGACCGTCAGCGCGCGGCGCAGATCGGCGTCCTCCACCGCGGCCGCACTGCAGGCAGTGATCTCCTCGGCGGCTGCCGTCTCGTCGAGGACGATCCACGGCACCGTGCCGGGCAGGTCGGTGTGATGGCGGGCGACCGTCAGTCCGAGGACCGCTCCCGAATCGGACAGCATCTCGCCGATCCGCTCGAACGGAAGCTTCGGATCGACGGGCAGGTAGGCGCCGCCGGCCTTGGCGATCGACCAGATCCCGAGGATGGATTCGACGGAGCGCGTGATCGCCAGCGCGACATAGTCCTCCGGCCCCACACCCCGATCGATCAGGACGCGCGCCAGCCGGTTCGACTGCTCGTCCAGTTCGCGGTACGTGAGCTCACGACCCTCGAAGGACACCGCGACCGACTCCGGCGAGATCTCGACGCCCGAACGCAGCAGTTCCGGCAGCGTGCTCGGCTCGACCGACTGCGGCCCGCGGACCGGGGCGATCGCGGCCTTCTCCGCGGCGTCGAGGATCTCGATGTCGCCGAGGACCACGTCGCGGTCGGACGACACGGCACCGAGGATCCGGACGAACCGGTCCGCGAAGCTCAGGACGGTCTGCTCGTCGAAGATGTCGGTCGAATAGTTGAATGTCGCGGCGATCCCCGCGGCGGCCCCGTCGGCGTAGCGCTCCCCGACGCTGAGCTGGAGGTCGAACTTGGCGACCTCGAGCGGGGCGTCGAGCGCGGAGATCTCGAGGCCCGGGAACTCCATCCGGACCGACTCGTTGTTGTCGAACGACAACGCCACCTGGAACAGCGGCTGGTGCGCCGTCGACCGCGGGACGTCGAGGACCTCGACGAGGCGCTCGAACGGAACGTCGCTGTGGCTGAACGCATTCAGATCGGTGGCGCGCACCTGTGCCAGCAGGTCGGCGAAGGTGTCGTCGGGACGCACCGCCGCGCGGAGCACGAGGGTGTTGACGAACATGCCGACGAGCCTGTCGAGTTCCTGCTCGCCGCGGCCGGCGACCGGCGTGCCGATCGCGACGTCCGTCTGCGAAGACAGCCGCTCGAGCAGCACCGCGAGCGCGGCGTGCACGACCATGAACAGGGTCGTGTTCGTTACCTGGGCGATCGCGAGCAGCCCGCGGTGGGTCTGCGCGTCGATCGTGAACCGCGCCGACGCGCCGCGCAGCGACTGCACGGGCGGCCGGGGCCGGTCGGTCGGCAACTCGAGCACCTCGGGGAGCCCGCCGAGCGCCTGCTGCCAGTAACCGAGCTGGCGGGCGGCCTGCGAGTCGGGGTCCGACTCGTCGCCGAGCGACTCACGCTGCCACAGAGCGTAATCGGCGTACTGGACGGGCAGCGGTTCCCAGCCGGGGGCACTGCCGGCGGCACGCGCCGCGTAGGCGGTCATCACGTCCGTGAACAGCGGCGCCAGCGACGCACCGTCGGCCGAGATGTGGTGCACGACCATCATCAGGATGTGGTCGGTGGGGTTCACCTCGAAGCAGGCGACCCGCACCGGGACGGTCTGGGTGACGTCGAATCCGGTGGCACCGAGTTCACGCAGACGCGCGAACAGGTCCTGCTCGTCCGCGACCGGGGTCGGGGTCAGATCGGACACCACGTCCGCTGCGGGCAGCACGACCTGGTGTGCGTCCTCGTCGCCGACCGGGAAGACCGTGCGCAGCGACTCGTGCCGCTCGACGACGTCCGCCCACGCCGCATTCAGCGCCGCCGCGTCGATCGAGCCGGTCAACCGCACCGCCAACGGCAGGTTGTACGCCGGGGAGGTCGGATCGAACTGGTTGACGAACCACATCCGCTGCTGGGCCAGCGACAGCGGGATGCGGTCGGGTCGCGGTCGGGCGACGAGCGCGGGACGCTGCTGCGCGGTCCCCGACGTCGCCTCGAGCAGCGCCGCGAGTTCCGCGACGGTCGGATTCTCGAAGCACTCCCGCACCGAGAGGTGCGCGCCGACCGCCGCCCGGAGGCGGGCGGTGAGCCTCGTCGCGCTGATGGAGTTTCCGCCGAGGTCGAAGAACGAGTCGGCGGATCCGACCCGTTCGGCACCGAGAACATCGGCGAACACGCTCGCCACGACGGTCTCCATCGGCGTGCGCGGGGCCACGTATTCCACCGCGACGGTGGCGAACTCGGGCTCCGGCAGAGCCTTCCGGTCCAGCTTCCCGCTGGCACCGAGAGGGAAACTGTCCAGGACGACGATGCGGGCGGGCACCATGTACGCGGGCAGCACCTGCGCCGCCGCGTCCTGCACCGACTTCGTGTCGACCCGGGCGCCGGACCGCGGCACCACATAGGCGACGAGATTCTCGCCGGTCGACTCGCTTCGATGGATCGTCACCGCTGCCTGCGCCAAGGATTCGTGCGTCAGCAACGCGGCCTCGACCTCGCCGAGTTCGATCCGCAATCCACGCAGCTTGACCTGGAAGTCGCTGCGTCCGATGTATTCGAGGTTCCCGTCGGCGCGCCGGCGAACGACGTCGCCCGTGCGGTACATCCGCTGCCCGGACCCGGCGAACGGGTTGGCGACGAACCGATCGGAGGTCAGATCGCTGCGTCCGACGTATCCGCGGGCCAACTGCGTCCCCGCGAGGTACAGCTCGCCGGGAACCCCGACCGGCACCGGGCGAAGCCGTGAGTCCAGCACGTGGAGATCGGTGTTCCGCACCGCACTACCGATGGGAACGGTGCCGCGGACATCGTGGTCGACCTGCCCGGCGGTCGCGTGCACGGTGAATTCCGTCGGACCGTAGAGGTTGTGCACCTCGGCGTCCGACAGTCCGCGGAACGCCTCGGCGGTCGCGGGCGGGAACGCCTCGCCCGCGACGAGCACGATTCGAAGGCTGAGAAGGTCGTGCCGTTCGGCCTCGCCGACGAACACCGACAGCATCGACGGCACGAACGAGGTCGCCGTGACGCCCTCGCGCGCGATCAGCGCCGCGAGATACTCGGGGTCACCGTGACCGTCGGGCGTCGCGATCACCAGGCGGGCACCCGCGACGAGCGTGCCGAACAACTCCCAGACCGACACGTCGAACGTCGCCGGGGTCTTCTGCAGCACGACATCGTGTGCGTCGAGTCCGTACTCGGCGACGATCCACGAGATCTGGTTCAGGACCGCCGCGTGACTCACCGCGACGCCCTTCGGCCGTCCCGTCGAACCGGAGGTGTAGATGACGTAGGCGGGGTTCGACGGCAGGAGAGTCCCCCGGCGCTCCTCGTCGCGCAGCGGCTCGGCCGGCATGTCGACGGACAGCCGGTCGATCTCCACCACGTTGTGCCCGGTGGGAAGGTCGAGAGCATCTCGCGCAACCGTCAGGATGCAGAGCGGCGAGGCGCTGTCGAGGACGTAGGACGTGCGCTCGGCCGGATGGTCGGGGTCGAGCGGAACATACGCGCCACCCGCCTTCACGATCGCGTACATCGCGACCATCGAGTCGATCGACCGCCGGATCGCGAGCGCGACCCGGACCTCCGGCCCGACACCCATCTCGATCAGGGTGCGCGCGAGTGTGTTGACACGCTTGTCGAACTCGGCGTAGGTCAGCGACTCGTCGCCGGACACCAGGGCCACGGCGTCCGGCGTCCGCGCGACCTGCTCGTCGAACAGGTCGACGACGGTCTGCTCCTCCGCGTCGGTCGCGGAGGTCGCGGACGTGGCGTCGGTGATCACGCCGGCGAGGACACCGGCGAACGTGTCGGCGAAGCCTTCGCCCGACGATCCGTCGAGCAGTCCGGGCAGCAGGGTGGACAGGGCCACCGTGACCGCGGCCTCCGGGCCGACGCCCACACCGGCGAGCGTACGCGCGAGTTCGGCGGACTTGTCCCGCAACTGCGCGTACGTGACATCGGTCCCGTTGTGCGACAGCGCAATTCCGTCCGGGTTGATCGACGCGGCACCGTCGAGGAGTTCGGGCAGCGACTTGGTGGCCGCCAGCTCCTGCGAGATCGAGTGCGACAACAGGGACTGTCCGCCCTCGTCCGGTACGGCGAGCCCGGCCTTCTCGTCCTCGGTCAGGATGTCGATGTCGCCGACGACGGCGTCCGCGTCGGCCGTGACGGCCTCCAGCACACGGACGAAACGATCGGCGAAACCGCGAACCGTCGCCTCGTCGAAGAGATCGGTGGCGTAGGAGAACCAGCCTCGCATGCCGTTCGCGACGGATCCCTCGTCGAACCGTTCCTCGACGGCGACACCGAGATCGGTCTTGCTCGTGGTGAGACCGCTCTCGAGGACCTCGACGGTCAGCCCGGCGAGTTCGAGCTTCGGCCGTTCGAGGTTCTGGAAGCTCAGCATCACCTGCGCGAGCGGCGCGTACGTGGCGGTGCGCGACGGCCGGAGCACCTCGACGATCTGCTCGAACGGCACATCGGCATTGGCGAATGCGTTGAGATCGACCTCACGGGCCTGTGTGAGCAGCGTGCTGAAGCGGGCGTTCTGGTCGACGTCGGTGCGCAGCACCAGAGTGTTGACGAACATCCCGACGAGGTCGTCGAGCGCGCGGTCACCGCGGCCCGCGACGGGGGTGCTGACCGAGATGTCGCTGGTGCTGCTCAGTCGTCCGAGCAGCACGGCGAGCGCGGTGTGCACCACCATGAACAGCGACGCCTGGTGGGTCTGCGCGAGTTCGTTCAGGGACCGGTGCACGTCCTGCCCGATCTCGAACTCGATCAGCCCGCCCTGCGGGTTGCGGACCGCCGGGCGCGGCCGGTCGGCCGGGAGGTCGAGGACCTCCGGCGCATCGCCGAGGGCGTGCGTCCAGTACGCGATCTGCTTGCCCGCGAGCGACTCCGGATCATCCTCGGAGCCGAGGAGAGTGCGCTGCCACAGGGCGAAGTCGGGGTACTGCACGGGCAGCGGCGAGAAGCCGGGCTCCTCCCCCTGCACGCGTGCGCCGTACGCGCCGAACAGGTCCCGCGCGAGCGGGGCCATCGACGAACCGTCCGCCGAGATGTGGTGGACGACGACCACGAGGACGTGGTCGCGTTCCCCGAGCGCGAACAGGGCGGCGCGCACCGGGACGTCGGCGGTGACGTCGAAGCCTGCCGAGGCCAGCGTGACGACCCGCTCCCGCAGTTCCTGCTCGCCGGCCACGCGGACCACGTCGAGTTCGGATCGCGTGTCGGACTCGGACAGGACGACCTGGTAGGGGCCGTCGACGGAATCCGGGTACACCGTGCGCAGCGACTCGTGCCGGGCCACGACGTCGGCGATCGCCGTCCGCAGCGCGTCGACGTCCAGTGCACCGGTGAGCCGGAGCGCCAACGGGATGTTGTACTCGGCCGATTCGGGGTCGAATCGGTTGGCGTACCACATCCGCTGCTGCGCCAGCGACAGTGGCAGACGGTCCGGGCGCGGTCCGGCGGTGACGGGCGGACGGGCGCCGCCGTCCACGCCGAGCGCTTCCAGCCTGCGGGCCAGCTGCGCCACCGTGGGGGCCTCGAAGATCTCGCGGACCGGCGCGTCGATTCCGACGGCCTCGTTGATCCGCGCCATCACGCGGGTGGCGGCGAGCGAGTTGCCGCCGAGCGTGAAGAAGGAGTCGTCGGCGCCGACCTGGTCGACACCGAGCACCTCCGCGAACACCGCGGCGACCCGCTGTTCGAGAGCGGTTCCCGCGGCACGGAACTCGCGGTCCTCCGCCAGGAACTCGGGCTCGGGCAGCGCCCGGCGGTCGAGTTTGCCCACCGGGGTGAGCGGGATCGCGTCGAGCGTCACGATCGTCGACGGCACCATGTATGTGGGGACGAACTCGCCCGCGAAGTCCAGTATCGCGGTGACGTCCACCTCGGCTCCCGGCGCCGGCAGCACGTACGAGACGAGGACCGAATCCCCGGACGGCCCGGGCAGCACCGACGTCGTCGCGAAGTCGACGGCGGGGTGCTTCGCCAGCACCGCGTCGATCTCGCCGAGTTCGATGCGGAACCCGCGAACCTTCACCTGCTGGTCCGAGCGGCCCACGTAGTCGACGGTCAGCGCGCCGTCCGCGTCCTTCGCCCAGCGGACGACGTCGCCGGTGCGGTACATCCGGTCGCCCGGTTCACCGTAGGGGTTCGCCACGAAGCGTCCCGCGGTCAGCGGCGTGCGCCAGTGGTAGCCGCGGGCCAGTCCGAGGCCCGACAGATAGAGGTCACCTGCGATACCGACCGGGACGGGTCGGAGCCGATCGTCGAGGACCAGCGCGCTGGTGCCGCGGATCGGACCACCGATCGTGACCGGGCCGTCGGCGGCCATCGGGTCGCTGATGTTGGTCATGATCGTGGTCTCGGTGGGACCGTAGCCGTTGAACAGCGAACGTCCGGGCGCCCAGCGGGCCGCGAGTTCCGCCGGGACGGCCTCGCCGCCGGCGACGACGAACTGGAAGTCGTCCAGCCCGGACGGGTCCACGGACGCCAGCGCCGACGGCGTGACGAAGCCGTGCGTGACACGGTGCTCGCGCAGGAACTTCGCGAACTCGGGTCCGCCGTACACGTCGGTGGGAGCGATCACCATGGTGGCGCCGGCGCCGACCGCGAGCAGCAGTTCCAGAACGGACGCGTCGAAACTCGGCGACGCGAAGTGCAGCGTCCGCGAGTCGGTCGTCACCGAGTAGCGCTCACGCTGTTCGGCGGCGAAGTTGGCCAGACCCCGGTGCGTGACGACGACGCCCTTGGGTTGCCCGGTGGTGCCGGACGTGTAGATCACGTAGGCGCTGTTGGCCGGTGTGACCGCCGTCCGGCGCTCCGCCTCCGCGACGGGAGCCGTGGAGTAGCGCGCCGAGGCGTCCACGAAGTCGTCGCCGTCGAGGATCAGCCAGTCGACGTCCCGCGGAAGCCTGCCGACCTCGGAGCTCACGGAAAGTCCCAGTGTCACACCGGAATCGGTGACCATGTGGGCGATGCGCTCGTCCGGGTACCCGGGGTCGATCGGCACGTACGCGCCGCCGCTCTTGGCAACGGCCCAGATGCCGACGATGGACGGGATCGAGCGGGTGATGCCGAGCCCGACGAACGTTTCCGCGCCGACGCCGCGTTCGATCAGGATGCGCGCCACCCGGTTCGAGCGCTCGTCCAGTTCGCGGTAGGTGATGCTCTCGCCGCCCGAGACGATCGCGTCCCCGTCCGGGTTCGCGGCGACCGCAGCCTCGAGCAGTTCGACGAGCGTGGTGGGCGCGACGCCCTCGATACCGCGGACCGGTGTCAGCTCCTCGGTCTCCGCGGCGTCGAGAATGGGGATGTCCCCCACCGCGACGTCGGTTCCGCCGCCCGCGACGGCGGTGAGGATCCGCACGAAGCGGTCCGCGAAGCCCTGCACGGTGTCCGCGTCGAAGATCTCGGTGGCGTACCCGAGAACACCGGTGATCCCGGTGGGCGCACCCTCGTCCGACCACAGTTCGCGCAGGTCGACGGTGAGGTCGAACTTGCTGAACTCGACATCCACGGCACCGGGTGTCGCCTCGAGTCCGGCGAACTCGAGCGACGGGATGCCGTTGACCTGATGGGTCAGCACGACCTGGAACAGCGGCGAGTACGCCGTGGACCGGGTCGGATTCAGGGCGTCCACCAACTGCTCGAACGGAACGTCCTGGTTGCTGAATGCGGCGAGGTCCTGGGTGCGGACCTGCTCGAGCAGGTCGGCGAAGGAGGTTCCGGGCTCGACCTCGGTCCGCAGCACCAGCGTGTTGACGAACATGCCGACGAGGTTCTCGAGCGCCTCGTCGCCGCGACCGGCCACCGCGGCGCCGATGGCGATGTCGGTGCTCGAACTGAGCCGCGCCAGCAGCACGGACAGCGAGGCGTGCAGCACCATGAACAGAGACACGTTGTGCGCCCGCGCGACCTCGCCGAGACGACGGTGCACGTCCTCGTCGACGGAGAAGCCGACGGAGGCGCCTGCCATCGACCGCACCGTCGGGCGGGGGCGGTCGATGGGGAGAGCCAGGACGTCGGGCACACCCGCGAGGGTCTTCGACCAGAAGTCGATCTGCGCGGCGGCCAGGGAGCCGGGGTCGTCCTCGGACCCGAGCACGTCCCGCTGCCACAGCGCGTAGTCGGCGTACTGGACGGGCAGCACCGGCCAGGCGTGCTCCGTGCCCTCCCGGTGGGCCGCGTACGCCGTCATGACGTCGCGAGCCAGCGGCAGCGTGGAGGCGCCGTCGGATGCGATGTGGTGCATGACGAGCACGAGGACGTGGTCGTTCGCGCCGAGCCGGAACAGGCGGGTCCGGACCGGGATCGTGTCGGTGACATCGAAGCCGGTGGACCCGAACTCGAACATCCGGTCCCGCAGGTCCTCCTCGCGGACGTCGACAGGTTCGAGAGCGAGGTCGACGTCGGCGGCGGGCAGGATCACCTGGTGCGCACCGGAATCGGAGTCCGGGAACACGGTCCGCAGCACCTCGTGCCGCGCGACGACGTCGGACAGCGCCGCGGCCAGGGCGTCGACGTCCAGTTCGCCGCGCAGGCGCACGGTGAGCGGAACGTTGTACGCGGGTGAGGACGGATCGAAACGGTTGAGGAACCACATCCGCTGCTGCGCGAGCGACAGCGGCAGCGCCCGGGGGCGCCGGCCCGCGACGAGCGCGGGGCGGCGGGTGCCGGTGTGGGCCCGGTCCTCGACGAGCTTCGCGAGAGTCGCGACCGTGGGCGCCTCGAACAGGTCACGGATCCCGACCTCGGTGCCGGTCGCCGAGGTGACGCGGACAGCCACCCGGGTGGCGCTGAGCGAGTTGCCGCCCAGGTCGAAGAACGACTCGTCGACGCTCACCCGCGGCGCGGAGATCACGTCACCGAAGATGCCGGCGACGACCTCCTCGAGCGCCGTGCGCGGGGCGACGAATTCGGCGGTGCCGGTGGTGAAGACCGGTTCCGGAAGAGCCTTGCGGTCGATCTTGAGATTCGCGTTGAGCGGCATCTCGTCGAGGACCATCACCGTGTCCGGGATCATGTGCGACGGCAGCACGTCCCGCAGTGCGTCCACGATCGCGTCGACGTCCAGTTCGGTGCCCGCGGTCGCGGTGACGTACGCGACGAGCCGGGGGCCCTGCTCGCTGTCGTGCACGACCACCACCGACTTCTGCACCGCGCTGTTCGCGGTGAGGGCGGCTTCGATCTCGCCGAGTTCGATCCGGAGACCGCGGATCTTGACCTGGAAGTCGCTGCGGCCCACGAACACGAGCCCACCGTGGTCGAGTTCGCGAACGCGGTCGCCGGTCCGGTACATGCGGGCGCCGGGCCCCTCGAACGGGTTCGCCACGAACCGCGACGCGGTGGTGCCGAACATGTTCCCGTAACCGCGGGCCAGAACCTGGCCCCCGATGTACAGGTCGCCGGTCACTCCCGGCGGCACGGGGCGCATCCGGCCGTCGAGCACGTGGTACCGGACACCGCGGAACGCGGTGCCGAACGGGACCGGCCACTTCTCGGCGTCCGCGGTGGAGAGGTCCAGTTCGTACGAGGAGCACGTGACCGAGGCCTCGGTCGGACCGTAATTGTTGAGCAGGCGCGAGTCCGTGCCGATCAGCGCCGTGCAGGCCGCCGGCCGCAGCATCTCACCGCCGAGGAGAATCACCTTCAGGTTGGGCAGGACACCCTCGGTGTCCAGTTCGGTGAGAACCTCGAACGCGCTCGGTGCCAGGTTGGTGATCTGGACGTCGCCGGTGCCGATCATGCGGAGAATCGGTCCCGGATCGAAGCCGTCGTCGGCGAGGTGGAGCACACCGCCGTACGCGAGTCCCACCCAGATGTTCTTCTGCGTCTGGTCGAACAGCGGCGAGTTCGCGATCAGCAGTCCGGTGCCGTCCTTCACCCGCAGGTCGCCCTGGTACGACTGATAGTTGTTGGACAGACCCAGCATCGGGACCATCGTCGGCTTGGGACGTCCGGTCGAGCCCGAGGTCGAGATGACGTGCCCCAGGCGCTTGCCCGCATGCTCGTCGGACCACGGGTCGTGCGGGAAATCGGTGTCGTCGAGTGAGGCGAGGTGACGCACCGTCTCCGGATCGTCGAGCACGATCGGGTCGTCGAGCGCCGCGTTGCCGGTGGGTGCGCCGGTGAGCCCACTCCAGGACCGGGTGGCCACCACGGCCCGCGTTCCGCTGTCTTCGACCAGTCCCGTGATCCGCTCGATCCCCCACTTCTGGTCGAACGGCGAGTAGGCCGCGCCGACCTTCCAGGCGGCGATCATCCCGATCACCCATTCCAGGGATCGGGGGGTGAGAAGTGCGACGACGTCGTCGGGGCGAACCCCGCGCGACACCAGTTCGCGGGCGAGTTGGTTGGCGCGACGGTTCACTTCGCCTCGGGTGGTCGAGACACCCCCGGCGACGACGGCGGGAGCCTGCGGGTCGCGCTCGACCCACTCCTGCCAGCGGGTGACGAAGAGTTCGAGCGGCCAGCCCTCCGTCTCCGCGGTCTCCGCCTCGGGTGCGGCGACGATCTCCGGTGCGGGCGACACGATCTCGATGTCGCCGACCAGGGCGTGCGCGTCCGCGATGACCTGGTCGAGGATCGTGCCGAAGCCGTCCTTCCCGTCCTCCGACGGCGGGGCCATCATGATGGTGGGAACCAAGCCGGACAGCACGACGGACACGATCGCGTCGGGGCCCATGCCCCGCTCGGACAGCGGAGCCGACATCAGGCGCAGGCGCTCGTCGAACTCGCGGTACGTCACCTGCATGCCGTCGTGGGCGACGGCCACGGCGTCGGGGGCGACGTCGACCGCAGCAGCCAGAAGCTGCGGCAGCTCGCGAACCGTCATCGTGCGGGCAGGTCGCGCTTGGCTCAACTTTGCTCTCTCGTATTCGGTGAGAATGTCGATGTCGCCTACAGCGACACCGGGATCGGTGACGACGGCCTCGAGGATCCTGACGAACCGTTCCGCGATACGTTCGGCGGTGCCGCGCTCGAACAGGTCGGTGGCGAACGTGAACCGTCCGCCCAGACCCGCAGGCCGACCCGACTCGTCGGCCTTCTCGGTGATCGTCAACGTGAGGTCGTACTTGGCGCCCTGCGCCATGTCGTCGATCACGCGCACGGTCAGCCCGGGCAGTTCGAGCGCGTCCATCCGGTTGTTCTGGAACGACAGCATCACCTGGAACAGCGGCGAATAGGCCGCCGAGCGCCGGATCCGCAGCGCCTCCACGATCTTCTCGAACGGCACGTCGGAATTGCCGAATGCCGCCAGGTCACCCTCGCGGACCCGGTCGACGAGACCGGAGAACGAATCTCCCGGCCGCACGTGGGTACGCAGGACGAGGGTGTTGACGAACATGCCGACGAGGTCGTCGAGCGCCTGGTCGCCGCGCGCGGCGAGCGGGGTGCCGACGGTGATGTCGTCGCTGTTGCTCAGCCGCGACAGCAGCGTCGTCAGTGCGGCGTGCGTCACCATGAACAGGGACGCTCCGCGGTCCTTGCCGACCGCTTCGAGCCCGCGCCGCAACTCCGGGGTGATCGCGAAGTCGATCGAGTCGCCCAGCATCGACTGCCTGGCCGGGCGTACGTGGTCCAGCGGCAGGTCGATCAGCTCGGGTGCCCCGGCGAGGGTGTCCGCCCAGTGGGCGATCTGCTTGCCCGCGAGCGACCGCGTGTCGGCGGGGTCGCCGAGGACCTCGCGCTGCCACAGCGCGAAGTCGGGGTACTGCACCGGCAGCGGCTGCCACAGCGGAGCAGCACCGGCGGTGCGCGCGCTGTAGGCGACCATGACGTCCCGCGCGAGCGGCGCCATCGACGCGCCGTCGGCGCAGATGTGGTGCACCACGAGGACGAGCAGGAACTCGCTCTCGCCCGTGGCGAACAGCCGGATCCGCAGTGGGGGCACGACCGTGACGTCGAACCCTTCGGTGGCGAATTCGGTGAGGGCCGTAGGGAGTTCGGCCTCGGGCACCCGCACGGGCGTGAGGTCGAACGGAACCTGGGCGACGTCGACGACCTGCTGGTACGGCCCGTCGGCGGAGTCCGGGAACACCGTCCGCAGCGACTCGTGCCGCGCGAGCACGTCGGAGACGGCCGACGACATCGCGTCGATGTCGAGCGCACCGGACAGCCGAACGGCCAGCGGGATGTTGTACGCCGAGGACGCCGTGTCGAACCGGTTCATCAGCCACATGCTCTGCTGCGCCATCGACAGCGGAACGCGCTCGGGGCGCGGGCGCGCGACGAGCGCCGGGCGGTCCGAGCCTGCGCCTGCCTGCTCGGCGACCTTGACGGCGAGCCGTTCCACGGTCGGCGCCTCGAACAACTCGCGCACGCCCAGCCGGGTGCCTGCGGCGGCGTTGAGCCGCGCGACTGCCTTCGTCGCGACGAGCGAGTTGCCGCCGAGGTCGAAGAACGACTCGGCGACACTGATCTTCGGAAGCCCGAGCACGTCCGCGAGGACACGAGCGACCAATTCCTCGGTGGGTGTGCGCGGCTCGACCATCTCGCCCTGCAGGGCGTCGAAATCGGGCTCAGGCAGAGCCTTCCGATCGAGTTTGCCTGCGGTGGTGAGCGGGATCTCGTCGAGGACGACGATCGCGCTCGGGACCATGTGCGCCGGCAGCGTGTCGCCGACGAAGTGCGTTACCTCGGCGACGTCGACCGTGGCGCCCGCGGTCGGCAGCACGTACGACACGAGGGCCGTCGAACCCGACGGCAGCGACGTGCCGAGGGTGGCCGCGAATTCGAGGTTCGGGTGCGCCACCAGCGCCGCGTCGATCTCGCCGAGTTCGATGCGGAAGCCGCGGACCTTCACCTGGAAGTCGCTGCGGCCCACGTACTCCACCCCGTAACCGGCGCGGTGCCCGGGGTCGGTGACGAACCGGACGATGTCGCCCGTGCGGTACATCCGGCTGCCGTTCTCACCGAACGGGTTCGCGACGAATCGTTCGGAGGTGAGGCCGAGACGGTCGTGGTAGCCGCGGGCGAGACCGGGGCCAGCTATGTACAGCTCCCCTGCCACACCGACGGGTACCGGGCGCAGGAGTGCGTCGAGAACGTAGACGGTGACCGCGCAGACGGGACCACCGATCTCGATCCGGTTCCCGGGCACCAGCATGTTGCTGACGTTGCTCATGACGGTGGCCTCGGTGGGACCGTAGCCGTTGTACATCCGGCGGCCCGGCGCCCAGCGTTCCACCAGTTCCGGCGGGCACGCCTCGCCGCCGACGACGACGACCTCGAGCCGGTCGAGTCCGGCCGGCTCCACCGACGCGAGCGCGGCGGGCGTGACGAAGGCGTGGGTGACGTCGTTGTCCGCGAGGAAGTGTCGCAGTTCCTCACCGCCGTACAGGTCGGCGGGGGCCACGACCATCGTCGCGCCGCAACCGAACGCGAGCAGCAGCTCGAGGACGGACGCGTCGAAACTCGGGGACGCGAAGTGCAGGGTCCGCGCCGACGGGCTCACCCCGTAGTGGGTGCGCTGTTCGGCGGAGAAGTTGGCCAGACCCGTGTGGGTGACGACGACGCCCTTGGGCAGACCTGTGGTGCCGGACGTGTAGATCATGTAGGCCGCGTGCTCGAGCCGGACCGACACCGTCCGCTCGGCATCCGTCACCGGCTCCGGCGACTTCGGGGCGCACAGCGACTCGCACTCGGACGAGTCCAGCGCGAGCCAGTCGACACCCGACGGAAGGTCGTCCCGCTGAGCGGACACGGTGAGGCCGAGGATCGCGCCGGAGTCGGCGACCATGTGCGCGATGCGCTCGGACGGGTAGCGGGGGTCGACCGGCACGAACGTGCCGCCGGCCTTGGCCACGGCCCACGTTCCGATCACCGAGTGCTGCGAGCGCGTCATCCCGAGCGCCACAGACGTTTCCGGTCCGACTCCGCGGTCGATGAGCACGCGCGCGAGACGGCTCGAGCGCGCGTCCAGTTCCGCGTAGGTCATCGACTCGCCGTCCGCGACGAGCGCGATGCGCTCGCCGTTCTCCGCCGCGGCCGCAGCGAGGATCTCCGGCAGCGACAGCGATGCAGCGGCGTCGGTGCCGTGCGCCGCGAGCAGCGACGCGCGCTCGTCGGGAGCGAGGATGTCGATGTCCGCGATGCGCGTGTCGACGTCCCCGGACAACGCCCCGAGCACGCGGACGACCCGCGCCATGATCTCCTCGACCTCGGCGGCCTCGAACAGCTCGGGAAGGAACTTGGCGGTCAGGTGCAGCCGCGGGTCGGTCATCGCGACGATCGCCAGCGGGTAGTGCGTGGCGTCGTTGGACGTCACGTCGAGAACGCGGAGTCCCTCGATGTCGCTGCTGTTCGTGAGGGCCTCACGGTCGAGCGGGTAGGACTCGTAGACCATCAAAGTGTCGAACAGCGCTCCCAGGCCGAGCCCCTGCTGGATGTCGGTGAGCCCGACGTGATGGTGGTCGAGCAACTCGGTCTGCTCGTGCTGGATGCGGTCGAGCAGGGTGCGCACGGCGTCGCCTGCCTGCACGCGGACCCGGACCGGCAGGGTGTTGATGAAGAGCCCGAGCATCGACTCGATGCCGGGCACCTGCGGCGGACGGCCCGAGACGGTGGTGCCGAACACCACGTCGTCCCGTCCGGTCAGCCTGCCCAGCACGATTCCCCACGCGGCCTGGACCAGCGTGTTCATGGTGACGCCGAGTTCGCGCGAGCGGGCGGTCATGTCGGCGAGCAGGTCGTCCGGCAGATCGATGACGAGCTCACCGGGGGTGAGCGCCGGGGCCGTCTCCGTGTGTGCAGGCGCGAGGAGGGTGGGCTCCTCGACACCGCCGAGGGCCTTCGCCCACGCGTCCACCGACACCTGCGGATCCTGTGCCGCCAGCCACTCGAGGTAGCTGCGGTACGGACGCGGCTGCGGCAGCGCCAGCGCGTCGCCGTCCACCGCGTACAGGGTCAGCAGATCCTGGATGAGGATCGGCAGCGACCAGCCGTCCAGCAGGATGTGGTGGTTGGTGACGGCGAACCGGTAGCGGTCCGCACCCGTCTCGACCAGCAGGAATCGCACAAGAGGCGGGGCCGTCATGTCGAACCGGTCCGTCCGGTTCGCGAGCATCAGCGCATCGAGTTCGGCGTCCCGGTCGTGTTCGGACGAGGCCGACAGGTCGACGTGCGTCCACGGCACGTCCACCCGGTCGACGACCACCTGCATGCCGCTGCCGTCGTCGCCCGCGACGAAGGCGGTGCGCAGGTTGGGGTGCCGGGCGACGAGCGATTCCGCGGCGCGGCGGAGTCGGCCGGTGTCGACGGATCCGCCCAGGTCCATGACCAGCTGGGTGGTGTACACGTCGGTGGTGGCATCAGCCAGCGATGCGTGGAACAGCAGGCCCACCTGCAGCGGGGCCAGCGACCAGACGTCGGCGAGCGCGGGGTAGTCGCTCTCGAGGGTGTCGATCCGGCTCTGGCTCAGCGGAACGAGGTCGAGGTCCGACGGCGTCCGGCCGCCGGCGTCCGGCCGCTTCGTGTGCTCGACGAGCCCTTCGAGCGCGCGCGTCCACAGGCCGGTGAGCTCCCCCACCTCGGCGTCCGTGAGGACACCCTGCGGGAAGTCGACGGTGGCCGAAAGTCGTTGTTCGCCTTCGACGTCCACGATCATCGCGTTGATGTCGAGGGCGAAGTGCACCGGCATCTCGCTGTTGCGGGTGCCGGTCAGCTCCATCGTGTCGGTGTCGGGAACCCAGCCTGCAGCCCGGAACGCGGCGGGAATCTCGCCGACCGACACGCGGCCCAGATAGTTGAAGCTGATCTGCGGGCTCGGCAGCGCCGCGAGAACCGCGCGGGTCTCGGCGTTGAGGTACCGCAGCATTCCGTAACCGATGCCGTGCTCGGGTACGCGCGCGAGTTGTTCCTTCACCGACTTGACGGCCTGACCTGCGGCCGCACCGCCGGCGAGGGCGTCGCGGACGTCGACGCCGGGCGCCGACAACCGGACCGGGAACATGCTGGTGAACCAGCCCACCGTGCGGGACAGGTCGGCGCCGGGCAGCACCGTCTCCTCGCGGCCGTGGCCTTCGAGGTGCACGAGCGTGGAGGACTCGGTGATCCCGCGTTCCGCGCGCCACGCCGCGACGGCAAGCGCGAGGGCGGTGAGAAGACCGTCGTTCACGCCACCGTGGAAGGCGCGCGGCACGTCGGTGAGCAGACCGTCGGTGACGTCCGCCGGGACCTCCAGGCGGACCCGGCCGGTGGTGGAGACCGTGTCGCGGCCGTCGAGGGCGCGCGAACCGATCAGCGGGTCCGCACCGTCCAGCGTGGTGCGCCAGTAGTCCAGTTCGCCCACGCGCCGGGCACTGCGCGCGTTGTCGGCGAGGCCGTGCGCCCAGCGGCGGACCGAGGTCCCGACGGCCGGGAGCAGCGGGTCGGCCCCGGCGGCGATCTGCCCCCAGGCAGACGCGAAGTCGGGCACCAGCACTCGCCAGGACACACCGTCCACCGCGAGGTGGTGGATCACGACGAGCAGGCGTCCCGTCCGCGGAGCGCTCTCCGCCTCCGCGGTGTCACCGTCCGCGGCGTCCCGAGGTGCGGGTTCGGCGGAGTCCTCGGCGGGCGCGAACCAGACGAAACGCACCACACTGCCGGTCGCCGGGTCCAGCCTGTCCACGGTGCGCTCGAGGGCGTGCGCTGCCAGCGCCTCGAACGTGCCGGTGCCGGGACCGTCGGCGAATTCGACGCGATCGACGAGGCGGTCGACGTCGACCGAGCCGATCGGAGCGACCTCGAGCGACCACCCGGACGGAGAGTCGTTGCGCCGCAACGACGAACGCAGGGCGTCGTGGCGATCGACGACGGCCGCCAGCGTGCGCACCAGGCGCTCGCGCTCCACCTTCGGCGGCAGCGCGAGGAGAATGGACTGCGAGTACCGGTGGAAGTCGCCACCCAGCTCCGTCATCCAGTGCACGACCGGGGTCAGCGGCATCGTGCCGATACCGGCGCCCGGCAACTCCTCGAGGACGTGCACCGTCGCCGACTCGGATGCGGACTTCGCGACCTCGGCGAGCGAGGCAACGGTCTTGCGCTCGAAGACGTCCCGGGCGGTGAACAGGACGCCGGCTTCCTTCGCGCGGGACACCAGCTGGATCGAGACGATGCTGTCGCCGCCGAGCGCGAAGAACGAGTCGCCGACACTGACGCGCGGCAGACCGAGGACCTCGGCGAACAGGCCGCCGATCGACTCCTCCATGGTGCTGCGGGGAGCCACGTACTCGCTGGACTCCGCCGCGAACGTGGGTTCGGGCAGCGCCTTCCGGTCGAGCTTGCCGCTCGCGCCGACCGGCATCTCGGCAAGCACCATGACGGCGTCGGGAACCATGTACGAGGGCACCGCGCGGCCGACGTGGACGGTCAGATCGTCGACGTCCACCGCGGAGCCGGCCTCGGGAACGACGTAACCGACGAGCCGCTGCCCGAGGGAACTGTCGTGCACGACCACAACCGACTGCGCCACATGAGGATACGAGGACATCGCGGACTCGATCTCGCCCAGCTCAATCCGCAGTCCGCGCACCTTCACCTGGAGGTCGGTGCGGCCGAGGTATTCGATACTGCCGTCGACGCGCCACTTGACGAGGTCGCCGGTGCGGTACAGGCGGGTACCCGTGGCGTCGAAAGGATTGGCCACGAAGCGTTCTGCGGTGAGTTCCGGCCTGCCCTCGTAGCCGCGGGCCACCTGGGCGCCCGCGAGATAGAGCTCTCCCGCGGATCCGATGGGCGCGGGCCGGAGGTGGCCGTCGAGCACGTACGCCTCGGTGTTCCACACCGGGGTGCCGATGGGGATCGTGTGGACGGACTCCCGATCCACCTCGCCCGCGGTGGCGTGCACGGTGAATTCGGTGGGGCCGTACAGGTTGTGCAACTCGGCGCCGGACTTCGCCCGGAACGCCGCTGCGACGGCAGGCGGAAATGCTTCTCCCGCAACGAGAACGACGCGCAGGCTGACCAGTTGCTCGCGGTCGGCCTCGGCGACGAACACCGACAGCATCGACGGGACGAACGACGTCGCCGTGACGTTCTCGCGCGCGATCACGTCGGCGAGGTAGGCGGGGTCGCGATGCCCCTCGGGCGCGGCGATCACCACGCGCGACCCGGAGGCGAGTGCGGCGAACAGTTCCCAGACCGACACGTCGAACGTCGTCGGCGTCTTCTGCAGCACGACGTCGTTCGCGTCGAGGCCGTAGCGCGACGCGATCCACGTGACCTGGTTCAGCACGGCAGCGTGGCTCACCGCCACACCCTTCGGACGTCCGGTGGACCCGGACGTGTAGATGACGTACGCCGGGTTGGCGGCCCGCAGGCCCGCAGTCCGCTCCTCGTCGCGGATCGGGCCCGCCGGGACGCCGCTCGGATCCACGGCGTCGACCTCCACGACGTCGTGATCGGCGGGGAAGACGAGACCGTCCCGCGAGACCGTGAGGATGCACAGCGGGCGCGCGCTCTCCAGCACGTATGCGGTGCGCTCGGCGGGGTGGTCGGGGTCGAGGGGCACGTATGCGGCGCCTGCCTTGACGACGGCGTACATCGCGACCATGGAGTCGAGTGAGCGGCGGATCGCGAGGGCGACCTTGGTCTCCGGACCCACGCCCCGGCCGATCAGCGTCCGGGCGAGACGGTTCACCCGCGCGTCGAACTCGGCGTAGGTGAGCTCCTCACCCTCGAAGACGAGTGCCGTCGCGTCGGGCGTGCGCGCGACCTGGGCGTCGAACAGGTCGACGACGGTGCCCGCAGGCGGGGCCACGACGTCGCCGTTCCACCGCGTCACGACCTGCTCGTATTCCTCACCGCTCATCGTGGCCAGGTCGGACACCGAGGCGTCGTCGCCGGCGCCGAGGAAGCGCTCGAAGAAGTCGAAGAAGCGGCTGTGGTGACGGTCCAGCTCGTCCGCGGAGTACAGATTGGGGTTGGCCTCGAAGTCGATGTGGATCTTGCTGCCTGCCACACCCTGGTAGATGTTGAGCGAGAGGTCCTCGACCGGTCCGGTGGTGAGGACGTTCTGGTGCCCGGTGACCGTTCCCAGCTTGATCTCGCTGTGGAACATCATGATGTTGATCGAGGGTCCGAAGAAGCCGCGCTGCCCCTGGGGCGCGCCGGCGTCGCGGCGGATGTCCTCGTGCCGGTAGCGCTGGCGGCGCAGGGCCCCGGTGAGTTCGATCTGCACGCTCTTGACCAGCTCGGGGACGGTCATCTCCGGGGTGATCTGGAGGCGGAGCGGAACGATGTTGGACACCATTCCACCGGAACGGCGCAACGTGGCGGTGGTGCGGGCCGACACCGGCAGGCTGAGGACGACGTCCGTCCGGTCGGTCATGTGGGCCAGGTACGCGGCGAACGCGGCCACCACGATGGGCGCGGAACTGGCGTTACTGCCGCCCAGCGCCTCGTCGAGAAGGGTGGCGGTGGACTCGGGCAGTGCTTCGGAGGAGAGTCGCGCGAATTTGCCGACCATCGCGGCACGACCGGCCAGGCTCGGGGCCTCGGGCAGGTGCGCGGTGCGTTCGGCCCAGTATTCGCGATCCTTCGCGAAACGGTCGGAATTGCGGTACCGCTGCTCGTCCTCGACGATCCGGACCAGGTCCTCGGCGCGGCAGGCCGGCGGCTCGGCGCCCTCGACCAGTGCGGTGTAGATCTCGGCGATGCGCGCGATCAGCGCCATCGCGCCGAAGCCGTCGAGCGCGATGTGGTGAATGCGGCAGAACCAGAAGTAGTGGTTCTCGCCGACGTGGAGCAGATAGACCACGACGAGGCGGTCCTCGAGAAGGTCGACGGGGGCGCTGTAGTTGGCCCGCATCCACTTCTCGGCAGCGTCGACGGAATCGTCCTCGCCCCTCAGGTCCACGTAGGTGATGGCGTCGTCGAGGGACTTGTCGACGTACTGGTGCGGCATCCCCTCGATCTCGACGAGCCGGAGGAAGCCGGAGCCGAACTCCCGGCCGGTGCGGACGGTGGCCTCGGTCAGGAGGTCGAGGTCGATGTCGCCGCGAAGCTCGATGTACTGGGCGATAGTGAGGGGAACGTCGCCCATCGCGTGTTGCGCGAACCAGATGCCACGCTGCGCGGCCGACAGCGGAAACGCTCCTTCCGGAGCACCGCTACTACCCGCTGCATGTCCCGACCCCAAGGGTTACTCCGTTCTCGAACGCGTGGCGACTGCCGCCTGTGTCTTTGGTGATTCGTAGCTCTCGGTCCCACGGACTGCGCCGCGGGCCGGTCTTCCGATGAACGCCATCACATGAACGGACCTTGCCGGTTCGAAGCATCTCGCGGAACAGGGACGTGCCGAGCGCGGGAGGACCTGCGCTGATCGAAGAGTTCCACCACACTCGGAGTCGATGTCAGACGATCGTCCGAAACCCGATTGCCTGCGACGCCGAACACTCCAAGGCCCTTACATCCCGACCTACTTGCGGTGAGCGGGTTCATACGTGGCTCCGTTCTCTCATCGATCCAACAAGCGGCCACCCAATCGGTGCTCGTCATCCTCCGAGTCGAGAGCCGAGTCTACGGCGCTGGTGAAAGAACGAAACATCGTCGCGATCATTGCTTCGGCCTCCTCTCGCTCGGTGGTGACATTTTCGGTTCGTACGGTTCCGCGGTAACGCCGGGAATTACATCGGTGTCAGATCCAGTACCGTTACCGGCGCTGCTGTGACGTACCCAACCCTCGATACTTCCAGAACCAGGCCTGAATTCGATCTTCGACGCGCTCATATTCAACAGGCAGAACCACATTCCGGGCGCCGTGTCCAACCGGAACGCGGATACCGTACCGAGAGTCGGAATTTCGCTAGGTGTACAACTGTCGTATCCAGTTTCATGTTCCGCCTCCCGACTGTCGTCCGCGCACGGTACGGCCGACCAGGTGATCGACCGCGGCGTTGAACACCCACTGCCCCCCGTGACCGCAGTTTTTGCCAACCACCGTGTCTACCAAAGCGCCGCGCAGGTCTCAAAACGGCGAACACCCGAGGTTGCGCGCGGGGAATAACCGACCAGGTCCGTCGCCGATCCCTATCGAGCGGAATACTGGACGCCCGACCACCGCGATGCGCGCATCCGGGCGAGGGCCGATCGCCCGCTGACCTGCCACGGAGATGCGCAGGCACTACCGCGGCGAGGACAGGCGAACCGGCGACATCACGGCCACATCCCAGCATCTGGAACGCGCCCCCGAAAAGCCGCATCTCCGGTGTCCGATTAGTCGTATTTGCTGCGGCGCGACCGATCGGAGGCGGGCGGGAGATATCTCACACCTCGAGGCGCCAAACAAAGGTAAGACTAACCTAATCGTTGGCGCCCAACGACACTGAGATCGGCGGAGTCGCTGCTCAGCGTCCGTGCCGCGCGAACCAGTCGAGCAGGCCGGGGTCGTCGACGGCGCTGCGGTCCACCGTCCGCCCCGCGTCCGCACCCTGGAATATTCGCTTGAGCGGCACCTCGAGTTTCTTGCCGGTGCGGGTGTGCGGGATGCCCGGCGCCTCGATGATGTCGTCGGGCACGTGCCGCGGAGATGCCTGCTCCCGGATCGCTCCGCGGATCCGCTGCTTCAGCGCGTCGTCGAGTTCCGCACCCTTCGAGAGGACCACGAACAGCGGCATCCAGTATCCGCCGTCCGCCTGATCGACGCCGACGACGAGCGCCTCGGCAACCTCCGGGAGCCTCTCCACCACCTGGTAGATGTCGGCGCTCCCCATCCGGATTCCATTGCGGTTCAACGTGGAATCGGACCTTCCGTGCATGAGGACGGTCCCGCGATCGGTGATCGTGATCCAGTCACCGTGCCGCCACACTCCGGGGAACACTTCGAAATAAGCTTCGCGGTAACGCTTTCCGTCCGGATCGTTCCAGAACGACACCGGCATGGACGGCATCGGCGCGGTGACGACGAGTTCGCCCACCTCGTCTCGCACCGGCCGGCCCGACTCGTCGAACGCCTCGACGGCGACCCCGAGGCAGGGGGCGGACAGCTCCCCAGGCCAGACCGGAACGGTGCGCGCTCCCCCGATGAACGCCGACACCACGTCGGTCCCACCGGTGATCGACACGACGGGAACGCGGCGACCGACGTTCTCCGACAGCCACAGCGACGACGCCGCAGGCAGTGTCGATCCGGTGACTCCCACCGCGCGCAGCGCGCTCAGATCGTGGTCGCGGACGGGGATCACCCCCGCCTTGTCGCACGCGAGAACGTATCCGGGACTGGTGCCGGCCACCGTGACACTCAGTCGTGACACCAAGGCCCACAACGTATCCGGAGTCGGATGCGACGGGCTTCCGTCGTAGCAGACGATCGTGGCTCCGACCAGCAGGCCCGCCGTCTGGAAGTTCCACATCATCCAACTGGGACTGGTGTACCAGAAAAAGATGTCCTCGCGGCCGATGTCGAGCTGGAGCGCCAGCGACTTCACGTGTTCGAGGAGAACACCTCCGTGACCGTGCACGATGCCCTTCGGCAGGCCGGTGGTCCCCGAGGAGAACACCACCCACAACGGGTGGTCGAACGGGACGGGAACGGGCTCGAGTGCGCGGCCCCCGGCGGTGGCCTCCGCCCAGGTGACGCCGCCGTCGACGGCGGCGTCCGCATCGAGGTGGGGCACCACCACCGTGAGGGCCGGCGACAACCCGGCGCGCAGCTCGGCCACCGCCCCCAGACGGTCGTGTTCCTTGCCCCCGAACCGGTATCCGTCCGCGGTGATCAGCGCCGCCGGTTCCAGTTGACCCAGCCGATCGAGCGCGGCCGGCGCGGAGTAGTCCTGCCCGCACGCGGCCCACACGGCGCCGAGCGACGCCGTGGCGAGGAACGCGACGACGGCCTCGGGGATGTTCGGAAGGTAGCCGACCACGCGATCGCCGACCCCCACGCCGTGCTCGCGAAGCGTCGCGGCGAGTCCCGCCACCGCGGACCGCAACTCGTCCCACCCGATCGAGACGTCGGCACAGCCCTCACCCGCGTACAGGATCGCCGGACTGCCGGGGCGGGCGTTCCGGAAGACGTGGTCGACATAGTTGAGCGTGGCCCCCGGAAACCAGACGGCGCCCGGCATCGCGGCGTCGGCGAGGGCGGGCCCGGGGTCGGTGGCGGACCGGAACTCGAAGTAGTCCCACACGTCCCGCCAGAACTCCCCCGGCGCCGCCACCGACCAGCGCCACAGCGACCGGTAGTCGTCGACCGTGACACTGTGGCGCCGCGCGACGAACGCGGCGAAATCGGTGATCACCGCGTCGCGCACGTCGGCTTCGGTGGGAACCCATTGCGGATCGGCAGCCATGGGCACCATCTTCCCCGAGAGCGCGGCCGTTCCGGGCTCTTTCGCCGCCTACCGCCGACCTCAGGCCGGCGTGTCCCCCGCCGAACCGACCTGTGAGCGGCGCAGGATCGCCTCGGCGTGACGCAGGACCGGCGCATCCACCATCTTTCCCTCGAACGCGAACACCCCGCGCTGGTCGGCAACGGCGGCGAGAACCCGCGTCGCCCAGTCGACGTCCTCTCGGGACGGCGCGTACGCCTCGCGGATCACCGCGACCTGACTCGGGTGGATGGCGACCTTGACGTCGAATCCGACGGCGACGGCGTCGAGGGCCTCGGTGCGGAGCCCGTCCAGGTCCTTGATGTCGAGGTAGACGGAGTCCAGCGCGAGCCGGTGATAACCCTTGGCCGCCAGCAGCGTCGACGACCGCACCTGGGTGGCGACGTCGCGGTAGCTGCCGTCGTCGCGGCGGCTGGAGTTGCCGCCCATCGCGGCGACGAGGTCTTCGGCCCCCCACATCACACCGATGGTGCTGGCCGCCAACGCGATCTCGGTGACCGCGAGCGCACCTAGCGGCGACTCGACCAGGGCGATCACCTCGCGCGGAGCGAGCGACAGCACCTGGTCGGCCGACTCGCACTTGGCCAGCATGAGGCGGGTGTAGCGGGTGCCGTCGAGCGCCAGCAGGTCGCGTTCGTGGTCTTCGGTGCCCACCGGGTTGACCCGCACAACGGTGCGATCGGGATCGAGCGGGGTGTCGATGAGGGCGACCCGGGCCGCCTCCTTGTCGCCGGCCGCCACCCCGTCCTCGAGGTCGAGGATCACGACGTCGGCCGCCGCGGCCGCCTTCGCGTACCGTTCGGGCCGGTCGGCGGGGCAGAACAACCAGGCGGGACCGGGCAGTTCCCAGCTCACGACGGCTTCTTCTGGACGAGGGTCTTGCGGACCGCGATCGCCACCACGTCGCCGTTCTGGTTGCGGCCGGTGTGCTCGAGCGTGACGATGCCCTCGCCGGGACGGCTCTTCGATTCGCGTTTGTCCGCGATCTTCGTCTCCGCGTACAGCGTGTCCCCGTGGAACAGCGGCTTCGGGAAACTGATCTCCGAGAACCCCAGGTTCGCGACGATGGTCCCCTGCGTCAATTGCGCCACCGACAGTCCGACCAGCGTCGACAGGGTGAACATCGAGTTGACGAGGCGCTCGCCGAACTGGGTGCCCTCGCTGTACGCCGCATCCAGGTGCAGGGCCTGGGTGTTCATCGTCTGCGTCGTGAACAGGACGTTGTCGGCCTCGGTGACGGTCCGGCCGGGGCGGTGCTCGTACACCGCGCCCAGCTCGAACTCCTCGAACCACAGGCCCCGCTGGACGATTCGCCTCGGTTCGGTATCCGTGGTGCTCTCCGCGGCGGTCACAGTCCCGCCTCCCGCGCGATCAGCATCAACTGCACCTCGGTGGTGCCCTCGCCGATCTCCAGGATCTTGCTGTCCCGGTAGTGCCGCGCCACGGTGTACTCGTTCATGAACCCGTAGCCGCCGTGGATCTGGGTGGCGTCGCGGGCGTTGTCCATCGCCGCCTCGGAGGCGACGAGCTTGGCGATGGCGGCCTGCTTCTTGAACGGCTTGCCGGACAGCATCCGGGCGGCGGCGTCGTAGTACGCCGTGCGGGCGGTGTGGGCGCGCGCCTCCATGCGGGCGATCTTGAACGCGATGGCCTGGTTGTGGCCGATGGGCCGTCCGAACGCCTCACGCTCCTTGGCGTACTTGACCGACTCGTCGACGCATCCCTGGGCGGCGCCGACGCTGAGCGCGGCGATGGCGATGCGCCCCTCGTCGAGGATCCGCAGGAAGTTCGCGTACCCGCGACCGCGCTCGCCGAGGAGGTTCTCCTCCGGGACGCGCACGTCCGCGAACGTGAGCGGGTGGGTGTCGGAGGCATTCCAGCCGACCTTGTTGTACGCCGGTTCGGCGGTGAAGCCGGGTGTCGACGTCGGCACGAGGATGGTGGAGATCTCCTTCTTGCCGTCCTTCGTCCCGGTCACCGCGGTGACGGTGACGAGCTTGGTGATGTCGGTTCCGGAGTTGGTGATGAACTGCTTGTTGCCGTTGATGATCCATTCACCGCTGTCGAACTTCGCGGTGGTCTTCGTGCCGCCCGCGTCGCTTCCGGCACCCGGCTCGGTGAGCCCGAACGCGGCCAGGGTCTTGCCGCTCGTCAGCTGCGGCAGCCACTCCTGCTTCTGCTCCTCGTTGCCGAACCGGTAGATCGGCATCGCACCCAGCGACACACCGGCTTCCAGGGTGATCGCGACACTCTGGTCGACCTTGCCGAGTTCTTCGAGCGCCAGGCACAGGGCGAAGTAGTCGCCGCCCATTCCGCCGTACTCCTCGGGGAACGGCAGGCCGAACAAGCCCATGTCGGCCATTCCCGACACCACCTCGTACGGGAAGGTGTGGTTGGCGTCGTGTTCCGCCGCGACCGGTGCCACCACGTTCTTGGCGAAGTCGGCGACGGTCTTCGCCAACTGCTGGTACTCGTCCGGAAGCTGGCCGGTGGCAAGGAATTCGGTCATGACGCGTCTTCTTTCGTGTCGGTGGTGTCGGTGTGCGGGGTGACTCGGGCGAGCAGTTGGTCGACCATCACCTGGTCACCGGGCGCGACGAGGATGTCGACGACGCCGTCGACGGGGGCGGTGAGCGAATGTTCCATCTTCATCGCCTCGACCACGACGAGTGTCTGGCCGGCGGTGACGTGGGCGCCCGCCTCGGCGCCGACGGCGATGACGGATCCGGGCATGGGGCTGGTGATCTCCGCCTCGCCTGCGTGGACGTCGCCGGTGCGGACACTGAGTTCGCGGACCTCACGCAGCATCGTCGTGCCGTCGGACCCGGCAAGCCAGATGTGCCCGTCGGTCTGGGCGACCCGGTAGGTCTCGCGCCTGCCGTCGATCACCACCGAGAGCGTGGACCCGTCGAGCGCCGCGGTCAGCGACAGGGTGTCGCCGTCCTCGACCTGCGCGGTGGCCTCGGACGGGCTGCCCGTGATCCGCACGTGGTCGGTGCGGGTGGGCGAGGACAACCGGATGCTGGTGGGTGCGGGCGTCCCGACCCGCCAGCCGCTCGGGACGTCCCACGGGTCGGCCTGCGCCCGCTCGGGCCAGCGCTGCAACCACCGGAACGCCGCGGCGGCGATCAGGGCGCCGTCGGTGGCCTCCGCGGCGGCGAAGTCCTCGAGCCGCCGGTCGAGCAGTCCGGTGTCGAGGTCGCCGGCCACTACGTCCGGGTCGGCGAGCAGGAAGCGCGCGAACTCGATGTTGGTGACCACTCCCAGCACACCGGTGCCGGCCAGCGCGCGGTCCAGTTTCCGCAGCGCGCCGGCGCGGTCGTCGGCGTGGGCGATGACCTTCGCCAGCATCGGGTCGTAATCGCTGCCCACCACCGTGCCCGGCTGCAGCCCGGAGTCGACGCGGACACCGGGGCCTGCGGGTTCGACCACGTCGGCGACGAGTCCGCCGGTGGGCAGGAAGCCGCGGCTGGGGTCCTCGGCGTAGACGCGGGCTTCGATGGCGTGGCCGGTGAGGGTGATGTCGTCCTGGGTGAACCCGAGCGGCTCACCGGCGGCGACCCGCACCTGCCACTCGACGAGGTCGAGGCCGGTCACGAGTTCGGTGACCGGGTGCTCGACCTGCAGCCGGGTGTTCATCTCCATGAAGAAGAACTCGTCGGGCTTGTCGGCGGAGACGATGAACTCGACCGTTCCCGCTCCGGAGTAGTCGACGCTGCGTGCGGTGTTGCAGGCGGCCTCGCCGATCCGGGCGCGGGTCGCCTCGTCCAGCAGCGGCGACGGCGCCTCCTCGATGACCTTCTGGTGCCGGCGCTGCAGACTGCATTCGCGCTCCCCGAGGTGGACGACGTTGCCGTGCCCGTCCGCGAGGATCTGCACCTCGATGTGCCGGGGCCGCAGCACGAATCGCTCGAGGAACAGGGTGTCGTCGCCGAACGCCGACGCCGCCTCACGCCGCGCGCTGCGCAGCGCCTCGGCCAGTGCGCCCGGCTCCTCCACCAGGCGCATGCCCTTGCCGCCGCCGCCCGCCGACGGCTTGACGAGCACCGGGTATCCGATGTCGCCTGCGGCCGCGATCAGTTCGTCGTCGGACAGGCCGGGCCGGGCGATGCCGGGGACGACCGGAACGTCGAACTTTGCCACCGCGTTCTTGGCGGTGATCTTGTCGCCCATCACCTCGATGGCGTGAGCGGACGGGCCGAGGAACGCGATGCCCGCGTCGGCGCACGCGCCGGCGAACTTGGAGTTCTCCGACAGGAACCCGTACCCGGGATGGATGCCCTGCGCGCCGGTGGCGCGGGCCGCCTCGATCACCTTCTCGATGACGAGGTAACTCTCCCGCGCCGCGGCCGGGCCGAGCAGCACCGCGGTGTCGGCCTCGCGGACGTGCCGCGCGTCCCGGTCCGCCTCGCTGAAGACGGCGACGGAACGGATGCCCATGGCCCGCAGCGTGCGGATCACGCGCACCGCGATCTCGCCGCGGTTGGCCACCAGGACGGTATCGATCCGAGTCATTTCAGTCATTCCACTCACATCCGGAAAACGCCGTAGGAGACCGGCTCGACCGGTGCGTTCGCACACACCGAGAGCGCCAGTCCGAGAACAGTTCTGGTATCGGCTGGGTCGATGATGCCGTCGTCCCACAGCCGCGCGGTCGAGTAGTACGGGTTGCCCTGCGCCTCGTACTGCTCGCGGATCGGCGCCTTGAACGCCTCCTCGTCCTCGGCCGACCACGGGTTGCCCGCGCTGTCGAGTTGTTCGCTGCGCACCGTCGAGAGCACCGACGCCGCCTGCTCCCCGCCCATCACGGAGATCCTGGCGTTCGGCCACATCCACAGGAACCGCGGCGAATACGCCCGCCCGCACATCGAGTAGTTGCCCGCCCCGTAGGAGCCGCCGATCACGACGGTCAGCTTCGGCACCCGCGCACACGCCACCGCGGTCACCATCTTCGCGCCGTGCTTGGCGATGCCGCCCGCCTCGTAGTCGCGACCGACCATGAAGCCGGCGATGTTCTGCAGGAACAGCAGCGGAATCTTGCGCTTGTCGCACAGCTCGATGAAATGCGCGCCCTTCATCGCGGACTCGGCGAACAGCACACCGTTGTTGGCGATTATGCCGACCGGGTGGCCCTCGATGTGCGCGAAACCGGTGACCAGGGTCTTGCCGTACTCGGCCTTGAACTCCTGGAATTCACTGCCGTCGACGATGCGGTCGATGACCTCGTGGACGTCGTAGGGGGTGCGCGGGTCGGTGGGGACCACGTCGTACAGGTCGGTCTGCTGCGCCGTCGCGGGGACAGCGCTGATCACGTCCCACGGCCGCTCGGCGCGCGGGCCGAGGGTCGCGACGATGTTCCGCACGATCCGCAGCGCGTCCTGGTCGTCCTCGGCGAGGTGGTCGGTGACACCGGAGACCTTGGAGTGCAGGTCGCCGCCGCCGAGTTCCTCGGCCGTGACGACCTCACCGGTCGCGGCCTTCACCAGCGGCGGGCCGCCCAGGAAGATGGTGCCCTGGTTGCGGACGATGACGGCCTCGTCGCTCATCGCGGGCACGTAGGCGCCGCCCGCGGTGCAGGAGCCGAGGACCGCCGCGATCTGCGGGATGCCCTGCGCGCTCATCGTGGCCTGGTTGTAGAAGATGCGCCCGAAGTGCTCGCGGTCGGGGAACACCTCGTCCTGCCTGGGCAGGAACGCGCCGCCGGAGTCGACGAGGTAGATGCAGGGAAGCTGGTTCTGCAGTGCGATCTCCTGCGCCCGCAGGTGCTTCTTCACCGTCATCGGGTAGTAGGTGCCACCCTTGACGGTCGCGTCGTTGGCGACGATCACGCATTCCCGTCCGGACACCCGGCCGATGCCGGCGATGACGCCCGCACCGGGGCACTCGTCGTCGTACAGGCCGTTCGCCGCCAGCGGCGAGATCTCCAGGAACGGGCTGCCGGGATCGAGCAGCGTGTCCACCCGATCGCGGGGCAGCAACTTGCCTCGGCTCACGTGCCGCTCGCGCGACTTCTCGCTGCCGCCGCGCGCGGCCACGGCCAGCCGCGACTTCAGCTCGTCGACCAATTTCGTGTGCTCTGCCCGGTAGCCCTCCCGTGCAGTGATTCCGCCCAGTGCCATCCTGCCGCCTTCTTTTCTTGACGCCCGTGCCGAGTGAGTTAATGCTCGATAACTGAAACTAAGATAACTGTGATTAACTGAGTTGTCCAGACCGCACCCCGGAAAAGAGCAAGGCGATGACTGCAGACGTCGACGGCACCGAAGCGACGACCCCGACCATCGACGGTGCCCCGATCACGCGCCGCGAGCAGATGAAGGCCGATCGCCGCCGCCAGCTGCTCGACGCCGCCGCCCGGCTCATCGCCGAACGGGGCTTCCTCGGAGTCCGCCTCGAGGACCTCGGCTCCGCGGCGGGAATCAGCGGCCCCGCCGTGTACCGGCACTTCCCCAACAAGGACGCCGTCCTCGTCGAACTGCTCGTCGGGATCAGCACCCGGCTGTTCGAAGGCGGGTCGCTCGTCGCCGCGGAGGCGAAATCCCCGGACGCGGCGCTGGAAGGTCTGATCGATTTCCATCTCGACTTCGCACTCGGGGAACCCGATCTCATTCGCATCCAGGACCGAGACCTGGAGAGCCTGCCCGCCGACGCGCGCCGGGAGGTCCGGCTGACGCAGCGGCGTTACGTGGAGATCTGGGTGAAGGTGCTGCTGCAGGTGGATTCGTCGCTGGACGAGACGGATGCCCGCACCAAGGCGCACGCCACCTTCGGGCTCATCAACTCGACCCCGCACAGCGCCGACCCCGCCACCCCGTCGCGCACCCGGAAAGTGCTGCGCGACATGACGTTCTCATGCCTGCGGCCCGTGAGTACTTCTTAACCGCGGGCGGTTGATAAGTACTCACGGGCCGCAAGGCACAGCCGGGTGGTTACACCCGGTTCTTGCTCGTCATCGCGGTGTACCCCAGCGACAGCACGGCCGCTGCGGCAATGCTGATGATCCACCGGATCCAGTCGATCCCTCCGGTGTCCCCCTTGCCGAGGAGCCCCTCCCACACCCAGTACCCGATCAGCGCACCGATGACGCCGAGGACGACGGTGATGACCCACCCCATCGCCTGCTTTCCCGGAATCACGAGACGCGCCAGAACGCCGATGACCGCACCGAAGATGATGGTGCCGATGATGTCCATGACCATGGCCCTTGTCCTCTCAACACGCAATTCATGGTGCGAGCGGAAGGTCACCGCTCATTTCGAACATAACCACCTGGACAGCTGTTCGACAGGGCTTCGGCAAATCGTTGCCAAAAGGTTCACGCGGTGTACCACCATGAATCCCCCGGTTCAGCGGATGCCCTGCCGTCGCAGCGCCACGGACACCGCCGCGGCCCGGGTGTCGACACCGAGCTTCGAGTAGATGTGCGCGAGGTGCGTCTTGACCGTCGCCTCGCTGATGAACAGGGCTTTGCCGAGTTCCTTGTTGGTCATCCCCTTGGCCAGCAGGGTCAGCAATTCGGCCTCCCGCGGCGTGAGTGCCTCCTCGGGGCGCTGCATCTGCTGCAGCAGTCGCGACGCGACGGGCGGCGACAGCACACTCTGGCCGGCCGCCGCGCCGCGGACGGCCGCGAAGATCTCCTGCGGCGTCGAATCCTTCAGGAGGTACCCGATGGCACCGGCGTCGATGGCGCGGACGACGTCGGCGTCCGTGTCGTACGTCGTGAACACCAGCACCGGCAGATCCCGGTCGACCTGCCGGATCCGGCGGATGGCCTCCACCCCGTCGATGCCGGATCCGAGGGCCAGATCCATCGTCACGAGCCGCGGCCGGTGGGTGGTCACGGCGTCGACCGCCTCCTCGCCCGTACCCGCCTCGGCGATCACCTCGATGTCGGGCTGAGAGTCGAGCAGCGCCCGCAGTCCGGCGCGCACGACCGCGTGATCGTCGACCAGCAGCACGGTCACGGTCGTCATGCCGAGGTTCCTCTCGCGCACGGTATCTGCGCGGCCACCACGGTGCCCTCGCCCGGTGCGCTCTCGACGGTGAACGTGCCGCCCAGTTGCTCGACGCGAGTGCGCATCGCACGCAGGCCGTATCCGCCGCGGTCCGAGGGAGGTCCGGTGGGTGCGGGGTCGAAACCGGCACCGTCGTCGTAGATGTCGAGTGCGACGGCGTCCGGAAGATATGTCAGGGTGACACCGACGGTCTCGGCACGTGCGTGCCGGGTGATGTTGGAGACCGCGCTCTGGGTGATCCGCAGCAGCGCGTGCGCCACCTCCGCAGGAATCGCGATCGGAGTGCCCACGATCCGGAGTTCCGCCCGGGGGTGGTGGGTACGCGCGGCGGCGAGCAGCGCCGCGTCGATCGGCTGGGATTCCAGGTTGGGCGCTGCGAGATGGTGCACGAGACTGCGGGTTTCCGCCAGGTTCTCGCGCAATGTTCCGGTCGCCACGCGGACGTCCTCGCGGGCCCGCGCCTCCGCCCGCGGATCTGCCTGCGCCCAGATCTGCTCGGCGGCCTCGAGCCGGAGGAGGCTGCTCGTCAGTCCCTGTGTCACGGTGTCGTGGATCTCGCGGGCCAGTCGTTCGCGTTCGGCGAGGACCCCCGCCTCCCGCTCGGTCTCCGCGAGCCGGGACCGCGTCTCCGCCACTTGACGGAGCAGCCGCACCCGTTCCCGGCCGTCCCGCTCGATCTGGCTGTACGCCATGACGATCAGCGCGCCGGTACACAGCGGTCCCACCAGCACCGCCCACTCGGTGCGCCCGGAGAACGTGACGAACGCCAGCGACGTGAGGACGGCGAGAACACCGACGACGGGATACGCGATACGGCTCGGGTAGGCCCTCGTGCACAGGAAGAACATGGGAAACGCGCACCACGCGAAACTCGGCGCGAGCCAGACGAGTACCGCCCACGTCGTCAGCACCGGCCACACCCACGGTTCCCACGCACCACCCCGACGCGCCACCACCACGGTCGACGTGTACAACGCGGCGAGCGCCGCGATCAACGCGACCACGACGACGAACTGCCCGCTGACACCGTGGTACGTGAGGTACCGCGCCGTCGACGTCGCGAGGAGAACGTAGAAGGAGACGTGGATGGCCGTACCGAGCGGGCCGCGCAGACCCTCGCCGGCCGACCTGTCCACTCCGTCCACGGGTCCAGTCACGTCTGTGGATCCTACGGACGTGCGGCGGGTCGCGGATCCACCGTTCGGATGATCTGCCCCAGCCGGACGGATGAGTCCGGGAGCGCCGTCGGCCCGATGCGGTCACCGGTGCCTGCGGGCCAGGCTGGTCACGTCAGCTCGTCACTTCCCCGAAAGGCTCTCCGATGCGCACCTTCCACCGCCTGCCCCGCATTCTGGCGATCACCGTCCCGCTGGCCGCGATCGTCGCGACCGCCGCGTGCGGCGCTTCCACGACGGACGAGGCGACGGCGGCGTCCACTCCGGTCGCGACGGCCGCCGCACCCGCCCCGGTCGACGGCGCGGACGGCCTGGTCAGCCAGAACCGTCTCGGTGTCGGGGCGGCGCAGACCGCCGCGCAGGCGGCGCTCGCGAAGTGCCAGGCCGACGGACTGGGCTTCGTCACCGTGTCGGTGGTCGACCGCAACGGCAACGTGCAGGCCATGCTGCGGGGAGACAATGCCGCGCAGCACACCGTGGAGGCGGCCCGGCAGAAGGCGTACACCGCCGCCGCGTTCGGCGCGAACACCAGCGACCTGAGCGAACGCGCCAAGGGTGACGGCGCGACGGTCGCCGACCTGCCCGGCACGTTGTTCCTCGCGGGCGGCGTGAGTGTGAAATCGGCGAGCGGGTCGATCGCGGGTATCGGCGTCGGCGGCGCCCCCGACGGAATGCGGGATCAGGCCTGCGCGGCGGCCGGTCTCGACGCGATCGCCGGCGCCCTGGGTTGATACCGTCCGACGAGGCGGGTCAGGTGTGCCCGATCAGGTCGAGGGACTGCTCACGCATCTCGACCTTGCGCACCTTGCCTGTCACGGTCATCGGGAACTCGTCGACGACGTGCACGTACTTCGGGATCTTGTAGTGGGCGAGCTTGCCGGTGCAGAATTCGCGCACCTTCGCCGCGTCCAGGGGTTCGGTGTCTTCCTTCATCCGCACCCACACCATCAGTTCCTCGCCGTACTTGGCGTCGGGCACGCCGATCACTTGCGCGTCGAGGATGTCGGGATGGGTGTACAGGAACTCCTCGATCTCCCGGGGGTAGACGTTCTCGCCGCCGCGGATCACCATGTCCTTGATCCGCCCGGTGATCGCGACGTAACCGTCGGAATCCATCACACCGATGTCGCCGGTGTGCATCCACCGTCCGGCGTCGATCGCTTCCGCGGTCTTCTCCGGGTTGTTCCAGTACCCGAGCATGACGGAGTACCCGCGAGTGCACAGCTCCCCCGGCTCGCCCCGCGAAACGGTCAATCCTGTTGCCGGATCGACGATCTTGACCTCGAGATGCGGGCCGACCCGGCCTACGGTGGAGACCTTCTGGTCGATGGTGTCGTCCGACCGGGTCTGCAGCGACACCGGCGACGTCTCGGTCATCCCGTAGCAGATGGAGACCTCGGCCATCCCCATCAGCTCGATGACGTGCTTCATCACCTCGACCGGGCAGGGTGATCCCGCCATGATCCCGGTCCGCAGACTGGACAGGTCGAAGGACTCGAAGTCGTGGTCGGCGAGTTCGGCGATGAACATCGTCGGCACCCCGTACAGCGACGTGCACTTCTCCGCCTCGACGGCCTGCAGCGTCGCCTTCGGATCGAACGAGGGACCCGGAATCACCATGGTCGCGCCGTGACTCGTGCACGCGAGGTTGCCCATCACCATGCCGAAGCAGTGGTAGAACGGCACCGGGATGCAGACGCGGTCGTTCTCGGTGTAGTGGCACAGCTCGCCGACGAAGTACCCGTTGTTGAGGATGTTGTGGTGACTGAGCGTCGCACCCTTCGGAAAACCGGTTGTCCCCGAGGTGTATTGGATGTTGATCGGGTCGTCGGGAGACAGCGCGGCCTGCGCTTCGGGCAGCCGGGCGGGGTCCGCGGCATGCGCGGCCATGCCGTCCGACGCCAGCCTGCTCCACTCGGCACTCCCGAGCAGCACGACCATCTCGAGGTCGCCGCACTCGGGCCGGACCTCCTCGATCATCGCCGCGTAGTCGGAGGACTTGAACTGCGGAGCCGACACGAGCAGCCGGACACCGGCCTGGTCGAGCACGTACTTCAATTCGTGCGCCCGGTACGCGGGGTTGATGTTGACGAGGATCGCGCCGATCTTCGCGGTCGCGTACTGGATCAGCGTCCATTCCGGGCAGTTCGGCGCCCAGATCCCGACCCGGTCGCCCTTCGCGATGCCCCGCTTCAGCAACCCTGCCGCCACGGCGTCGACGTCCCGCTTCAGTTCGGCGTACGTCCACCGCCGCCCCGACGGCCGGTCGACCAGGGCGTCACGATCGGCGTGGGCCGCCACGGTCCGGTCGAAGTTGTCTCCGATGGTGTCGCCGAGCATCGGGGCGTCCCACACGCCGTGGGTGTAGCTGGGAAGCGGGGTTGTCATCACTCTTCCTCTCCAGGAGCCCGATCGGGCGCCTACGGGACGGGCAGACCGGAAGGCCCTTCCGCGGTCGAACTTACTCTTGGTTGTTGTGATCCAGGGCATACTGCACGGCGAGGGGTGCCGGTAACTGTGCGAAGTCCGGACACCCCCCGCCTGCGACGTCAGAGCGCGTCGTCTTTCGTTTCCACCAGGGCCTTCGTGCACAGCAGGCTCACCACGCCGAGCACCGCGAGCAGGACGCCGATCGCGACACTGCCGTACGCGGACGCCAGGGGCGCGGCGATCAGCGGCGGCACCGCGCCGCCGAGCACGCCGGCGAGGTTGTAGCCGAGACCCGCGCCGGTGTAGCGGTACCGCGTCTGGAACATTTCCGGAAGCAGGGCGCCGCAGGGACCGTAGGCGATCCCGAAAATGGCGAGCGTGACCATCACGCCGATCGTGAACGCGACGGGCGAACCGGTGTCCAGCAGCGGGAACAGCGCGAGCGCCCACACGACGGCCAGGCCGCAGGAGATCATGATGACCCGACGGCGTCCGATCCGGTCCGAGTACAGCGCCGAGACGACGATGGTGAATCCGAAGACCACCGCCGAGGCGATCCCGACCGTCAGCACGAACGGGCGGCTGAACCCGAGCGTCTTGGTGCCGTAGCTGGTGAGGAACGCCGTGCCCATGTAGAAGAACGCGAACAGGGTGGCCAGCGCACCGGCCGAGAGGAGGATCTCCTTGGTCTGGAACCGCCAGGCGTCCATCAGCGGAAGGGTCCGCGGGGCCGCGTCGGCACGGTCGGCCTGCTGCGCGGCGCGGAACACCGGCGTCTCCTCGATCGCCAGGCGCATGTAGAGACCGATGCCGACCAGGACGGCACTGAACAGGAACGGAATCCGCCACCCGTAGTCGAGGAAGACCTCGTTGGTGTCGCCCAGCAGGCTGCCGGTGACGAGGAACGTGGCGCTGGAGAGGATGAAGGCCACCGCGGGCCCGAGTTGCGGGAACATCGCGTAGAGGCCGCGTTTGCCCGGCGGTGCGTACTCCGCCGTCAGCAGCGTGGCGCCCGCCCACTCGCCGCCGACGGCGAATCCCTGCCCGAAACGCAGCAGCACCAACAGAATCGGGGCCGCGACGCCGATCGTCGCGGCGCCGGGCAGCAGGCCGATGAGGAATGTGGAGACGCCCATCAGGATGAGCGTGGAGATCAGGGTCTTCTTCCGCCCGATCCGGTCACCGTAATGGCCGAACAGCATCGCACCCACCGGCCTGGCGACGAAGGCCACGGCGAAGGTCGCGAAGGAGGCGACGGTGCCTGCGGTGGAGCCGAGGGCGGGAAAGAACACCGTGGGGAACACCAGTGCTGCGGCGGTGCCGTAGATGAAGAAGTCGTAGAACTCGATGGTCGTGCCGATGCCACTGGCAATGGCCACCTTGCGGACGCTGGTACCGCCCTGTCGCACCGGCGTGGGGGCGTGGGGGGCGCCCGCACCCGAGTTGGAGACTGTGGTCACTCGATTCCTCCGTGGTCCGTGGGGAACACCCTGGTGGGCGTATCCCGGATGAGAGGAAAAGTAGTGATCCGGCTCACTGCGTCACCACCCCCGAATAGGGGGGTGGTGACGCGGCTCACGTCACTCGGTGGCGCCGGACGCGCCGATCAGCTCCCTGCGCAGCTCGGTCCACACGGTGGCGTAGGAGTCGATCACCGGCTCCGAGATCCACTTCGTCTCCCCCGCAGCAACTTTCGCGAGAGCATCGGCGAACAGGTCCTGGTAGCGGGACAACCGGGGCACGAACGCCGACAGGTCGTCGAACACGACCGACGCACGACGGTCCAGGTCCGCCAGCTGATCGGCATCGGCCGTGTCGATCAGTCCGACGAACTCCTCGTGGAACGGCACGAAGCTCTCGTACACCTCGGCGATGGAATCCTCGTCGATGGACACCCGCTCGGCGTCGAGCTGGTCCTCGAGCTCCGACAGCCCGGCGCCGGTGAGCTCGATCCGGCCGTCCGAGGCTTCCTGCGCCTTGCCCTGGGTCAGGAGCGCGTCGTACGCAGCCTGCGCGGACGCGGCGCTCACACCGAGATGTTCGGCGAGTACCGCCGCGCTGACCTGCTCTTTCAACCGGACCGCCTGCAGCAGGGCCAACTCGTCCACATTGCCAGCGAAGGCCATAGATCTCTCCTCGTCACACCCCGTCCAGGGCGGTTCTCCGCAGACCCGGTCGGACCTGCCGCCCTTTAGATAACACGACTACAGTTCGAGGATCTCCGAGGGGGCTGCCAGCGCATCCGCGCGGGAAGTGTCCTTCAGCTCTACTCCGGACCGGCCCAGTTTCCGGGCGCCGGACACCAGGCCCGCCACGACGCGGGCGGCGAGTTCGTAGCCGAGCCCCTCGGGTGGGTGGATGTTGGACACGCAGTTCCGGTCGGCGTCGGTGCGTCCGGGGCGCGGGAGGTGCGTGAGGTAGACGCCGACACTGTCGGCCACCGACAGTCCCGGCCGCTCGCCGATCAGCAGGACGAGCGTCTGCACACCCAGGGCCTGCGCGATGTGGTCGCCGAGCGCCACCCGGGCCTGGGTCGCGATCACCGGCGGCGCCAGCGAGTACGTTCCGGCGAACTCGTCGACCAGCGCGGACAGCAGCGACACCCCGTGATCGGTGAGCGCGCGAGGCGACAACCCGTCGGCGAGGACGAATCCCACCTCGGCCGTTCCCGCGGGGACACCGGACAGATCTGCCGGCGTGCGACCCAGATCGGGCCGGCGCAGGTATTCGCTCCGGTCCGACGCTTTGCTCGTGACGATCACCGGTCTGCCCAGGCCCACGGCCTCGACCTGTTCGGCCAGCGCCTGCGCGTCGAGCGGCTGGTGGACGGCGTCGCGGGCCGCGGCGTGCGCCGACCGGAACTCGAGGACGCGCTGCGTCGGCAGCGCGTCTCCGGTGCGGCCGAGGCCGATACGCGCTTGCGTCGTGGCTCGCAGTTCCGCCCAGAAGTCTTGTGCGACAGGATCGGTCATCGTGCCCCCGTCAGTGCTCGAAGCGGCGACGCCGCGGCGTCGACCGGCAGCACACGACCGGCGTCGTCGACCATGCCGAGACGGCGCATCCAGTCCTCGAATTCCGGTGCGGGCCGCAGGCCGAGCACTTGGCGCGCGTACAGCGCGTCGTGGAACGACAGACTCTGATAGCCGAGCATGACGTCGTCCGCGCCCGGCACCGCGATGACGAAGGCCGCGCCCGCCACACCGAGCAGGGTGAGCAGCGTGTCCATGTCGTCCTGGTCGGCCTCGGCGTGGTTGGTGTAACAGACGTCGACACCCATCGGCAGGCCCAGTAGTTTCCCGCAGAAATGGTCCTCGAGTCCGGCCCTGATGATCTGCTTGCCGTCGTACAGGTACTCGGGTCCGATGAACCCGACCACCGTGTTGATCAGCAGCGGTTCGAGGTCGCGGGCCACCGCGTACGCCCTGGTCTCCAGGGTCTGCTGGTCGACGGGCCTGCCACCCGTGCCGAGGTGCGCCCCGGCGCTCAGGGCCGACCCCTGCCCCGTTTCCAGATACATCACATTGTCGCCGACGGTGCCGCGTTTCAGCGACCGGCCTGCCTCGTTCGCCTGCCGCAGCAGCGAGATGTCGACGCCAAAACTGGAATTGGCGCCCTGTGTTCCGGCGATCGACTGGAACACCAGGTCGACCGGAACGCCGTCCTCGATCAGGCCCATCGTGGTGGTCACGTGCGACAGCACACACGACTGCGCCGGAATGTCGAACCGCTGACGGATGTCGTCGAGCAGGTGCAGCAGTTCCGCGGTGGCGTGCGGCGAATCGGTGGCCGGGTTGATGCCGATGACGGCGTCACCACAGCCGAGCAGCAGCCCGTCGAGCGTGGCGGCCGCGATCCCGCGCGGGTCGTCGGTGGGATGGTTGGGCTGCAGCCGGGTTCCCAGGTGGCCGGGTACGCCGAGCGTCGTGCGGAACCCCGCGGTCACGGTGACGGCCCGCGCGACGGCGATGAGGTCCTGGTTGCGCATGATCTTGCTGACCGCCGCGACCATCTCCGGGGTCAGCCCCGGGGCGACGCGGCGGAACGTCTCGGCCGCGCCGTCCCGCGCCGCGACCTCCAGCAACCAGTCGCGCAGGCCACCGACGGTGAGGTGGGAGATCTCGCCGAACGCGACCCGGTCGTGCGAGTCGATGATGAGCCTCGTGACCTCGTCGTCCTCGTAGGGCACCACGAGTTCGTTCAGGAACGTGCCGAGCGGGACGTCGGCCAGCGCCCACTGTGCGGCGGCGCGTTCGGCGTCGGACGACGCCGCGCACCCGGCGAGTTCGTCCCCGCTGCGCAGCGGTGTCGCCTTGGCCATGAGGTCGACGAGACCGTCGAACGTGTACCCGGTTCCCGCGACTCCGTGACTGTAGGTGGTCATTCGAGTTCTTCCTCCGCCTTTGCAAGAACAGCAAACTCCTCGTCGGGCGAATTGGCAACGAGGTGATGGCGGCTGTACAGGCCGAAGTACGCCATGAAGGCCGCGAACGCGATCAGCGTCCACAGTGCAGCGACCGGATCGACGAGGAACGTGGCGATCACCGCGGCGGCTGCGATGACCAGCGCGAACGATGTGGTGACGATGCCGCCGGGTGTGCGGTACGGCCGCTTCATCTCCGGCTCGCGCCTGCGGAGGACGATGTGGCTGACCATCATCAGCACGTAGCTGACGGCCGCGCCGAACACGGCCATGTTCAGCAGCATCGCGCCTTCACCGGTGAGCGAGAGTGCGAACCCGATGACACCCGGGACGATGAGTGCGAGCGTGGGCGCTTTCCGCGAGTTGGTGACCGACAAATTCGTCGGCAGGTAACCGGCGCGGGACAGCGCGAACGTCTGCCGCGAGTAGGCGTACATGATCGAGAAGAAGCTGGCGACGAGGCCGGCCAGGCCGATGTAGTTGACGACCTTCGCCGCCGTTCCGTCACCGAGCGCCTCGACCAGCGGATTCCCAGACGTCGACAGGCTCTCGGCACCCAGTGCTCCGGTCGCGAGGAACAGGACCGTGGCCCCCGTGACGATGAGGATCAGCATGCTGATGATGATTCCGCGCGGTACGTTCTTCTCCGGCTCGCGTGCCTCTTCGGCGGCCAGCGGCACGCCTTCGACGGCGAGGAAGAACCAGATGGCGAACGGGACGGCCGCCCAGATGCCGAAGGCGCCGAACGGCAGGAAACTCGACGCCCCCGCCGCATCGGTCGCGGCGATGTCGGTGAGGTTGCCCGCGTCGAACAGCCCGATCGCGGAGACCGCGAAGATCACGAGCCCGACGAGTGCGATCGCCGTGATGACGAACATGGCCTTGAGCGCCTCGCCGGCGCCGGTCAGGTGGATTCCGATGAAGATCGCGTAGACCGCCAGGTACACCCACCACCCGTCGGTGATGCCGAACAGGTTCAGTGATTCGACGTAGCTGCCGATGAAGGTCGCGATGGCGGCAGGCGCGATCGCGTATTCGATGAGAATGGCGGTGCCGGTGGCGAATCCGCCCCACGGCCCGAGCGCCCGGCGGGCGAACGTGTAACCGCCGCCCGCGGCGGGCAGGGCGGAGGACATCTCGGCCATCCCCAGCACCATGGCCAGGTACATGCCCGCGATGACGACACCGGCGATCAGCAGTCCGCCGAATCCGCCCTCGGCCAGCCCGTTGTTCCATCCGGCATAGTCGCCGGAGATCACGTAGCTGACGCCGAGGCCTGCGAGCAGCACCCAGCCCGCCGAACCCTTTCGGAGCGTGCGTTTTTCCAGATAGCTGTTGTCTTCGGAGTGGAAGTCGGCAGCATCGTGGTGTTTACCGGTTCCGGAATTCTTGGATGGTTCTACGAGTGACATTCCGTCCCCTACGTCGATCCGAATGTTGCCTCGCCGACGCCGCGCGAGGGCGGTGCCGAACGGCCGAGGCCAATGGTGAATGAGCTGTGTACACGTCGTGTCAGGAGAACGTGACCACGACGTAAAAACCGCGGTCGCAGTGAACTTCGGGCGCTAGGGGCCCGGGCGGCGAGCGGGCACGGGACATGCGTCGACGGCTTCGGCGACCACTTGCGGTTCGGGTGACGGTGCGGGCCTCCAGCCCTGTTCCCACCGCTCGCCCACGATGACGTCCTCCGCGGCGAGGCTGGTGTTCTCCTCCGGGGTGAAGGCACGCGCACGGCTGAGGAAGCGCATGCCTTCCGGGCTTTCGAGGCTGAAGCCGGATCCGCGACCGGGCACCACGTCGAGCACCAGCTGGGTGTGCTTCCACGCCTCGAACTGCGAACCGGAGATCCACACGGGTACGGCGTCGGCACCCTCGGGCCGGGTGGACGGGGTCTCCCCCACCCCGAGACGCAGGTCGAGGACACCGAGCAGCACGTCACGGTCGCCGACGATGAATTCGCCGTCGGGGTAACACATCGGCGCGGACCCGTCGCAGCATCCGCCGGACTGATGCATCATCAGCGCCCCGTGGGTACCGCCGAGGCGGCGGAGAAGCTCCACCGCCCCGGCGGTTGCCTTCAGGCGCTGAGGCGCCCGGGCTGCGTCCATCAGAAGAAGCCCTGAGCCTTCTGGGCGTAGCTGACCAGCAGGTTCTTCGTCTGCTGGTAGTGCTCGAGCATCATCAGGTGGTTCTCGCGGCCGATGCCGGACTGCTTGTAACCACCGAATGCGGCGTGCGCCGGGTACTGGTGGTACGTGTTGGTCCACACGCGGCCGGCCTGGATGTCGCGGCCTGCCCGGTAGGCGACGCCGCCGTCGCGGGACCACACGCCGGCGCCGAGGCCGTACAGCGTGTCGTTCGCGATCTCGATGGCCTGGTCGTAATCCTTGAACGACGTGACCGACACGACGGGACCGAAGATCTCCTCCTGGAAGATCCGCATCTTGTTCTGGCCGGTGAAGATGGTCGGCTGCACGTAGTAGCCGCCGGACAGGTCGCCGCCGAGTTCGGCGCGCTCACCACCGGTGATCACCTTCGCACCCTCGCCCTTGCCGATCTCGATGTACGACAGGATCTTCTCGAGCTGATCGTTGGAGGCCTGCGCGCCGATCATCGTGTCGGTGTCGAGCGGGTCGCCCTGGCGGACGGCCTTGGTGCGGATGGCCGCCATCGCGAGGAACTCGTCGAAGATGTCCTCCTGGATCAGCGACCGCGACGGGCAGGTGCACACCTCACCCTGGTTGAGGGCGAACATCGTGAAGCCCTCGAGCGCCTTGTCCTGGTAGTCGTCGTTGGACGACAGGACGTCGGAGAAGAAGATGTTGGGGCTCTTGCCGCCGAGTTCGAGGGTGACCGGAATCAGGTTCTGCGACGCGTACTGCATGATGAGCCGGCCGGTGGTGGTCTCACCGGTGAACGCGATCTTCCGGATCCGCGGGCTCGAGGCCAGCGGCTTGCCCGCCTCGACACCGAAGCCGTTGACGATGTTCACCACACCGGCGGGCAGCAGGTCGCCGATGACGGAGATCAGGTGCAGGATCGACGCCGGGGTCTGCTCGGCGGGCTTGAGAACGACCGCGTTGCCTGCGGCCAGCGCGGGAGCGAGCTTCCACACGGCCATCAGGATCGGGAAGTTCCACGGGATGATCTGGCCGACGACGCCGAGCGGCTCGTGGAAGTGGTAGGCGACGGTGTCGGAGTCGATCTCCGACAGGGCGCCTTCCTGCGCGCGGATCGCGCCGGCGAAGTAGCGGAAGTGGTCGATGGCCAACGGAATGTCGGCGTTCAGGGTCTCGCGGATCGGCTTGCCGTTGTCCCAGGACTCGGCGAGCGCGATGGACTCGAGGTTCTCCTCTATGCGGTCCGCGATCTTGTTCAGGATGATGGCGCGCTCGGCCACCGACGTCTTGCCCCAGGCCGGAGCCGCGGCGTGGGCGGCGTCGAGGGCGAGTTCGATGTCCTCGGACGTCGACCGCGCGACCTCACAGAACGGCTGCCCGGTGACGGGGGTCGGATTCTCGAAGTACTGGCCCTTGACGGGCGCAACCCACTGGCCGCCGATCCAGTTGTCGTAACGCGATTGGAAGGACATGACGGCGTCGGGCGAACCCGGGCGGGCATACACGGTCATCGATAACTCCCTGGTGTCGTGAAACTCGGTGGAACTTTCTCGGTGTGACTCACAACACTAGGGACCGTACCGTTGCAACTACGTTGCGTACTGCTGATCGAACAGATCGATCCTCGACTTGACCTGGGAATACAACGGGGACCGCGGATCGAGGCCCGCGAGGTACGCCTCCCACGCGGCGACGTCCTCACGGCCGTGGACGGACGTGGTCCACTTGGCGAGCAAGCGCTGATCACCCTCCCGCAGCAACGCCGCCTGGACGCGGGCACGCAGTTCGCCGCGCAGGTCCTCGACGCCGGGCGCCTCCGACCCGGGAAGGACCGGACCCGAGTAGACGTCGAGGGCGGCGGCCAGCTCACCGCGGTCCAGGGCCCCACGCACCTGCCGGACGTCCGACGTCAATTCGGTGAGCAGCCGGTACGGCCTCGAACCGAGGTTCACCGGACCGAAAACCTTGCGCAGGCGCGACATCTCGGCACGAATGGTGACGGCGTCGAGTTCGTTCTCGTCGAGCAGCACCGCGAGCCGGTCGGAGCTCAGGCCCTCCGGATGCTCCGCCAGGAGCAGCAGGATCTCCGCGTGGCGTTGCGAGAGCGGGATACGTTCGGCCCCGCGCACCAGAGTCGGTCGTCCCGACCCCAGCACCTCCAACCGCAGCACCGTCTCGACCAGCGGCTGCGGTGAGCGCAGCAGGTGCAGGCGCAGTTCCGCCTCGGCGGCCGCGACGGTGGCCCGGATCAGCGACAGCACCTCGGGTACCGCCACCCGCGGGCCGCCGGTGATGTCGATGGCGCCGACGATCAGCCCCGTCGCCGGGTCGTGGACGGGCGCCGCCGAACAACTCCAGTCGTGCACCGACCTGCTGAAATGCTCCGCTCCGAAGATCTGCACGCAGTGGTCGAGCGCCAGCGCGGTGCCCGGGGCATTGGTGCCGACGGTGTCCTCGCTCCAGTCGGCGCCCTCGACGAAGTTCATCTCCAGTGCGCGGTCCTTGGCGGACGAATCGCCCTCGACCCACAGCAACTGGCCCTTCTCGTCGGTGATGGCCACGAGCAGTCCGGTGTCGGCGGCATCCTCGACGAGGAGTTTGCGGACCACGGGCCGGATGATCGACATCGGGTGCGACGCCCGGTACGCGGCGAGATCCGCTGCCGCCAGATCGACCGCGCGGGCGGACCCGTCCGGGCTCACGCCCTTGCTCGTGCTGCGCATCCACGAATCGAGGATGACGGACCGCACCGAATTTCCGTCGCCTGCCTGGTCTCGGCCTGCGGGGGCGTGACGCTCGACGAACAACTGATGCGCCGACGACACCCTGCGCGCCAGCATCGCGACGTCGTCTCCCGGGCGCACGGCGACCCACGGATTGCCCCCTGTGGGCGGTTGACTGTGCATCGAACTCCTCCACGGCGTCTCTGCCTACTGTAACCCGGGTCACACGGCGCCGGGTTCCGCCCTCCGTCACTCCCTCAGGAAGGTACTGACCCGCTCCGCGACCATGACCGCGGTGGCGTGCGGCCCACGGCTCGGGACCACCGGGAACACCGAGGTGTCCGCGATGGTCAGACCGTCCATGCCGCGGACGTTGCACCGCTCGTCCACCACCGCGCCCGCGTCTGTGTGTCCGCCCATCCGGCAACTGCCGCACAGGTGCAGAGACGTCCCCAGGTGCGCGAGCACCGAACGGTCGGACACCTCCTCGGACAGCGGCCGGACCAGCGGGCCGAGTTCCGGCGAACGCAGCAGGTCCAGTGCGATGGCCTGCCCCTCACGCAGCGCCCGGCGGTCGGCGGCCGATTGCGCATACCGGTACTCGATCCGGGGACGGTCCCGGCGGTGCCTCGAGGTGAGCCGGATGTCGCCCCGGCTCTCCGTCACCATGAGCCCGATTCCGAGGATCGGGTCGGGTTGCCCGGATCCGGGGACGAGCACGTCGAACGGCGCCGTGTACGGACGGATCTCGAGGTCGTCGACGTTCAGTACCGTTTCGACGACCGGACTCGTGTCACTGCGACGGAGGGTGCCGCGGACACGATACGGCAGAGCGACTTCGGGGTGATCGCTGAAATCGGTGCCGACACCGGGCACGTCGAGGACGACGTCGATGCCGTTGCCCCTCAGATGTTCTGCCGGACCAATTCCCGAAAGCATCAGCAGCACCGGGGTTTCGACGGGTCCCGCCGCCAGCACGACCCGGCCGGTGCGGACCGTGCGGCGGGTGCCGCCCGACTCGACCTCGACCCCCACCGTCTCGTTACCGGAGAACAGAATTCGCACGACGTCGGAGTCCGCTTCGACCGTCAGGTTGGGCCGCTCCGACGCCGGCAGCAGATACGCGAGAGCGGTGCTGACCCGGCGGCCACCGTCGACGTTGAGCGGCACCGGGCCGATCCCGCCGCCGCCTGCTCCGTTCTTGTCGGGTTCCTCGGAATGTCCCGTGCCGAGGGCCGCGGCGCGGAACGCCGCGCTGATCTCGCTCAGCTGTTCCGCGGGCTGCCTGCGCACCGGAATCGGACCGGCGGTGCCGTGCCGGGAGTCGTCGAAGTCGGCGTCGCGCTCGAGTGCCCGGAAGGCGGGCAGCACGTTCTCGTACGACCACGACGCGGGCCAGTGCCGGAAGTCCGCTTCCGTCCCGCGGACGAAGTAGGCGCCGTTGACGGCGCCCGACCCGCCGAGAACGCGGCCGCGCACCATGGCCGAGGGCACGCTCGGCGCCAACTCCACGCCGTACGTCTGCGCGTATGCGCTGCCCGGGCCGACCGGCAGCGTCCGGTAGTCGAGGACGGGACAGTCGAGGGCCGACCGGTAACCGGGTCCGGACTCGAGGAGGAGGACCGATCGTCCCGGATCCTCGCTGAGCCGCGCGGCCACCACGCATCCACTCGAACCGCCGCCGACGACCACGACGTCGGCGGCGCGAACCGGATCGGTCACTACGACTTCAACCGGGGTTTCAATGCGTCGAAGTCGCGGGCGGCGACGGCGCCCTTCCAGAGCCCGGCACCGTACGCGATGTCGTCGAGCCGCTTGAACACCGTGTGCCGCACCGGTCCCAGCCCTCCGGGCTCCCGGTGGGTGATCCAGTCGGCGACCCCCTCGGCGACGGCGATCGCGAGCGCGATCCGGCGAATCCGTTTCGAGAGCACTACCGCCAGCAGCGTGACGGGCCAGTAGTGGCGGCACATCGCGGACGCCAGCTGCCAGGCGCCACCGGCGAAGCCCTGGGCGGCGAGGATGGCGGCGATGCGGGTCGGCTGATCGAGTCCCGTGAACATGCGGCGCAGGCGCACCAGCATCATCGCCAGCGTGGCGACGGCCCCTAGCAGACCCAGCCGGGTGCAGGTGGCCGCGGCGATGCACGCGAAGAACGTCCACGGCGACATCGACAGCGGTGGGACCATGCCCGAATGCCTCGCCGCCAGGGGCGCCGCACCGGTGCCGTAGAACAGCTTGCGGTCGAACCACTTTCCGAACGTCACGCGATGGTCGTGCGCGACGTGGGCCACGGGCTCGTACCGCAGTCGCCAGCCGGACTCCTGGAGTCGCCAGCACAGGTCGACGTCCTCCGCCACGTGCATGGACTCGTCGAAGCCGCCGAACTCGTCGAGCACCTCACGCCGGGCGATCATCGCGGCGCTCGGGACGTACGATACCGGGCCGCCGGACTGGACCGCGGACTCCTTCCGTCCGAGGTCGAGGGAGGATCGGGCGTGCTCGTACCGCGCGAGCGTGCTGGCCTCGGGTTCGAGCGCGACGATCCTCGGGGCGACCAGCGCGACCGCGGGATCGCTGAAGTGGCCGAGCATGACCTCGATCCACCCGGTGCGCGGCAGGACGTCGGAGTCGAGGAACGCCACGAACGGAGTTGCGGCGTAACGCAGACCGGTGTTGCGGGCCGCGGCAGGCCCCTTGGCCGTCTCGTGGCGCAGCACGGTGACGCGGCCGCCGCACCCGTTCCGCAGCGCGGGGGCGACGATCGGGACGTCGGAGCCGTCGTCGACGACGACCACCTCGAGTCCGCGGAGCGCGGCCAGCACCCGGTGCAGCCCGGACGCGTTGTTCTTCACCGGAATGACGACGGTGACGTCCTGCGGGGACGGCGTGCTCATGGGGCGCGGGTTGGCGACCCCCGAGTCGAGGAGGCGGCGTGCGACGACGGCGGACTGCGGATCGACGACCTCGAGGTAGCCGTCTCCGATCATGGCCGCCGCGGTGGGCGCCAGCTTCAGCATCCGGGTCGGCGAACCGCCGATGAGCACTCGGCCTCCGGAATATGCGCGTACCTTGGGGTCGATTCGGATCCCGAATCCATCGGGAAGTCGAGCTTGGCGCATCAGTCGATCGTATGCGGATCGGACAGCGCCGGCAGGGCATGCCGGAAATCAGCCGCAAGGATGTGCCGAAAATCCGCCCTCGGCAACTCGAGGGCGCCCGTGCGGGTCATTGGAGCCTCCCATCGGCGCCCGGTTCGCACCGGAGCCGTCCATCGGGGCCCGGTTCCCACCGGGCCAGTGCCTTGGTGACTGTGTGGACGAGCACGCCGAAGATCTGCGCCCCCTCCGCGGCCGTTGCGCCCGTCGGGTCACCGAGCACCCCATTGGCCGACACGGCGACCATACCGCCTTCACGCAGTCTTGGCATCAACCTCGCGACAGGTTCCGTGTTACCGGGCTCGGCCCTGGACAACCTCACTCGACCAGGTGAAAGGTGTAGCAACAAGGACGTTTCCGTACGCCCGGCATGGGCGTCGGCGCCGGGGACCGCGCACGGCACCCAGGCCACGTCGCGGGCCTCGTATCGAAGCAAGGCGACAGCCTTGACCAATGCGGGTCCGTTTCCTCCGTGCCCGTTGACGAACAGCACGCGGTCCGCCCACCGGCACGCGGACCTGCCGTATTCGACCAGCACGGTCTCGAGGGCCTCCGCCCCCAGCGAGACGGTCCCGGGAAACCCCTCGTGCTCACCGCTCGCGCCGTACGCGATCGGGGGTGCGACGAGCACGTGCGGCAGCGCGCGGGACACGGCGTCGGCGATGGTGGTGTCGGTGTCGAGCGGCAGATGCGGTCCGTGCTGTTCGAGGGAGCCGACGGGCACCACGACCGTCGACACGTGGGACACGAGGTCGGGCCACACCGCGTCGTCGAGGTGTCCGGAATGGGGCATCCTCCGATGCTAGGCGACCGCGGATTCGACCCGGGCCGTGACTGCCTGCGTCAGAGCGCGAGCGCGACCCGCTCCCCCTCGATGACGGCGGAATGCGCGCGCCGCGGAGCCAGGGCGTCGCCGATGCGATGGACCTCGATCCCGCTGTCGGCCAGTTGTTTCCAGAGCTCGTCCTCCGGTTGCTGGTGCGCGGACGACACCACCCAGTCGACGGTGAGCCGGCGGGACGCGCCGGTCGGGTGGTGCAGGAGCGTGACCGCGATCCGGCCCCCGCCGGCGACGTCGCACCCGGTCGGCACCACGTCCGTCACCTGGGTGATGCCCTTGCCGTGCGCCCGCCGGTTCCACCCCTCGAGGTCCAGTGTGATCCCGAGATCCTGGCCGACGATCATCCCCGGCGTGCAGATCGTGACGGCACACCCGGCGTCGGCGACGAATTCGGCGACGGACGTGCCCTGATGGAATCCCAGTTCGTCGACCACCAGCACCATCCCGGACGGATGCGCGCGGCCCTCCAGCACGTCCCGCACATCCACCACCCGGTCCGACGCACCCGCCCAGCGCGGACGGCGCGGACGCGCCCCGGTGGCGAGCACGACCACGTCGGGACGTCCCTGCGCGAGCGCCTCGGCGGTCGCCTCGGTGCCGGTCCGCACGTCCACGCCGCGCCGGACGCATTCCGCTTCCAGGTCGACGACGAGGTCGAGGACCTCGCGGCGCCCAGGGACGACGGCGGCCGTCCGGACCTGACCACCGAGGACGGTGTTGCGTTCGAACAGCGTCACGTGATGCCCCCGCTGCGCGGCGGTGGCGGCGGCCTTCAGCCCGGCAGGTCCGCCGCCGACCACCACAACCCGCCTGCCGCGGACGGTGGGTTCGGGCAGCAGAATCGATTCCCTGCCCGCACGCGGGTTCACGACGCAGCCGAGCCACCGGCCCAGCCCCATACGTCCGATGCATTCCTGATTGCACGCCAGGCACGATCGGATGGTGTCCTCTTCACCGGCCAGTGCCTTCGCCGCGAAGTCCGGGTCCGCGATCTGGCCGCGCACCACCCCGATCAGGTCGCAGTGCCCCTCGTCGAGAGCCCGGTCGGCCTGATGCGGATCCGAGAACCGGCCGACACCGACCACCGGAAGTCCGACCCGCCGCCGGACGGCATTCGGGACGAACAGCGCGTACCCGCGGGGGACGGCCATGGACGCCTCGATCATGTGCAGCGTCTCGGTGGCCATCCCGATGGACGTGTTGAGGTAGTCGACGCGCCCGTTCGCCTCCAGCAGGGCGGCCACCTCCACCGCCTCGTCGAGGTGTACGCCACCGTCGAACAGGTCCTCCCCCGCGAGCCTCACCCCGAGTGCGCGGTCCGGGCCGATCGCCGATCGCACCGCTTCGACGACCTCGAGGAGGAACCGCGCACGGTTCTCCAACGACCCTCCGTAGCGGTCCGTGCGCTGGTTCGTGGCGGGGGCGAGGAAACTGCGCACCAGCGACGAGTGCGAGCACTGCAGTTCGATGCCGTCGAATCCGCCTCGGACACAGTGCTCGGCGACGCGCGCGTACCCGTCGACGAGGGCCCGGATCTCGCGCTGATCGACCGCCTTGGGGACTTCGCGGAACAGTGGGTCGGGGACGGCGCTCGGCGCCCACAGTGGCCGCCGCGAATACATGCTCGATCCCTGGCCGCCGTTGTGGTTGACCTGAGCGAGGATCGGGACTCCGTGTGCGTGGACCGCGTCGGTGATCCGCCGGTATCCCGGGACGACCTCCGGCCGGTAGCCGGCGATCACCTTCTCGTACGGCCAGTCACCCGGATGGGTGGCGTGCTCTTCAGAGATGATCAGGCCCGCACCGCCCTTCGCGCGCGCCGCATAGTAGGCGGCGTGCTGGGCGGTGGGGCGACCGTCGACGGCGTATCCCGTGAGGTGCGCCGAGAAGACCACCCGATTGCGCAGCGTCAGCGGTCCCAGGCGCAACGGGATGAACAGGTGGCGGTACGCGGAGGTGCTCACACCTTGGTGTTGCCCATGTCGACGGCGACCTGACTGCCCGTGACCCGCTTCGAACCGTCACCGGCCAGCCACAGCACGGCGTCGGTGATGTCGTCGGTGTCGGCCAGCGGGTGTTCGGTGAGGATGGTGCCGAAGCTCGACAGGTAGTGCGGGTGCTTCTCGAGAATCACGAGGCTGCCCGGGTCGGTGCCCATCGGGGTCTTCACCCCGTACGGGTGAACGGAGTTGACGCGAATGTCGTACTCGCCCAGTTCCTTGGCCGCGGTCTGGGTGAGTCCCACGAGCCCGAACTTGGAGGCGGCGTAATTGGCCTGCCCCGGGAGCGGTTTGATCCCGGCGACGGAGCTGATCACGATGATCGATCCCCCGCGGCCACCCTCGATCAGTGCCGGGACCGCAGCCTTCAGCGTCTTCCAGGCGCCGGTGAGATTGACGTCGATCAGCGTCTCCCACTGCTCGTCGGGCATCTCCCAGAAGCGGTTCCAGTTGCAGATCCCGGCGTTCGCGATCACGATGTCGAGACGGCCGAACTGTTCGACTCCCCGGTCCACGACAGCCTTCAGTTGCGCACTGTCCCGCACATCCGCCTGTTCGGCGAGGATCTTGCCGCCCTCGGATTCCACGAGCCGCACCGTCTCGGCGAGGTCGTCCGCCGTTGCCGGCTCGTACGTGTTGTACTGCGACACCGGCCCGCAGATGTCGACGGCGATGATCGCCGCACCTTCGCGCGCCAACCGCACCGCATGCGTTCGCCCCTGACCACGGGCAGCCCCGGTGATGAACGCGACCTTGTCGTCGAACTGTCCCATGAAATGTCCTATCTCTCGGTGACGAGGGTGAACGAATGGTGATCGAACTCGGACCGCCGGTGGGCGGTCGCGGTCAGCGCCTCGGTGCGGCCCTCGCGGACCGCCTCGAGCAGGGTGCGGGGAGCCACGCAGTCGCCGGCCCGCACCGTGTCCGGGCGGGTCGAGCCGAGCGTGTCCTCGGGGAGACCATGCGAGCAGTCGATCAGCACGGTGCACGGCACTACCGACTCTTCGGCGGTGTACCGGTTGCGCAACCGCATTCCGTCGCCGTCGATCGACACGATGCGGCTGTCGAGGTGACGCGTCACCCCGGCCCGTTGCAGGCGGGTGTTGGCGTCGGCGAGGTCGCCGGTCATGCCGAGTCGCGAGCCGGCCACGGAATCCTGGGTCACGATGCTCACATCGCGTCCCCGCGCCGCGAGCCATTCGGCGACCGCCACACCGACGGGTCCGCCGACCGGGTCGAAGACGACGTGGGGCCCCTCCGCAGGCACGTCACCGTCCCGCAGATCGGCGGCGCCGAAACACCGGACACGTCCCCCGACGGGGAATGGCAGCGGCCGGGGCGTGCTGCCGGTCGCGAGGATCACCGTCACACCGTCTCGTTCCGCTGCGTCGAGTTCGGCTTCGGAAACCGTGGTACCGAGACGGAATTCGACTCCGAGACCGCGGCATTCGTTCTCCAGCCAGTCGGTCAGCGCCCGGAGGTGCGGCGCCCCGACCGCGGCCCGCACGATCCCGCCGAGCCGAGCCGACGCCTCCGCCACGGCGACCCGGTGACCCCGCAGCGCAAGCACCCGCGCCGCCTCGAGACCGGCCGGGCCACCACCGACCACCAGTGCCGTGCCGGCGACCACAGCGGCGTCCTCGGTGGGATCGACGGTCTCGTGCCCGGCCGTCGGATTTCCGACGCACGTGACGACCGGGTTGCGGGGGTCGAGGACCTGGCACGTCTGATTGCACAGGACGCACGGCCGCGGCACCGCACCGCGGCGGATCTTGACGACGAGATCGGGATCGGCGATCTGGGCACGCGTCATCTCGACGACGTCGGCGACTCCGTTTTCGAGCGCCCGCCGGGCATCGGCCGGATCGACGACGCTGCCCTGGAGAACGACCGGGACCGCGCCGGCGACCGCCGTGCGGATGCCGCGGCAGAGTTCGGTGTTGAACGCGGGTGGCCGGTGGAAGTCGGGGCGGTAGGCGTTCGGCGACAGCGGCCCGCCCCGGACCACCACGAGCAGATCGAGTGCGCCGGCCAGGGCCCGTGCGTGTCCGGCGGCGATCGACGGCGTGATCCCCGCCCAGGACGTCTCCTCGTCGCAACTGAGGCGCAGCGACAGAACCCGGCCTGGTCCCAGCTCTTCGCGGACGGCGGTGAGGACCTCGCGCATGAGCCGGAGCGGGTCGGTGCCGTACTCGTCTTCGCGCACGTTGGTGAGGTCCGAAAGGAACTGTCGCAGGAGCGCTCTCGGCCCGGCGTCGAGTTCGATCCCGTCCGCGTCCGCCGCGACTGCCGCGGCGGCCCCGGCCCGGAAGCCCTCGACGAGACTGTCGATCTCCACCTGCTCCATCTGCATCGGCATCTCGCGGGAGACCACGTCGGCGATCCCCGACGGTCCCCACAGCACCGACTGCGAATAGGCGCTCGACCCCTGCAGACCGGCGTGCCCCAACCCGGCCAGCACCAGTGTGCCGTGCGGGCGGCAGGCCTCGACCACGTCCCGCCACCCGGCGACACAGTCGGACGCCAGCGGAGCCCGCTCGTACGGCCAGTCGGAAGCATGGACCGACGCCACCTCGGTGACGACGATCCCCGCGCCGCCCCGCGCCCGGCGCTCGTAGTACGCGACGTGACGCTGCGACAGCGTTCTTCCCGCACCGAGATTGGTGGGGTGCGGACCCAGAAGCACCCTGGACCGGGCGTGGCGTCCGGCCAGGGTGATCGGGTCTGTCAGTTGCGCAGACATCTACGCCGTTCGTGGTTCAGGATTCGGCGCCGAGTACGCGAGCGAATCCGGGCGGGATCACGACGTCGGACGGGGTGAGGTCGTGGATGTTCGAGTGGCCCAGCCCGAGCAGCGCCGAATCGATACCGCCGCGCAGGACGTCGAGGACGTTCTCGACGCCGGCCTGACCGTTCGCCGAGAGGCCCCACAGGTACGCGCGGCCGATCATCACCGCCCGCGCGCCGAGCGCGACGGCCTTCACGACGTCGCTACCGCGGCGGATACCGCCGTCGAGGAGCACCTCCACCTGATCGCCCACGGCCTCCGCGATGGCGGGCAGCGCGCGGATCGGCGCCGGGGTGCCGTCGAGGTTGTTGCCACCGTGATTCGACACGGAGATCGCGGTGACGCCGGCATCGACGGCCCGCTTGGCGTCGTCGACCCGCATGACGCCCTTGAGCATGAACGGCCCGCCCCACTGCTCACGCAGCCATGCGATGTCGTCCCACGTCGGCAGCGGCGTCTGCATCCACTCGCCGTAGGCGCCGAAGAACGTCGGCGGTTCCTGACCGGGCTGCGCCAGGTTCGGGGTGGTCAGATCCGGGATCTTGCGGGTCTTCGCGAACTCGTACAACCACTTCGGCCGGGTGATTCCCTCCGGCGCGAACTGCAGCATCGCCTTGAGGTCCATCTTCTCGGGGATGGCCGGGCTACCCCAGTCACGACCGTACGAGAACGACCAGTCGGTGGTGATGATCAGTCCGGTCGCCCCGGCGGCGCGGGCACGTTCCATCCGCTGGATCAGCACCTCCCGGCTGCCGACCCAGTACATCTGGAAGAACGTCTGAGGATTGGCGGCCGTAACTTCCTCGACCGACTTGCTCGCGAACGAACTCAGACCGATCGCCGTGCCCCGTGCCGCCGCTGCACGAGCGACCGCGACCTCGCCGTCGGGATGCACCGCCTGCACACCGGTCGGGGAGATGATGACGGGCAGCGAAATCGACTGTCCCATCACGGTCGTGGACAGCTCACGCTTGTCGGACAGCCCCACCACGTGCGGAGCGAACCCCAGTTCACCGAACGCCGCGATGTTGTCGTCGACCGTCACACCCCGCTCGGAACCGGCGATGAGCGCCGCGTACACCGACTTCGGCAGACGCTTCTTCGCGCGTCGCTGAGCCTCGGCCACCGTCTCGAAGAACGGATTCTTACCCATGGAAATACCTCTCGTACCCGGCAGACGTCGTTACGTCTGGTCCATGCCCGCAAGCGGGTTCTCGTCACAAATCTTTGCCGGCGGACGCACCATCAGCGTCAACGGAACCGGCGCCCGCGGAGTCCGGCGCTGGCCGGTGCGGGAGTGGTCGACACTGGATTTCGGGATCTCCCCCGCGGCAGCCAACGCCAGTTCGCCGTTGCCGATCACACATTCGGGGTCCGGGCCGTCCATCGGCAGGCCGGTGAAGAACTTCGCGGCCATGCACCCGCCGCGGCAGGAGTCGTAATGGTTGCACTTACTGCACGCACCGCCGGTCTGCGGGGACCGCAGTTCCTGGAATAGCTCCGACGTCTGCCACACCTGCTGGAAACCGCCGTCCGCCACGATGTTTCCGGCGAGGAACTGGTCGTGGATCGCGAACGGGCACGCGTAGACGTCGCCGATCGGGTCGATCAGGCACACCACCCGTCCGGCGCCGCACAGGTTCAGGCCGGGCAACGCGTCACCGTAGGCGGACAGGTGAAAGAACGAGTCACCGGTGAGCACGCCCTCGCCGTTGGCGACCAGCCAGTTGTACAGCTCCCGCTGCTGCGCCTGCGTCGGATGCAGTTCGTCCCACACGTCCGCGCCGCGTCCCGACGGTCGCAGCCGGGTGATGCGCAGGGTGGCGCCGTACTTGTCGGCCAGGGCCTTGAAGTCGTCGAGCTGGGACACATTGTGCCGGGTGACCACCACGGAGATCTTGGCGTCCTTGAATCCGGCCTCGGACAGATTCTCGAGCGCCCGCACCGCCATCGCGAACGAACCCGGACCTCGGACGGCGTCGTTGACCTCGGCCGTCGCACCGTCGAGGGAGATCTGCACGTCGACGTAGTCGCTGGCCGCGAGCCGGGCGGCGACCTTCTTGTCGATCTTCACCCCGTTCGTGGAGAACTTCACCCCGACCTGGTGGGCGGTCGCGTAGTCGACCAGCTCCCAGAAGTCCGAACGAACCGTCGGCTCACCGCCACCGATGTTCACGTAGAACACCTGCATGCGCTGCAGTTCGTCGATGATCGACTTGCACTGCTCGGTGCTCAGCTCCCGCGGGTCACGCCGGCCCGACGAGGACAGACAGTGCACACACGACAGGTTGCACGCGTAGGTCAACTCCCAGGTCAGGCAGATCGGGGCGTCGAGACCGAGTTCGAACTGGTCGACGAGGCGGCCGACCGGAGCGACGGGGGTTGTCACCGCGGAAGGCCTTTCGAGCATGGAGGTCATGGGCTGTGTCCTCTGGTACGGGGTGAAGAGAGCTGGTCAGGCGGGGACGATCATGTGCGACTCGGCCAACGTGCCGAGCGCTCGCGCGTACTGCGCGGCCGTGTCGTCCCCGATACCCTGCGCCCGCAGTGCGGACCGGGCGTCGGCGTGTGAGGGAAGCGATTCGACCACCGCGACGATCGTGCGGTTCTTCAGGAACGACAGTTTGCGCGTCCCGAAGTGGTAGAGCAGCGCCCCGAAAGGTTCGGGACGCAGCGCCACCTGCGGATGAAGCTTCCAGCCCACATCGAGATCGATACCGGCGTTGCCGGTCACTGAAGCAGATGCTGGAGCGGACATGATCAGTACACGCCGCACATGCCGTCGATCGAGACCTCTTCCACCAGGGATTCCTCGACCAAGTCGTTTTCCAGCACGTTGTTGTCGCGATCCGACATGATTTCCTCCTACTGTTCGGTGATACGGCGCGAGCCGGAGGGATGTTCCCCGCCATAGGCGACCATTCCTGTGACTCGCCTCACCACTGTAATGGCATCGAGTGCAGAATGACAGCTCGGGAGGGTACGAAAGTTGAGAAGTCGTCGAAAACCATCCAGTCGGATAGGGCGACGCCCGTCCACGACGCAGGATCGGATCAGCACCGTCGGGATCGAGTTGTTCACGGAACAGGGGTTCGACGCCACCAGCGTCGACGAAGTCGCCGAAGCGTCCGGCATCGCCCGCCGCACCCTGTTCCGCTACTTCCCGTCCAAGAACGCGATCCCGTGGGGCGACTTCGACGCCCACCTTGCCGAAATGCGCGCCCAACTCGCCGCGCAACCCGGCGACATCCCGATCGTCGACGGACTCACCGCAGCACTCCTGCAGTTCAACGCGTTTCCCGAGAGCGAGGAAGTCAACCACCGCAAACGCATGGGGCTGATCCTGCGCGTGCCCGCGCTGCAGGCGTATTCGGTGGTGATGTACGAAGGGTGGCGCAACGTCATCGCCGAGTACGTCGCGAGCCGGCTCGGAGTCTCACCGACCGACCACGTACCACGGACCGTCGGCTATCTTCTACTCGGCGTTGCGATGTCGGCGTACGAGCAGTGGCTCGACGACGATTCGCTCGAACTGAACGAACTACTCGCCAGCGGCATGCAATCGCTCTACGATGGGCTGAGTTCCCTCGGCGAGCCCGACACCCGGACCTGACCCACTCCCGCCATCACCTCTCGGCAAGGTTGCTTCGAATGACTTCCACTCTCGACACGCCCGCGTTCGACTCTCTCGCTCCGTGCGAACCCGGGCTGTGGTCACACGGTCACGTCACGGTCGAGCGGGTCGCGGACGGGCCGCTCACCCTCACCCGAGACGGCGACCGGTTGCGGGTCACGCACGCCCTCACACCCGAGGATCTGAGCGAGCGACTCGTCGCCTCGGTCACCGTGTCCATCGAGGACGCCGACTTCGGTCAGGGCGAGTTCGAATCGACCATGGTCGGACTGGTGCGCTCCACCGTCGACGGCGCACTCGACGCGTGGACCGTCTACTACCGCAACTCTCTCAGCGAGCTGCTCGACGGCACCGCCGACTTCGCACCGATCCACGAGAAGGCGGAACAACTGGTCCGCGGTTCCGTCCTCGACCTCGGGTCGTGCTTCGGCTTCCTCCCGTTGCGACTCGCCCGCGCCGGGCGGTCCGTCACGGCAACCGACATCCTCCCCGGCACCATGACCCTCCTCGACGCCGTGGCACCGGAACTCGGACTCGAACTGCACACTCTCGTGTGCGACGCCGCGCACGTGCCGGTCCCCGACGACAGCGCAGACACCGTCACCGCCATCCACCTCCTCGAGCATGTCGACGAAAACATCGGGGCCGCAGTGATATCCGAGGCCCTCCGCGTCGCCCGCGAACGGGTTGTCGTCGCCGTCCCCTACGAGGACGAGGCAACGGCCTGCCACGGACACATCCGCACATTCGACACCCCGTCGCTCACCGAACTCGGCGAATCGACGGGACGCCCGTTCGAGGTGTTCGAGCACCACGGCGGCTGGCTCGTCGTCGACTGCTGACCTCCTCATGATGCTCGCAGGTGCGCGGGCGCCGGCAGCCGCGGCGCTGCCGAGCGGTAGTGGTGCCCGGTCGGTGTGCCGAGGTCGATGAGGTGGGTGCGGTCAGGTCTGTGTACCGGGCGGGCGGTCCAGCCGTCGCTCTCCTTCGCGTAGTTGCAGGCCTCGCACAGTCCGGACCCGTTGTCCGCGCTGGTGGCACCCGACTTGCCGTGCGAGCGGATGTGGTCGTGATGGCGGATCGGGGCATCACACCAGGGTGTGCGGCACGTTTGATCCCGCAGGTCGATCAGCTTTCGCAGGCTCCTCGGGAACGTGCGCGATTGGGATTCCATCGCCGTCAGCGCCCCCGACTGCGGGCAGGCGTACACCCGCCGCAACGACGTCCCGGTATCTCCATCGAGGGCGTCCGCCACCAGCTGCCGCGCGATCCCCGCCGGCACCGGCCCGAATCCCTGCAGCTGCGCCGCCTCGTGCCCGCCGGCGAGGAGTGTTTCGTCCGAGAGCACCAGGTTCACCGCCACCGGAACACCCGACCCCACGTCGGCTCCGGTGCCGCGTGCGAACAACAGATCCACCATCAGCTGATTGCGGGTGCGGCCACCGCTCTCGCCGGTCGCGATGAGACTGTCGGCATCGCGCCCCAGCGTGGCCTGCACACACACGGCCTGCTCGACCGGCATCAACACGCTGAGATAGGCCATCGAATCCGGCGCGGGGCGTGTCGTGACCCGTCGTTCGGACACCGCCTTACGATGCCGCCGGACGACCGCGGCGGCGTCGAGTTCCACCGCCAGGGCCTTCGCCTTCGCGACCAACCCGCGGTCGCCGACCCCGTCGAGAACATCCGGGTCCGAACACAACTGGCGATCCACGGTCGCCCGATCGGCCGCCGACAAGCATGCCGTCTCCCGCACCAACAACGTCGCACGCCATTCATTCAGCCGGCCGGTCTGCAACATGGCAAGGGTGTGCGGCATTTCGTGCACCAGAGCCTGCGCGAAACCCAGATGCCGACCGCCGCGGTTCGGGGACTCCCTGCGCGCCAACGCAATCTGCGACGCGATACCACGGTCCCACTCGGACTGCGGAAGTCGCCGAGCCCTACGGTCGGCACGGATACTCGTCGCGACATCGTCGGTGACCACCGCCTGCACCGCGCACCCCACCGACTTCAACGACTCCACCGCGTCGATCCACTCGATCCCCAACCCGGCATCGCCACTCGCAGAAACCACACGAAGCCGCGCCGTGAACGCCCGCAACTCCTCCAGATCCGGTGCCACCACATCCCCCACGACCAGCCCTCCCCCGAGGTTGTTCGAAACTTTGTTCGAATCTTAGCTGCTCGGGCATTTCAGATCAACCACCTTCCGGTGTTTGCTACGAATTCGTGAGGTCGCGCCGACGGAACAGCACCACTCCGACCGCACCCACCACGACGGTGATCACCGCGAGCCAGATCAGCGGAGCTGCTGTGACTTCCGCGCCGGGCAGTGCGGGGACGTGGGTGAACGGCGACAGGTCGCGGACCGTCTGCGGAAGCCCGAGCAGCGATCCGAGGAATCCGAAGATCAGGCAGATCGCGAGCACGCCCCAGGACAGCCCGGCCGACCAGGCGGGCACTCCGCCGAACGCCAGCACCGCCAATGCCGCGACCACCCCGATCGCCGGCACGAAGACGAGGGCGGCCCCCGTGAGGCTCACGACCTTTCCCGGCACGTCTTCGGTCACGAGACCGTACGCGAGGCCGGTCGCCGCCCCGGTCAGTGCCTGCAGGACGACGATGCCCACCGTGACCAGTCCGACGTGCGCCAGCATCCACCGTGGACGCGAGACCGCCGTCGCCAGAACGGGTTCGAGTCGCCCCGCCACCTCCTCACCGCGCATTCGGAGCAGCGCCTGCACCGCGTAGCCGGCCACCGCGATCGCCATCATGCCGAAGATGGCGGCGAAGTAGGCGTCGACCATGTCGGTGGTGCCGCCACCGAGTTGTTCCATCATGTCGGCGACCTGCTGACCCTCCCCGAGGAAGTCGTCGATCTGGTCGGCGATTGCGCCGTACACCACGGCGAGGACGGCGATCCCGAATGCCCACCAGAACAGGATCGTCCGTTGGATCCGCCACGCCGATCCGACGGCCGTCAGCAGTGAACGGGACGCGCGGGCAGGGCCGGGGCGGGTCGGCACGAGACCGGAGCCGACGTCCCTGCGTTCGGTGAGGGCGAAGCCGACGGAACCGACGACCAGCGCGAAAACGGCGGGCAACGCCAGCACCCACCACGCGTTGTCGTCGTAGGGGCGGACCTGCTCGGCCCAGCCGATCGGCGACAGCCACGTCAGCCAGCCACTGACGACCCGGGTGCCGTCTTCCGTCACCGTGCCCGTCATGTCGCCGACGGCCCGCAACAGGAATGCGATGCCCAGGGCGGCCCCGGCCAGTCCGTTGGCGGTGCGGGCACTGTCCGTCACCTGCGCGGTCACCGCGGCGATCGCCGCGAACGCGATCCCGGCACCCGCGACGGCCGCGCCGAGCGCCACCGACCCGTCCAGTGGCAGCCCCGCCGCCACCAGCACCACCACGTTGAGCAGCGCGAGTGCCAGGTTGGCACCGACCGCGACGACCAGCGCGGCGGTGAGCAGCGCTTTCCTGCCCACGACGGCCGCCTCGACGAGTTCGGCGCGGCCGGTCTCCTCGTTCTGACGGGTGTGCCGCACCACCAGCAGGGTGGTCATCAGGCAGGCCGCCAGCGACATCGGCATGACGATCTGACAGGCGAGCACGGCGCCGGCGCTGTACCCCGACACGAGACCGTTGGTGGCCAGCGCGACCGGCGACGCCGCGGTGGCCATCGCGAAACTGCGCAGGTCGGGTTCCGTGGGATACAGGCCGAGCACACTGGACGCCGAGAATGCTTGCAGTGCGGCGAGAGCGAGCAACCATACCGGCAGTTGGATGCGGTCGCGGCGCAGGGCCAGCCGCACGAGCCGTGGGGTTCCCGCGTACTGGCCGCGCCCGGTGGTCTCCGGCGCCGTCACCGCGCTCATCGCGTCCGTGTCCCGGATTCGGCCCGCCGGTGGTTCTCGCCCTCGCGGGCCAGTTCGTCGCCGTAGTGCCGCAGGAACAGCTCTTCCAATGTCGGGGGCGTCGAGGTGAGCGACGCAACCCCGAACGACAGCAGGTGGCGCAGCACGCCCTCGATCTCACTGGTGTCCACCTCGCATCGAGTGTGCAGGCCGTCGACCCGCACGTCGTGCACGCCCTCGACGGAGTCCAGTCCGGTCACCGGTTGCTGTGTCTCGGCGGTGATCGACGTGCGCGTGAGGTGCCGCAGTTCCGCGAGCGTGCCGGTCTCCACGGTGCGGCCCTCGCGGATGATGCTCACCCGGTCGCACAGCGCCTCGACCTCGGCGAGGATGTGACTCGACAGCAGGACGGTCTTCCCCGCGTCCGACATCTCCTCGACGCAATCCTGGAACACCGACTCCATCAGCGGATCCAGCCCCGACGTCGGTTCGTCGAGCACGTACAGTTCGACGTCCGACGCGAACGCAGCCACCAGTGCGACCTTCTGCCGGTTGCCCTTCGAGTACGTCCGCGCCTTCTTCGTCGGATCGAGTTCGAACCGCTCGAGCAGTTCCGCGCGCCGGGACTCGTCGAGGCCGCCGCGCAATCCGGCGAGGAGGTCGATGGCCTCGCCGCCGGTGAGGTTGGGCCACAGGTTCACGTCTCCGGGCACGTAGGCGAGCCGCCGGTGCAGCGACACCGAGTCGTGCCACGGGTCGCCGCCCAGGAGGGTGGCGGTCCCCGAGTCGGCACGCAGCAGGCCGAGCAGTACCCGGATGGTCGTCGACTTGCCGGACCCGTTGGGCCCGAGGAATCCGTGCACCTCCCCCGTTCCCACCTCGAGGTCGAGGCCGTCGAGTGCGCGGGTCGGACCGAACGTCTTGACGAGATTCTCCACCGAGATCGCAGCCATGGTGGGGACGCTACGCCGGTTCGCGGGTGGTCACGACGGGTTTCCGCGGTCGCGGCCGCGGCGGTGCCGGATCAGATCAGGCCGAGCTTGCCCGCCTCGTAGACGGCCTCGGCGCGCCGGCCGACATCGAGTTTGCGCATGATGTTGCTGACGTGGAATTTCACCGTCGTAGCCGAGATAAACAGCCGCTCCCCGATTTTCGCGTTCGACAACCCCTTGGCGAGGAGTTGCAGGACCTCGAGTTCGCGCTCGGTGAGCCCTTCGCGCGGGGTCGTCTGACCGTTGAGCGAGCGGATCACCGCGGAGGCGCTGCGGGAGTCGAAGGCGCTCTCGCCGCGGGACACGGCGCGGATGGCGCGCACCAGTTCGGTGGTGTCGACGTCCTTGACGACGTATCCGCGGGCGCCGGCGTGGATGGCGCGGACGACGAGTTGTTCGTCGAGGAACGTCGTGAGCACGAGCAACCCCATCGTGCCGTCCGCGGCGGACAGCTGCGCGCACAGTGCCAGCCCCTCGTAGTCGGAGGCCGCCGACAGTTTCAGGTCCATCAGCACGACGTCCGGCGCGACGTCACCGACGACGGCCAGTGCCTCCTGGCTGGACGAGGCCTCGCCGACCACCTCGAGATCCGGTTCCCGTTCGAGGACGGAGCGCAGACCCTGGCGGAGGATCGCGTGGTCGTCGACGAGCACGAGCTTCACCACCGACGTGGGGCGGGCGGACCCGGTTTGGTCACGCACCGAGGTTCGTAGGGTCATCGGTCCACCTCACTGTCGGAATGTAACGGAATGCGGGCAGCCACCCGGACTCCGCCGATCCTGGCCCGCGCCACCTCGAGCGTGCCGCCCAGCTCCGCTGCCCGGGCCTGCATGTTCGCCAACCCGCGGTGGTGCCCGTCGAGGTCGTTGTTCGCGGCCATCCGCAGCATCAGGCGCATCCGCTTCGGGTCTCCGTTCCCGTCGTCGGCCACGGAGAGCAGCACCGAATCGCGCGCGTATGTCAGCCGCAGGACGGCGCGCGTCGCGTTGGCATGGACGGCCGCGTTGAACAGCGCCTCGCCGGCGATCCGCAGCAGCGCGTGTTCCCGTTCGCTGGACAGCTCGGCGGGTGTGCCGCCGACGCGGACGGTGACCGCGAGTTCGTCGGGCATGTGCACCACCCCGAGTTGTTCGAGCATCTCGGGCAGCGACGTCCGGTCGGAACCGCCGGAGTGATTGAGCGCGTAGATGGCCGAACGCAACTGCTCCACCGCGCGACGCGTCAATTCCTTTGCGAGATCGAGCCTCTCGCTGCGCTCCTCGTCCGGGACACCGCTCCGGCACACCTCGATCTGCATGCCCGCCGACAGCACCGCCTGGGTGACGCTGTCGTGGAGTTCGCGGGCGATCCGGTGCCGTTCCTCGTCCAGCACCTGGTGCCGGTGGGCCGCCCCGAGTTGCCGCTGGGTGGCTTCGAGTTCGGCATTGCGCACCGCGAGGTCGGAGGCGGTTCGGCGGGCCTCCGAGTACGCGTGCTCGGCCCGTTCGAGCAGCAGCTGGCCCCGCTGGTACAGCGCCGAATTCTGCAGTGCCACGGCGGTCTGACTCGCCAGGATGCTGAGAACTGCGCCGTCGGTGGTGTCGAGTGTGCGGTGCTCGGCCGTCCAGGCTGCGAACGCACCCACGACGCCACCCTCGAGGACGATCGGCACGAAGGCATGGTGCGTGTCGATGACGGGAGCGCCCCCGGTGCGTGCGGACCGGATGTCGGCCAGACACGTCACCACCTCGTCCGGCAGCGGTGGGCCCTCGACGTTGTCGACGAGGAACGGCGTCGCGTCCGGCCCCAGTACCAGCCGGCGCGGGCCTGCGTCGGGCAGCATGCCGTCGGCGAGGGCAAACGCCACCCATTGCGCGTCCAGGTGCGCCCGGGCCGCCTCGGCGACCGCGCAGATGAGCGTCTCGGGGCCCTCCACCGTGCGGACGAGGGCGCGCGAGATGAGTTCCAGTGCATGGACGACACGTTCGAGACGTTCCGCTGCGCCGCGATATTGAGGGTAGAACGTCGGCTTGCCGGACCGCAGTCCGGTAAGCGTCGACAGGTCCGGGGCGTTCATGCGCTCACAGCGCAGTCCGGAACAGCGCCACCATTTGCTCGTGGGTGGCCGTGCGCGGGTTGGTGGACATGCACGCGTCGCGGAGCGCGAACTCGGCCAGCCGGGACAGGTCAGTTTCGCGAACACCCAACTGTCCCAGACCTTTCGGAACCCCCACCTCGCGGGCGAGGCGTTCGACCCGGTCCGCCACGGCGAGAGCGGCCTCCTCGGGTGTTCCGCGGCGTTCCTCGAGACCGAGGGCGGCGGCGATGGCGACGAACGGGGCGGCGTCGTCGCTGGCGTTGAACCGGATGACGTGCGGGAGAAGGATGCCGTTGATGACTCCGTGCGGCAGGTCGAGCAGGCCCCCGACCTGATGGCTCATCGCGTGCGCGGCACCGAGGATGGCGTTGGTGAACGCGAGGCCGGCCTCCAGGCTCGCCTGCGCCATGACGGCCCGGGACTCCATCTCCATCGGCTCCTCGATGGTGCGGACGAGAGTGTCGGTGACCAGCCCGACCGCGCGGAGCGCATGGTGGTCGGTGAGCGGGTTGTGGGCCAGCGACACGAACGCCTCGATGCCGTGGGTGAGGGCGTCGAGTCCGGTCGCGGCATTGAGCCATTCCGGCATGGTGGTGAGCAGCCGGGGGTCGATCACGGTCACGTCCGGAACGAGCGCGCGGCCGATGATGGTGATCTTGGTGCCCCGCCTCGTGTCGGTGACGATGCAGAATTGCGACACGTCGGCGCCCGTGCCCGACGTGGACGGCACCATCACCAGCGGCGGGATCGGACTGGTCGCCTGGTCCACGCCCTCGTAGTCGAGGATGTTTCCCCCGTTCGCGGCGAGCACCGCGATGCCCTTCGTCGCGTCGATGACCGAGCCGCCGCCCAGGGCGATGAGAACGTCGCATTCGCCCTCGCGGTACGCGTCGTGCCCGGCCGCGATCTCGTGGTCCTTGGGGTTGGGTGTCAGCGCACTCCACACGACGGGGGTGAGGCCCTGTTCGCGGAGCTGACCCTCGAGTTCCGACGCCCACCCCGCTTCGATCAGACCCGGATCGGTGACCAGCATCGGCCGTGCCCCGCCGAGGCGGAGGACCGCATGCGCGGCCTCGACCATCGACCCGATACCGAACACGATCTCGGGTGCGTGGAATTTCACCAGCCTGCCGGGGGCGGCGGTGCGGGTGGACGGATAGGACACGGACAAGTCGACACTCCTCCCGACACCTGCGTGCATGTGATCCAGATTACAAGACCTTGGCCTCGACCCTACGGCCCGGGAGAGGGCTTCACACCCGCCGAAGGACAGGCACGGCACCTACCCGATCGGGTAGGTAACTCACCGCAGCGCGTGCCCCAGCTCGGCGGCGCGGGACATCAGCTGCGCGGCATCCCGGGCGACCACGACACGGTCGCAGATGTCCGCGTACTCCGGCATCGCGCACGACGTCTGGTTCCAGTACCGCTCGGGTTCCGGCGTGATCCAGGCCAGCCGGTGCACCTTGCGTCGCAGTTCGGCGAACTCGTCGACGCCCGGCGGCAGGCCGTTGCACCGCCCGTCGCCGACGACGATCACCGAGGTGCGGGTGTTCACGTCGGTGCCGAACTCGGTCAGCACGTCGGAGAAGACCCGGCCGTAGTCGCTGCTCGCCTCCAGATCGATGCGCGGGTCGGCGAGCACCGAGGCCAGCGCGTCGTCGTCGGTCCCGGCGAGGAGGGTGTTCGTGACGTCGACGGGCCGGTCCACGAACGCCAGGACCTGACAGCGGCTCGCCCGGCGGTGCATCGCCTGCGCCAGCCGGAGGGTGAAGGCGGTGACGGGTCGTACCGACAGCGACACGTCCGCGAGGATCAGTACCCGCACCCGGTCCGGACGCGGCGCCTTCACCATGAGGTGGAACGGGACGCCTTCGGTCCGCAGGCTGGCGCGCACGGTGCGGCGCATGTCGAGGCGGCCCCGGGCCAGTTCGCGCGGGCGGGGACGCGACGGCCCGCGCATCCGCCGAAGCACCTCGTAGCACGCGTGATTCACCTCGGCGCGCGACGTGGCCGCCACCGGACCGCTCGCGGTCTCCGGTGCGTCTGCGGGTCCGGCAGTCAGGTCCCGGGCGTCCGCCAGCGCACCGACGAACGCCTCCACCGCCTCCGCCAGCCGGTTCAGCTGGGCCGCGGTGAGGGGTTCCACCCCGCCGGAATCGGCGTAGACCTTGCTCGGGTCGTAGGCGTCGAGCCACGCGAGGATCGACTCCGGATCGTCCCAGGACAGCGATCCGACGACGGCGCCGCTCGTCGACGACGCCAGGTCACCGACGGCGGTACTCGCCGCCCGCTCGACCTCGACCGTGTACGTGACGCCGCGGCGTCCGGACTCGGCTTCCGAATCGACGGACAGATCTGCGTCGCTCGACGTCATGCTGACGTCGTCGTCGTCCTTGTGGGGGTTGAACCCTTTCTGCGCCTCGGGGGTGTCGAAGTAGTCGCCGACCTCGGCGGCGCGCTCGTTGTACTCCGCGTACCGGGCGGTCTCCGCGTTGTCCGCCACCTCCAGCGCGGACGGCAGGCCCTCGGCGAACTCCGCCCGGGACGGCGGCCGCGCGCCGGGGGCCGCGTCGGCGACCGCCCCGAAGAACACGTCGAAGGAACGGTCGAAACCCTGCTGTTCGTAGGTGTACTTCGCGCACACCGCGCGCAGCGACGCCCGCAGGGTGGTCGTGTCCCGGCCACCGACCAGCCCGAAGACCCGGCGAACCTCGATGACCTCGGCGGGGGACGCGGCAACGCCGTAGCGGCGCAACACCTTCCCGAACGACGCCGCCAGCACGTCGAGGAGTTGCGAGGGAAGGAACGGGGAGGGATCGGGGGCCGGGTGGAGCATCGTCAGCGCCTGCCCTGGCGGCCCGCGCCGATGCCGCCGCGGTCGCGGCCGCCGTGTCCGCGGAACACGGCGGTGGTCGTGTTGGCCGGCCGCGAGGCGACCGTCACCCGCTCCACGGGCCCGGCCGGAGTGGTGTCCTCGTCGTCCGAGGAGAGCGGCTGTTCGCCGGACAGCCGGGTACGGGCCAATTCGACGTCGCTGGTGTACTTGAGCAGGGCGGTGAGCAGGACGTCCCGGACCGCGGCCTGCGCACTCACGGCCACCCCCGTCGACTTCAGGACCACTGCTGCGCGGGCCGCGTCGATGACTTCCGCGATGGACGGACTCTTGCGGAGCGGCAACTCCCGCAGCGTGCGCGCCAGATCCACCACGTCCGCCGCGACGGCGTCCTCGACCTCGGGCGCCCGGGCCGTCACGATGTCCCGCTCGCGCTGCGGCGTCGGATAGCCGAGGTGGTAGTGCAGGCAGCGACGCTTCAGCGCGGGCGACAGTTCACGAGTGTCGTTGGACGTCAAGATCACCCACGGCGCCGAGCGGGCGGTGAACGTCCCCACTTCGGGAATCGTGATCTGCCCCTCCGCGAGAACCTCGAGGAGCAACGCCTCCATCGACTCCTCGGTGCGGTCCACCTCGTCGACGAGCAGCACCACCGGTTCCGGCGACAGGATCGCCTCGAGCAGGGGGCGCACCGACAGGAAGTGCTCCGAGTACAGCCCGAAATCCTGGGCCGCCAGGAATTTCGACGCGTCGGCGATGTCGTCGAACGCGGCCAGCTTCTCACCGATGCGGTCGCGCAGCATCTGCACGTGCAGAAGCTGTTTCGCGTAGTCCCACTCGTACAGCGCCCGGTTGTCGTCGAGACCTTCGTAGCACTGCAGCCGGATGAGCTTGCGCCCCGCCGCCTCGGCCAGCGACTTCGCCAGTTCCGTCTTGCCGACGCCGGCAGGCCCCTCCAGCAGCAGCGGGCGTTCGAGCGCGGTCGCCAGGTGGACGACCACCGCGAACTCGTCGTCGGCGATGTAGTCGACCTCGCGCAACGCCTCCTTCAGTTCCGCGCCGTCGGCGAAGCGGACGTCCTCCGGCTCCGGGGCTGTGTGCGGTGCAGTCATGATCGGGGCATCCGTCCTTCGTCAGCAGGTGGTGGTGGGAACGCATCCGGGGCGGGGCCGGGCTGGGGTGAGGCGCCCGCCCCGGACGCGAGTTTTCAGGTCGGTCAGTACGCGCTGTTGATCGCGTGATCGACCACGGGGATCATCGACTCGACCGTCACCTCGCGCGGGTTGCCCGGTGTGCACCAGTCGCCCTGGATGTGCTCGGAGATGGAGCGCACGGTCTTCTCGTCACCGCGGATGGTGTCGCCGCGACCCTCGTACTTCTTCGTGTTCATCTGGTTCTTCTCGTACGAGTCGGTGCGCACCTGACCGAAGTTGTCGGGAATGCCGACGTCCTTCGCCAGGCGGATGGCGGCCTCGACCGCCGCGTCCGCGGCCTGCACCGTGGTGAGGTTGCGGGTGTCGACCCCCAGCGCGCCGGCCAGCTGGGCGTAGCGCTCGTACCGAGACGGCAGGTTGTACTCCCAGACACGGGGCAGGGCGATCGCGTTGTTCAGTCCGTGGTGGCTGTCGAAGAACGCGCTGACCGCGTGCGAGATGGAGTGCACGATGCCGAGGCCCCCGGAGTTGAACGCCTGCCCGGCGATGTACTGCGCGTTCATCATTCCCTCACGGGCCTTCAGGTTGCGCGGCTCGAACACGGCCTCCCGCAGGTTCTTCGCGACGAGTTCGACCGAGTACAGGGCATTCCCGAGCGAAGGCGCGAAGTCGAGACGCGACACGTACGGCTCACTGCCGTGCGCGAGAACGTCGAATCCGCAGTACGCGGTGAAGTGCTGGGGGCAGGTGTAGTAGAGCAGCGGGTCGTCGATCGCGAGGGTCACGATGGTCGCCTCGTCGAATCCCACCCACTTGTGCGGGTTGTTCATGTCCGACGTGTCGGTGATGACGTACGCCCACGAGGTCTCCGAACCCGTACCGGCCGTGGTGGATACGGCGATGTGGGGCGGGTTCTCCTTGTTGGTGGACTTCGCGAATCCCTCGAACTCGTTGATGTTGCGGCCGTCGTGCGCGACCACGACACGGGCGCCCTTGGCGGCGTCGTGACTCGAGCCGCCGCCGACGGAGATGATCGAGTCGCACTTCTCCTTCTGGTAGAGCGCGGCCGCTTCCATGACGTTGTAGTCCTTGGGGTTCGACTCGACCTTGTCGTAGAGCACGACCTCGACGCCCTGGTACTCGATCTTGCCGACCAGTTCCTCGATGATGCCCGAGCCGCGCAGGCCGGTCGTCATGAGCAGGGCCCTCTTGAAACCGAGGTTCTTCGCCTCGACGCCGATGATGTCGTGGGCACCCACTCCCATCAGTGCCCGCGGGAACGGGTGGAATTCCTTGATGGGGAAGTCCCAGATCTGGTTGAGCTCGATGGCCATGGCCGTCTCCTCGATTAGTCGATGTCGGATCTGAAGCGTTGGGGAAGGGGACGCAATAGATGTGATCGGCGTCTCACCTGGAATCCACTGTGACCCAGTTCGGGCCCCGGTTACAGACCTGCGAGCCCGAACCGTCCGACCGCGGCGGACAAACTGCCCGATCGGGCAGGTGCGGCCGGGCCGAGCCGGAGAGGTGGCACTCGGTAGGCTGTCCACTCCGCACGGAGTGGACAGCTAGGCAAAAACTAGAACCTGTTCTATTCTTGGGGCAGGCAAGCGAGCGTTCCGGCGCTGCGAAGTACGGAAGGACTGCACACACGATGACGACTGTCGAGGTGCCGCACAGCTCACGATCGGTGGTGCTCACCGTGTCGGGCGTGGTCGAGGAAACCCCCGATTCCCGGTCACTGGTCTTCGACGTCCCGGCCGACCTCGCAGGCAAGTTCGCCTACAAGCCGGGCCAGTTCCTCACCCTGCGCATCCCCAGCGACCGCACGGGCTCGGTCGCCCGCTGCTACTCGCTGGCCAGCTCGCCGTTCACCGACGACGCCCCCAAGGTGACCGTCAAGCGGACCGCCGACGGGTACGGGTCCAACTGGCTCTGCGACAACGTCGCCGTCGGCGACACCCTCGAAGTCCTCCCCCCGTCGGGAGTATTCACCCCCAAGTCACTCGACCACGACTTCCTGCTGTTCGCGGCGGGCAGCGGCATCACCCCGGTCATCTCGATCCTCAAGTCCGCCCTCACCGAGGGGTCCGGCAAGGTCGTGCTCTTCTACGCGAACCGCGACGAGAAGTCGGTCATCTTCGCGGAGGAACTGCGCACACTCGCGAGCCGGTACCCGTCCCGGCTCGTGTCCATCCACTGGCTCGAGACGGTCCAGGGACTGCCCGGCGTCGACCAGCTCGCCTCCGCCGTCGCCCCCTACCTCGGACACGAGGCGTTCATGTGCGGACCGGCGCCGTTCATGGACACCATCCACAAGGCCCTCGCCGACGCCGGCATGCCGCGCACCCAGGTGCACGCCGAAGTGTTCAACTCGCTGGCCGGCGACCCGTTCCGTGACGCCGACGTCGTCGAGGTCACCGAAGACGAGGCCGCCGACGCCGCCACCGTGGAGGTGGAACTCGACGGCGAGATCCACAGCCTGAGCTGGCCCCGCAAGCAGACCCTCGTCGACATCATGCTGGCCGAGGGAATCGACGTGCCCTACTCCTGCCAGGAGGGCGAGTGCGGGTCGTGCGCGTGCACCGTGCTCGAAGGCAAGGTCGAGATGGAGAACAGCGAAATCCTCGACCCCGAGGACATCGAGAGCGGCTACATCCTGGGCTGCCAGGCCCGTCCGGTCACCGATCACCTCAAGATCGAATTCTGAAAGGCCGCTCACCCGAGCCGGCCGAAACCGACGACGGCGGAGTCGGTCGACCAGTCCACCGTGTGCACGCGGATCCGGCCGAACTCGTTGCCGCCGACCGTCGTCGCGGTGTCACCGTCGACGGCGACGACGATGTTGGTGTGCTGGCCGACCCAGCTGCTGTTGTCGTAGAGCACCACGTCCCCGACCGCCGGGCGGTACCCGTCGCCGACCTCCTGGAAGCGCGACTGCGACTGGTAGTACTCCTGCAACGTGTAGACACCCGGGATCCGCCAGTGCCCGGAATTCGGATTCGACAGCGGCAGGCCCGCTTCCCGCATGATCCAGCTGACGAAATCCGCGCACCAGGGCTCCTCGACCCCTTCGGAGTAGAACGTCCCCGGCCGCTGCGTGCCGTGCTCGGCCTCGAGCAGCCCGACGATCCGCGCCTGCTGCGGCGACAGCGCGGTCGTGTCGACGGCCGGGAATTCGGCGGTGTCCCACGGCAGGTAGCGGTCCGGGGCCAGCCACAGCACCCCTCCCGCCACGACGGCCATCACCGCGACGACGGCGCCGAGGATCAGCCCGGCACGTCGGCGGCGTCGCGTGGGCGCGGGAGCAGTCATGCCACCGAATGTAGCGGGAATCCGGTCAGCGCATCGCGCGGTAGCCCGCACGCTCCTCGGCGGTGAGGTGCTCACACGCGTACGTCAGGGCCGTGCGCCCCATCGCCGCGGCGTTCCGGTCGAGGAAGCCGGTCAGCAGGGCGCGGTCGACCCGCTTGCCGACCTCGCGCAGCATCCATCCCGTCGCCTTCTGCGTAAGGTCGCGGCGATCACCGAGGACGGACTCCGCGACCTCGAGCGTCGTGGACGCGTCACCCCGGCGGATGAACCCGAACGTGCTGAGCAGCGCGACGCGGCGCCGCCAGAGGTCGTCGTCCGCGGCCAGCTCGAAGACCGGGTCCCGCGGCCGGTCGTACAGCCACGCGCCCAGGATCCGGTCGGCGGACGCGTCCACCAGATCCCAGTTGTTCACCCGTCCCCGCATCACCAGGTCGAGGTAGAAGGACACGATCTTCTCGCGGACGGCGTCGTCGCCCGCCTTCGTCGCCCGGTCGAACTGCGTAACGAGTACCAGCAGCCCCGCCAGTCGGTGCTCGTGCACCGGACTGTCGAGCAGCACGGTCACCTCCGGCAGGTCCAGATCGGCGTGAGCGCGAACCACGCTGCGCGTCCCGGGAACCCGCACGCCGATGAAGACGTCGCCCTCCCCGTATTCCCCCGGACCAGTCTTGAAGAACCGTGCCAGATTGACGGCGTCGGCCTCGTCCGACACCTCGGCGAGAGCACGCTTCACGTCGTCTGCGGTGGAAGTCACGAAGGCACTGTCCCACACGTCACCGACAGCCCGAGCGGAGATCACGAAACATGCTCCGACCTGCGGTTCGTGTTATCCGAATGCAACGGATCAGGTATTGATCGGGCGGTCAATCAGGCGTGTACTCGAAGTGGACACAATCCATTTCGAGGAGGCCGGACATGAGATCGTGGAGTCGTATGCAAGATGTGGTGGCGATCGTGATCGGAGTCTTCGCGGCGCTCTCGCCGTTGTGGCTCGACACCAACAACGCCGCGATGTGGTCACTCATCGTCCTCGGTGTACTCGTGGCCCTCTCCGGTCTCGTCCATATGAGCCGCCCGGAGATGACTGCGGCCGAGTACGCGATGGCCGTCTTCGGAGTGCTGTTGTTCCTCGCCCCGTGGGTGATGAACTTCGACGCATTCACGGGCGCGGCGTGGACCGCATGGGTCGTCGGTGTCCTGGCAGTCGTCGTGGCTGTCACGGGGATGCCGATGATGAGTTCCCGGATGCACGGACACGGAGGGCTGGCGACGCATCACTGATCTGTGAACCACAGCACCGAGAACATCGATTGGGGCGGGGCGCAGGCTTACGGCCTGCGCCCCGCCGTTCACGTCGGGAAAGGCCCATGCCAGCACCCCATCTCGGAAAGCCCGGTAACCCCCAACCGCGGAAAGGCCGGCGGCGGCGCAGCGCGAAGATCGACGGCGACGCGCGGGAACTGATCCTCGACGCCGCCGAATCCCTCATCGCCGTACACGGATTCGATGCCACGTCCACCGCATCGATCGCCTCTGCCGCGCACGTCCCGAAAGGACTGGTGTTCTACTACTTCCCCTCCAAGACCGACATCCTCCTGGCCCTGCTGTCCGAGAGACTGCCGACCGAACCCTTCGGCGACGTGGGCCCCCTGGTGACTCCGGGTGACCCCGCCGCCAGCCTCGTCAACCTCGACACCGCACTGAATCTGCACGACCACCACTCGTCGGTGATGCGGGTGATCATCTGGCGCGAGGCCGAGACCCACCCGGACGTCCGCGCCCACCTGAGGCGGTTCCGCGACTACCTCAGCGACATCACCGAGCGACTGCTGCAGGCCAGTTCGCCGTACCCCGTGCAACCCGGAACGCTCCGGGCCTGCGCCACGGCGTGGGTGGCCGCGATGTTCTCCGTCGCGGGCAACGACCGCTTGCACGACCTCGACGACCTGCCGCGACAACACGGCGAGGAACTCGGCAACGTCGCACGGGTGGTGGCGGCCGGGATGGTTCAGCTGGGCTGAGATGTTCCCGCGGCCAGCAGCTGACCGGCGGGGAACGCCTCCGCGCTCGCGGGCAGCCGCCCGGGACTGCCGCTGAGGAACACCTCGACGGTGCCCTCCCCCGTGCTCGGCCGGTTCAGCGCATCGATGCGGCGCAGGGTCTGCGCCGCCACCGCCTCGGCGCTGTCGAACAATCGCACTCCGGCCGGCAGCTGCGCCGCGATCTCGTCGGCCATCAACGGGTAGTGGGTGCAGCCCAGCACCACCCCGCCGACGTCGCCGGGCGTCCGCTCCGCGGCGGACGCGATGGCGGCGATCGCGGCGTCCCGCTCCCCCCGGTCGATGGCCTCCGCGAGACCGTGGCAGGCGACCCCCACCACCGAACTGCCGTTCCCGAACTTCTCGATCAGATCGGCCTGATACCGGCTCGCCGTCGTCGCGGCGGTCGCCCAGACCGCGACGGACCCGAACGCGGCGGCGGCCGGTTTGATCGCCGGCACCGTCCCGACGACCGGAACCTGCGGTCCGACGAGTTCCCGGACGTGGTCGAGCGCGGTGACGCTCGCCGTGTTGCACGGCAGCACGATCACCTCGGCGCCGCGGTCGAGGCTGCGCTGCGCGGTCGCGAGAACACGGTCGATCACCCACTGCTCCGGCTTGGGACCCCACGGGGCCCCGTCCGGATCCAGCGCGAGGATCAGATCCAGTTCAGGTCGCAACTTCCGCAACCACGCCGCCGTCGGCAGCATGCCGAGACCCGAGTCGATGAGCGCAACAATCACCCGGAGAATCTATCGCGCCCCCGCCCCGGGTCCTACGCCGACGCGGCCTCGAGGACCTCACCGATCGGAGTTCCCGCCGCGATCTTCGCCCGCATCTTCATGACACCACCCGCCATCCCGCCGCCGACGACACCGGCCAGGATGCCGTCCCGTTCGTAGTAGGCGAGGAACTTGCGGCCGTCGTCCTTGATCACGTGCACCTCGTCGGTGGCCGCCACCGTGCCCAGGGCCTGGATCTTGATGTCGTACTGGTCGCTCCAGAAGTACGGCACCTGAGCTGCGGCGTTCTCGTCGCCGGTGCCGGTCAGCGCCCCGGCGAGGATCTTCGCCTGCTCCCCGGCGTTGCTCCAGTGCTCGACGCGCCGGCGGCCACCTACCTGCAGCTGCCACGCGGCCACGTCGCCGACCGCCCACACATGCGGGACCGCCGTGCGCCCGACGCCGTCGCACACCACCCCGTTGTCCAGTTCGACACCCGAGCCGTCGAGCCACGCGGTGACCGGCACCGAGCCGACCCCGATCGCCACGACGTCGACGTCCACCTCGGTTCCGTCACCGAGGACGGCCCCGGTGACCCGGTCGGTGCCCACCAGCGAGGCGAGCCCGACACCGGCGCGCAGGTCGACTCCCTCGCCGGTGTGCAACCGGGCGACGAGTCCCCCGATCTTCTCGCCGAGCACGGACGCGAGCGGCGTCGGCTGCGGCTCGACCAGCACCACGTCGAGCCCGCCTGCCCGCATGCTCGCCGCCAGCTCGCAGCCGATGAATCCGGCCCCTACGATCAGCGCGCGCCTGCCCTCGGCGAGGTCCGCGCGCAACGCCAGGCTCTCGTCGATGGAACGGAGAACGTGAACGCCCGCGAGATCCGGCAGCCCCGGGATCCGCCGCGGCACGAGACCGGTGGCGATCACGAGTTCGTCGTAGCCGAGTTCGCTGCCGTCGGCGAGTCTCAGGATTCGGGATTCGGAGTCCACCGAGGCGGCCTCGACGCCCAGCCGCAGTTCGATGTTCTTCTCGTCGAAGAACTCACGCGGCTTGAGCGTGGTGTCGCTCTTCTCCCCGCGCATCACTTCCTTCGACAGCGGCGGGCGGTCGTAGGGAAGGTGCGGTTCACCTCCGAGAAGAATCAGATCACCCTCGTATCCGGCCCGCCGGAGTTCCTCCGCGGTGCGCAGGCCCGACAGACCCGCCCCGACGATCACAATTTTCTGCACGCCAACACATTAGGCGCTGCGCGCCCGTGAGTACTTCTCAACCGCGGGCGGTTAATAAGTACTCACGGGTCAGAGCGGGTCAGAGGTCGGCGATGGCCTCCAGCGGGCGGGTGCGGGCGGCGCGGCTCGCCGGCCACAGTGCCGCGAACACACCGACCACACCGGATCCGAGGAGCATCGCGACCACCTGCCCCCACGGCACCGTCACCTGGCCGAGCCCCTGGTCCTTCAGGGTGCTGACGAAGCCCCAGCCGAACGCGATGCCGAGCAGCACGCCGACGGCCGCACCGAACACCGCGATCAGCATCGACTCCAGGTAGATCGTGCGGCGCATCTGGGACCTCTGCATTCCGACCGCGCGGAGCATGCCGATCTCCCGCCTGCGCTCGACCACCGACAGCGCGAGCGTGTTGATGATGCCGAGGATCGCGATCACCACGGCGAGTGCGAGCAGCCCGTAGAGGATGGCGAGGAGCGTGTCGATCTGCTGTCCCTGCGTTCCCTTGAACTGTTCCCGGTCCTGGACCTGGACGACGACGAACTGCTTGGTCGCGGATTCGAGGTCGGCGCGCAGCTGCGTCAGATCCGCACCGGGCTTCGCGTCGATGAGGACGGCCAGATCGGGGATGGTCGCGGCGGGCATGACCTGCCGGTACACGTCGTCCGAGACGAGCCAGTCACCGACCAGCTGGTTGTCTTCGAAGACGCCGGTGACCTCGGCGTCGACGACCTTCCCGTCGGCGCTCGTCATCGGGACGGTCGTCCCCAGCGTCCAGCCCTTCTGCGCGGCCGTCGTCTGGGACACGACGAGGTGGTTGCCGGTCAGGTCGGCGCCGCCCTCGACGAGCGTGTAGTCGAGGACGCCGTCCAGGGGGCCGTCCAGCGACGCACCCTGCTCCCGCTCGTCGTCGACGGTCACGGACACCGGGTGCAGGGCGGCGGCGCTCTGGACGTCGTCGAGGTTCCGCACGGCCCGCGCCGCGCCGCTGGGCACGCCGATCTGGTTGGGACCGGTGAGCACGTAGTCGGCGGACACCCCCGAGTCGACCAGCTGGTTGACGCTGGCCTTCGCGGATGCGCCGAACACCCCGATGACGGATACGAGCATCAGTCCGAGTGTCAGCGCGAACGCGGTGGCGGCGGTGCGACGGGGATTGCGCACGGCGTTGGTGCGGGCCAGGCGCCCGACCGGGCCGAACGGCTTGGCCAGCACCGCTCCGAGCGCCCCGACGATCGGCCGGGACAACGCGGGGGCGGCGAACAGCACGGCCAGGATCAGACCGAGCGCACCTGCGCCGACGACGGCCGCCGCACCGCCACCGGTACCCCGCGAACCGATCACGAGTCCCACGGCTCCGAGGACACCGAGGACGGCACCGGCGATGGTGCGCACGTGCAGTGAGTCACCGGTGGACGCGAATTCCTCACGCATTGCCGCGACGGGCGGCACCTTGGAGGCGCGCCGGGCGGGTGCGTACGCGCTGACCGTCGTCACGAGGACTCCGACCACGAGGGCGATGAGGATCGTGCGCGGACCCACCTGCAGCGGCCCCTCGGGCAGTCCGACGTCGAACGCGTTCAGCAGGGACCGCAGCCCGTAGGCCAGCCCGACGCCGGCAGCGATCCCGATCGCGCTGCCGATGACACCGACCACGAGGGCCTCGAAGACGACGGAACGCCCCACCTGCTTGCGGCTCGCGCCGATCGCGCGGAGCAGCGCGAGTTCGCGCAGACGCTGCGCGACGATCATCGAGAACGTGTTGTAGATGATGAACGTGCCGACGAGCAGCGCGATCGCCCCGAACGCGAGCAGGAAGTAGTTGATGAAGCTCAGCGCCTCCGTCACCTGCGCCTTGGTCTCCTCGCGCACCTCGTCGCCGGTCTGGACCTTCGCGTCGGGGAGCGCCGCGGCGATCTCGTCGCGCAGGTCGCCCTGCGACACGCCCGTCCCGGCGACGTCGATGTACTCGACGTGCTTGCCGTCGGTGAACAGTTCCCGGGCCTGCGAGTCGACGAACGTGGCGCCGATGAAACCACCGGTCTCGTTCCCGGTGTCATAGATGCCGGAAACGGTGACGTCGATCATGCCGCGGGCGGGCACGAGAACCTTGGTGGTGTCGCCGACAACGAGTTGCGCGCGTTCGGCGGCACTGGCGTTGACGGCGATCTGACCGGCCTGCGCGGGCGGGGTTCCCTGCACGTACTCGTCGGGCTCACCGAGCGCCTGACCCGGCGGCAGGTACGACTCCCCGATGCTCGGCGCACCGCCTGTCTGGACGGCGGCGCCGTCGGAGCCGATGAGGACGATCTGCCCGCTGACGGCCGGTGCCACCGCGCGCACCCCGTCCAGGGCCGTGATGGTGTCGAGGTCCTCGAGGGGCACCCCGCTGGAGTTGCGCTCCTCGCTCGACACCCGGACGTCGACGCCTTGCGCGGTGTTCTCGAAGATCGAATCGAACGTCTTCTGGAGGGTGTCGGTGAAGACGAAGGAACCGGCGACGAACGCAGTGCCGAGCACCACGGACAGCACCGTCAGTGCCAGCCGGACCTTGTGTGCCGCCAGGTTGCGCAGCGACACCTTGCGCATCGGCGCACCGGATGTGGACGCCATGCGGTCAGACCGCCGCGTCGGACGTGAGGGCGTGGGCGGGCTCGTCGAGTCGCTTCATCGTGTCGAGAACCGAATCGGCCGTCGGCTCACGCAGTTCGTCGACGATCTTGCCGTCGGCGAGGAACACCACCCGGTCGGCGTAGGCGGCCGCGCGGGGGTCGTGGGTGACGATGACGACGGTCTGGTGGAATTCGTCCACCGCGGCCCGCAGGATCGACAGCACCTCGCCCGAGGACTTCGAGTCGAGGTTGCCGGTGGGCTCGTCGCCGAAGATGATCTCCGGCTGTCCGGCGAGTGCGCGGGCACACGCGACCCGCTGCTGCTGACCTCCGGACAACTCCCCCGGGCGGTGCTCGAGACGGTCCTGCAGCCCGAGTGTGGTCAGCACGTTCTCGAGCCACGCGGCGTCCGGCTTGCGGCCCGCGATGTCCAGCGGAAGGGTGATGTTCTCCAGCGCCGTCAGCGTCGGCACCAGGTTGAACGCCTGGAACACGAAGCCGATGCGGTCGCGTCGCAGTTGGGTCATCTGCTTGTCGGTCAGCGTCGTCAACTCGGTGTCGCCGATGAGGACGGAACCCGAACTGGCGGCGTCGAGGCCGGCCAGGCAGTGCATCAGCGTCGACTTGCCGGAACCGGACGGTCCCATGATCGCGGTGAACTCACCACGGGCGAACTCCGCGGATACCGCGCTGAGCGCGTGGACCTGGGTGTCGCCGGTGCCGTACGTCTTGGACAGCTCGACAGCACGGGCAGCGACAGCGGGGGCATGCGTGCTCATGATCGCCTTTCGTCATTCTCTCGTGGCGGTCCGGCCCCGTGGTGACGGGCCGGGACGGTGCACGCGCGGCGCACTCCTCCATCTTGTCGACACCCGCGGCGGCCCGCCATCAGGGACCACCCTGATCTTCGGCCCGCCGGGACGTGATCCCGGACACGGCGCCCCGGCCGGAAACGCCCACAACGGATGTGCCGACCTGGGAGAATTCGGGTATCGCCGGTGCGAAGGAGAGCCCTCATGGCCATCGAACCCCCCACACCCCGGGCGGGATCGCGTTTCCTCGACGCGTTCCTCCAATCACCGTTCGCCGGCCTGGCGCCGTGGATCGTGATGTCGCTGCTGTCCGGCCCCGGGCGGTTCGAGGAATCGGTCGCCACCGCTCTCGGGTTGTCGATCCTGTTCCTGTTCCTCAGCCACCGCCGCGGCGGAAGCCTCAAACCCATGGAAGTGTTCGACATCGTCTATTTCGGCTGCCTCGCCGTGATCGGACTGTTCGCCTCCGACAGCCTGATCACCTGGCTGGAGAAGTGGTCGGGTGAGATGTCGAGTCTGGCGCTCGTCGCGTTCGCGTTCGGCTCGCTGTTGCTGCGCAATCCGTTCACCCTGCCGTACGCCAAAGAGACTACACCCGAGGAGTATTGGACCTCGCCGCTGTTCCTGAAGGTCAACCAGCTCATCACCCTGGTGTGGGCGCTGTCCTTCACGGTGTCGGCGGCATCCGGACTGTACGGCGACCTCGTCCTCGACCAGCCGGACAATTTCTGGACGGGCTGGATCATTCCGATCGGGGCGTTGCTGTTCGCGCTGTCCTTCACCGAGTGGTATCCGGACGTGGCGAGCGCGCAGGCTCCGCGGGAATCCGGGGAACCGGAAGAGGTGGCGCCGCCGCTCGTCAAGCTGTTCGACTTCCTGCCGCCGTACGTGATCGGCGTGGGGATTGCGATGCTCGTCACCGACAACGACCCCGACTGGCTGGGCATCACCCTGATCGTGGTGGGCGCCCTCGGCAGCGCCGCGTTGCGACGCGCGGGCACACGGAGCCGAAGCAGTTCGACCGCATGAGGCAAAACGTCACTGATCGGAGCACCGGCTACTAGCCTGATGTGACTGACGTCACAGACGAGAGGTGGGCGCATGTCGGACGCCGAGAACCAGATCATCTTCGACCGACTCGCGCACTGGGCGCAGGTTCGACCGGACGACGTCGCCGTGCAGTTCCAGGGCGCCGACTACACGTGGTCCGGGTGGCACGACCGGATCCTGCACGTCGCGGGAGCCTTGGCGGAGGGCGGAATCGGGGCGGGCGACACGGTCGCGTTCGTCGACAAGAACCACCTGTCCTGCCTCGAGGTCACCTACGCCGCCTCCCTCCTCGGCGCGGCGGCCGCGGTGCCCAACTGGCGACTGGCCGGCGAGGAACTCGACTACGTGATCAACGACTGCAAGGCTCGAATCCTGTTCGTGGGCAACGAGTTCCTCCAGCAAGTCATGGCCTTGCGGGACCGGCTGACCGGCATCGAGCAGATCATCACCGTCGGCGGGGAGCACGACGAGTTCGAACCGTGGCTCGCCGAGGCGTCCGTCCTGTCGTCGAGGCCCAAGGTCGCCGCGGAGGCCACCGCGCTGATCCTCTACAGCTCGGGAACCACGGGCAGGCCCAAGGGCGTTCAGCTGACGCACCGCAACCTGATCGCGCACAGCACTGCGGTGCTCGACATCCTGCCCGCACGGCACGACGACTGTCTGCTCGTCGCCATGCCGCTGTTCCACGTCGGTGGGAGTTGCTACGCGATCATGGGTGTGCACGCCGGCGCCCGCTGCCATTTCACGAGGGAAGCCGACGCGCCGTCGCTGTTCGGTGCGCTCGCGGCCGGTGCGAACATCGCGTTCCTCGTGCCGCCGGTGATCGCCGGGGTGCTCGCCGCGGGCGAGCAGGCCGTGGCCGCGTTCGGCGCGCTGCACCGCATCACGTACGGCGCCGCCCCGATGCCGCTGCCGTTGCTGCGCAGCGCGCTCGCCGCCTGGCCGGAGGCGGAGTTCGTCCAGGTGTACGGAATGACCGAATGCGCGGGTGTGGTCACCGCACTCCTGCCGGACGTGCATCGCGACGAGTCGCAGGAGGCAAGGATGGCGTCGGCGGGACAGCCCATTCCCGGTGTGGAGATGCGCATCGTGGACCCGGCCACCGCCGAGGACGTCGCCACCGGTCAGACCGGGGAGTTGTGGTGGCGATCGGACCAGCGCACGCCCGGCTATCTGGGCAAACCCGAGGCGACGGCGGAGGCGATCACCGCGGACGGGTGGTTGCGCAGCGGCGACATGGGCCGCGCGGACGCCGACGGTTTCGTGTTCATCGAGGACCGGCTGAAGGACATGATCATCACCGGCGGCGAGAACGTGTACTCCCCCGAGATCGAACGGGTCCTCGTCGAACACCCGGCGGTGGCGGAGGTCGCGGTGATCGGCGTGCCCGACGACCACTGGGGTGAGACGGTCAAGGCCGTCGTGGTGCCGGTGACCGGAAGCAGCATCGAACCGGACGAACTGATCCACTACACCCGTCAGCGACTGGCGAAGTTCAAGTGCCCGACGACGGTCGACGTCGTCGACCTGCTGCCGCGCAACCCCACCGGCAAGATCCTGAAGCGGGAACTGCGCGCGCCGTACTGGAAGGACCGCACCCACAAGCTCGTGTGACCGCCGTCCATACTGGGACCGTGACCAGTCGATGCCCCTGCCTGCTCGGTGAACCGTACGACGAGTGCTGCGGGAGGTATCACCGCGGCGAGGCGAAGGCGCCCACGGCCGAGCGCCTGATGCGATCCCGGTTCAGCGCGTTCGCGGTGCTGGACGCCGACTATCTCCTCGCGACGTGGCATCCGAGCACGCGGCCCGCGGATCTGGACCTCGATCCCGAGCAGCGCTGGACCCGCCTCGACATCCTGGGCACGACCGGCGGCGGTCTGCTCGACACCACCGGCACCGTCGAGTTCCGTGCGCACTACGTACTGGACGGCCACCGCGAATCGCTGCACGAGAACAGCCGATTCGTCCGCGAGGACGGCAACTGGCTGTACCTGGACGCGATCGCGACGCCACGCCCGGGGCTCCCGCGTCTCTGATCGGCCCCGGCTTACGATCGGATCATGATCAACCACCGGATCGGCCCCTTCGCCGCGTTCGCCGCCTGCGCGCTGGCCCTGACACTCACCGGATGCTCGGAGTCGAACTCCGCCAGCAGTGTGGCGGCGACGTCGCCCGCCGCCGCGGCCACCACCGGCAGCGCACTCGAATCCGAGTCTGCACCGATCCCGACCGACGCGTCACCGAAGTCGTCCGCGGCGTCCGAGTCCGCGAAGCTCACCGTCACCGACGTCCGCGTCGGCGCGCACGAGGGATTCGACCGCGTGGTGTACGAACTCGGCGGCAAGGGCACCCCGGGCTGGCGGGTCGAATACGTGGACCAGGCCGTGCAGGACGGCAGCGGCAAAACGATCCCGGTGTCGGGCAACGGCATCCTGCAGGTGCAGATCGACGGCTCGGCGTACCCGTTCGACAGCGACGTGGAGGGCTACTCGGGCCCCAACCCGGTGCCCGGTGTTCCCGGCGGCACGGTGACCGAGGTAAACGGTGCGCTCGTGTTCGAAGGCGTCACCCAGTCGTTCATCGGCGTGAGCGCACCCGGCCGTCCGTTCACGGTGTCCGCGCTGTCCGATCCGACGCGGGTGGTCGTCGACGTAGCGAAGTGACGCTTCCCGCGCCCGCGGCTTGACCTCGAGTTAAGTAGAGGTTCTACGGTCGTGTCATACCCCGGCTCTACCGTGGGGGGACAGCGACAGGAGGCCGCCGGCATGAGCATGGAAGTCACGGCGTGGAACGCCATGTACAACGCGATGCACGCCCAGGAAGATCGACGCCCCTTCTCCCGGACGACGTTACGGCGGATCGCCCGTTTCGCCCGGCCGCACCGCCGCAACCTCGCGTGGTACCTGCTGCTCAGCGTCGTCACGGCCGCGCTGGCCGTCGCCACCCCGGTGCTGGCGGGCCGCGTCGTCAACGCCATCGTCGGCGGCGACGCGGTGTCCGTGATCGTGCGTCTCGCGGCGCTCATCGCGGTCATCGCCGTCCTCGAATCCGCCCTCGCGCTGTGGACGCGGTGGTTGTCGGCGAGCATCGGCGAGGACCTGATCCTCGACCTGCGCACCGCCGTGTTCGACCACGTGCAGCGGATGCCGATCGCCTTCTTCACCCGCACCCGCACCGGCGCGCTGGTCAGCCGCCTCAACAACGACGTGATCGGTGCGCAGCGCGCGTTCAGCGACACCCTGTCGGGTGTGGTGTCCAACCTGGTCACGCTGGGCATCACGCTGATCGTCATGATCGGGATCTCCTGGCAGATCACGCTGTGCGCACTGCTGCTGCTGCCGATCTTCGTCCTGCCCGCCCGCACGATGGGCGCGCGGCTCGCACAACTCAATCGTGAGGCGGCCAACCACAATTCGGTGATGAGCACCCAGATGACGGAGCGGTTCTCGGCGCCGGGCGCCACGCTCGTCAAGCTGTTCGGCCGTCCGTCGGAGGAGTCCGCCGAATTCGCGGTCCGCGCGCGGCGGGTGCGGAACATCGGCGTCCGCACGGCCATGCTGCAGTCGGTGTTCGTCACCGCGCTCACCCTCGTCTCGGCGCTCGCGCTGGCCCTCGTCTACGGACTGGGCGGGTTCTACGCACTGCGCGGACAACTCGACGCGGGAGCGGTGGTCGCGATGGCGATGCTGCTCACCCGCCTGTACTCGCCCCTCACCGCGCTGGCCAGCGCACGCATGGACGTGATGAGCGCGCTGGTGAGCTTCGAGCGCGTCTTCGAGGTCCTCGACCTGAAACCGCTGATCGCCGAGAAGCCCGACGCGGTCGCGGTGCCCGAGGGCCCGGTGTCGGTGGAGTTCGACTCCGTGGAGTTCGCGTATCCCTCGGCCGACAAGGTGTCGCTGGCGTCGCTCGAAGAGGTCGCGACCCTCGACACCCGAGGCGGCGTCGACGTGCTGCACCGACTGTCGTTCCGCGCCGAACCCGGACAGATGGTCGCCCTGGTGGGATCGTCCGGGGCCGGCAAGTCCACCATCGCCCAACTGGTTCCCCGGCTCTACGACGCGGACGCGGGCTCGGTGAAACTCGGCGGGGTCGACGTGCGGGACCTGACCGCCGACTCCCTCCGGGCCACCGTCGGAATGGTGACACAGGACGGGCACCTCTTCCACGACACCGTGCGGGCCAACCTCTTGCTCGCCCGCCCCGGCGCCACGCCGGCCGAACTCGCGGAGGTCCTGGAACGCGCCCGGCTCACCGACCTCGTCGCCGCCCTTCCCGACGGCCTCGACACGGTGGTCGGCGAACGCGGCTACCGACTGTCCGGCGGCGAACGCCAGCGGCTGACCATCGCTCGCCTGCTGCTCGCGCATCCGCGGGTGGTCATCCTCGACGAAGCGACGGCGCACCTGGACTCCACGTCCGAGGCCGCCGTCCAGGAGGCGCTGGGCGAGGCCCTCACCGGCCGCACCGCCGTGGTGATCGCCCACCGGTTGTCGACCGTCCGCGCGGCCGATCTGATCCTCGTGGTCGAGGCCGGGCGCATCGTCGAACGGGGCACACACTCCGAACTGCTCGCCGCGGGCGGCCGGTACGAAGAGCTGTACCGCACCCAGTTCGACACGGGCACGGTCTCGTCCCCGGCCCTCACCGAGGTGCTGCGGTGAGTCTGCGAATGGCGGAGAGGGGCAAGCCGATCCACTGCGGGCGGTTCCTCGCCTCGTAGACGGTCTCGTACACCGCCTTGTCGAGTTCGTAGGCCCGGAGCAACGCCGCCGCCTCTCGCGGATCGGTGCCCGACACCGAGGCGTAGCCCTCGCAGAAGGCGTCGGCGTTGCGCTGGGCCCATTCCCTCGCGCGGAAGTCCCGTTGCGACGCCGCTCCCATCGCCCCCATCGGCACCGAATCGGCCAGCAGGTGGTGGGCGGCGTAGTCGAAGGACCGCAACATTCCCGCGACGTCCCGCAACGGACTGTCCCGTTCCCGCCGCTCGTCGAGCGTCTTGGCGGGCTCGCCCTCGAAGTCGATGAGCAGCCACCGCTCCGGTGTCCGCAGCACCTGACCGAGGTGCAGGTCTCCGTGAATCCGCTGGACGGCGGTGGCGCCCAGCGCTTCCGCCTCGGCGAACTTGTCCCGCACCGCGGCGGCCACCTCCCCCAGTTCGGGAACGATTGCGGTGGCGGCGTCCAGCCTGCGCTTCATCGCCTCCACCGTCGTCGACGCCACTTGCCGCTCCTCCGCACCCAGCGCACGCGCCAGCGTCGAGTGCACCTCGGCGACGGCGGCGCCCATGCGATGGGACTCACCGGCGAAGTCCGTCCCCAACTCCGCGGCGTGGAGATCCGCCTCGATGAGGAGGTCGCGAACGCTGCCGAGCGCCATGCTCCACCCGTCCGCCGAATTGGCCTCGAAGTCCTGCACCATCGCGAGCGTGGTGAGAATCCCGGCGACATCGGTCTCCATCCACGCCCGCAAGGTCGCCACGTATTCACTGCCCGCGCCGGCGAGCGCCAGATGGAGTTCCACGTCGGGATTCACCCCGGGGGTGACCAGGCGGAAGATCTTCATCAGCAACTTCTCCCCCAGCACCACCGACGTGTTCGACTGCTCCGCGCCGAGGGTTCGCCCGCGCAGTCCCGGTTCGATCACCGTGCCCGGCACGGTCTTCAACTGCACCGGCCCGGAACCCTGTGCCTCTGCCAGCAGGTCCGCGTACAGGGTGATGACCTCGGCGTCGTGCAGTCCGTCGTACGCGATCATGCCGTTGCCGTCGCCGTCCGGCAACGCCCACGGTTCGAGGTCCTCGGGCAGATGACTGCGGAACCCCAGCGGCACCTGGTACACCTGCGCCGGGCCCGCCTCGAATTCCACCGACACCAGCAGGTGCTCGGCGGAGAACCCGAAGACCGACGTCAGCTCGTGGCGGAGCAGGATCCGCACCGCCGAGATGGTGTTGCCCTTCGCGGCAAACCACCTCCGGTCCGGCAACCACCGGACGAGTTGCCGTTCGAGGGTCTCGTCGGGAATGCGTCCACTGGTGGGTTCGTTCACTGCTGCACCGCCTGTTCCGCTTCGCTGCTGACCGGGTGTCCGCTCACCGCGCCATCGGTTGTGGGATCCGGTTGCAGCGCGAACCAGAAGAAGCCGTGACCGGGCAGCGTGATCATGTACCCGTCGTCCCCGATGGTGGGAAAGGGAACGGAGCCGGTGAGCTCCACGGGGATTCGGCCGGCGAACTGGGTGAGGTCCAGGATCACCGCCTGCGGGAACCGGGACAGGTTGTTGACGCACAGGATGACGTCGCTGTACGGGCGGTCCTCGCTCGGCGGGGTCTCCCGCACATACGACAACACGGCCGGGTTCGCGCTGCCGAGTTCTGTGAACGAGGCCGTTCCGAACGCCGGGTGCTGCTTGCGAACCTGGATCAGCCGGCGGGTCCAGTGCAGCAACGAGTTGGTCGAGTTCATCTGCGACTCGACGTTCACCGACTGATAGCCGTACGTGGGGTCCATGATGACCGGCAGATACATCCGCGCCGGGTCGGCGCGGGAGAATCCGGCGTTGCGGTCGGGCGTCCACTGCATCGGCGTCCGCACCGAGTCGCGGTCGCCGAGCCAGATATTGTCGCCCATGCCGATCTCGTCACCGTAGTAGAGGACGGGCGAACCCGGCAGGCTCAGCAGCAGCGCGGTGAACAGCTCGAGCTGGTTGCGGTCGTTCTCGAGCAGCGGCGCGAGGCGCCGCCGGATGCCGATGTTCGCCTTCATCCGCGGGTCCTGCGCGTACTCGGAATACATGTAGTCACGCTCCTCGTCCGACACCATTTCGAGCGTCAACTCGTCGTGGTTCCGGAGGAAGATTCCCCATTGGCACGAACTCGGAATCGGCGGGGTCTGCGCGAGGATCTCGGAGATCGGAAAACGGTTCTGCCGCCGCACCGCCATGAAGATGCGCGGCATCAGCGGGAAGTGGAACGCCATGTGGCACTCGTCGCCGACAGTGGGCTCCCCGAAGTACTCCACGACGTCCGACGGCCACTGGTTGGCTTCGGCGAGCAGCGCCCGCCCCGGGTACTCGGCGTCGATGACCGCTCTGCACTTCTTGAGGAACGCGTGGGTCTCGGGCAGGTTCTCGCAGTTGGTGCCCTCCCGCTCGAACAGGTAGGGCACCGCGTCCAGCCGAAATCCGTCGATTCCGAGGTCCAGCCAGAACCGCAGCACGTCGATCATCGCGTCCTGGACGTCGGGATTGTCGTAGTTCAGATCCGGCTGATGGGAGAAGAAGCGGTGCCAGTAGTACTGCTTGCGCACCGGATCCCACGTCCAGTTGGACGTCTCCGTGTCGACGAAGATGATCCGCGCGTCCGGATACTGTTCGTCGCGGTCGGACCAGACGTAGAAGTCGCCGTACGGGCCGTCGGGGTCGTTGCGCGACTCCTGGAACCAGGCGTGGGTGTCGGACGTGTGGTTCATGACCAGGTCCGTGATGACCCTGATCCCACGACGGTGCGCCTGATCGAAGAGTTGGACGAAGTCCTCGACCGTCCCGAATTCCGGCAGCACGGCGCGGAAGTCGCGGATGTCGTATCCGCCGTCGCGCAGCGGTGAGTCGTAGAACGGTGGCAGCCACAGACAGTCGACGCCGAGCCAGGACAGGTAGTCGAGTTTCGACGTCAGCCCTCGGAGATCGCCCGTTCCGTCCCCCGACGAGTCGAAGAACGCGCGCACCAGAACCTCGTAGAACACCGCGGTCTTGAACCACTCGTTGTCGACCTGCAGTTCTCTGGCGTGGAAGAAGTCCTCGGAACGGGCCTCGATGATGTGGCCTTCGAGGTCGTGTTCCGGTGGTGCGGCACCCTCACGGGACGGGCCGGCGAAGGCCGACGACGAATCTTCCAGGGGCATAAGCACCTCGGTTTGCGACTCGATCACAGGAACAGGGACGTTCCCCGGACACGTGCCTCGATCGTAGGTCGGTCCTGCCCGGACTGCTGGGAACGCGCCCAGCCCGACACGCGGCCCACCGAAGATGTCGACAACTCCGCGATCGAGGACAGTAGGTGTCCGCTATCCGCGCAACACTGAATGCATGAACGAGACACCCAGCACCCCGGCCCCCATTTCCGACGAGCGCGGACTCCTTCTCCTCATGCTGGACAACCAGCGCACCGCGTTCCGCAACGCGGTGTCCGGCCTGACGGAGGAGCAGGTCCGCAGCGTGCCCAGCGCCAGCGAGATGAGTCTGGCGTCCGTCCTCAAACATGTGATCGACGGCGAGGAGGCGATGACCGCCCGCATCACCGGGACCCCGCGCAGTGCCGGCGACGATCCGGTGGCTGCGTGGATGGCGGCATGGAACGTCGCCGAGGACGAGACCGTCGACGTCCTTCTCGCCCGCTTCGACGCCGCGCAGCGCGCCACCGAGGCCGCGGTCGCCGCCGAAACCGACCTGGACCGCGACATCGACCTGCCCGCCGACGTGGCGCAGTGGATGGCGTCGGGAGTCGTGTTCACAGTGCGTTACATGCTGCTGCACCAGATCGAGGAACTCGCCCGGCACGCCGGTCACGCCGACGTCATCCGGCAGTCTCTCGACGGCGCGCGGGCCGATACGCTGGCCGGCGGCGGCAGCTGGTCCTGACTGTTTCCTCGCTCTCGGGTAAGTTCTCCGCTCGGGCGGCGCTGCAGAGCTGCCCGAACGAGACCATGAGGAGTTCAGGTGGACGGTATGAGCGTGATGCGACGCACGATCGCGACGGCAACGGTCGGTATCGCGGCCTTCGGCCTCGCGGGCACGGCAGCGGCGGACCCGGCCACCCCCGACGTCCCCGGACTCGCCGAACTCCGCACCCAGGCCGACGAGCCCGAGGAGAAGGCCGCGGTCGAGGCGCTGGCCACGTCGACCGTGCTGCGTGACGTCGCGGGCGAGAACACACCGTTCTTCTACACCGCACCGACCGTGGGATGCGGCACCCTCGCACCGGTCACGCTGACGCTGGCGTCGGGCACCACCGGGCCCACCGCCGAGGTGAAAGCGCACGAGATCAGCTTCCAGGCCCTGTCCGCCTATCCCGGTGTCGTGAAGTCGTCGGGACTGAACGTCGCCTGGATCAACACCAGCACCGGAGGCAGCGGCATCCTGCCCCTCGACGGGCTCACGGAAGACGGCTACCCCGCGCTGAACAAGGTGGTGGCAACGGGCGCGGGCACCGTCGTGGCATCGATCTTCGGCACCGTCGACTACACCAGCGCGACCTGCTACGTGCTGCCGACCGTCGGTTCGTTCTTCGTTCCCGAGGAGGGCCCGCTGCCCGCCGAGGCTGCGCAGCCCGCTCCCCCGGCGTAACCGCCGGGGACCCCGGTCAGGGCCGCGCGAGGACTACTCGCGCGGCCTTTTCCTGTTGTCCCGGTCACGCTGGAATTTTCCGCCGGCCCGGTCGTCGCGGCCACCACGGCCCGGACGACCCGCCGGCGGCCCCGAGTCGGGCTGCAGCTGGATCAGCACACCGGAGATCCGGGTGCGGCGCAAAGCCTCGAGGGTCTCGCTGGACAGGTCGGCGGGCAATTCCACCAGGCTGTGGTCCGGGCGGATGCTGATGTGCCCGAAGTCGCTGCGCCGTAGCCCGCCCTCGTTCGCGATGGCACCGACGATCGCGCCCGGCACCACCCGGTGCCGCTTGCCGACCGCGATGCGGTACGTCGCGAGCTCCTGGCCTTCCGGTCCGCGCGAGCGGGTCGGAGGACCGTCGTCGAAACGGCGCGGCGGGCGGGGCTCACGGGGTTCACGTTCACGGCGGGGCGCGGGCGGCGGTTCGGGCGCCATGAGGAACGCCTCACCGTCACGCGACTGCACCGCGAGCGCGGCGGCGATATCGGCGAGCGGAACGTCATGCTCCTGCTCGTAGTCCTCGATCATCTTGCGGAACAACGCCAGGTTATCGGAGGTCAGGCTCTCGGTGATCGAGTCGCCGAACTTGGACACACGCTGCGCGTTGACGTCGTCGACGCTGGGCAGCTGCATCTCCGCGAGCGGCTGACGGGTCGCCCTCTCGATGGCCTTGAGCAGGTGCCGTTCGCGTGGCGCTACGAACAGCAACGCCTCGCCCGCTCGTCCGGCGCGGCCGGTGCGGCCGATCCGGTGGACGTACGACTCCGTGTCGTGCGGGATGTCGTAGTTGACGACGTGGGAGATGCGGTCGACGTCCAGGCCACGCGCAGCCACGTCGGTGGCGACGAGGATGTCGAGGGCGCCGCTCTTGAGCTGGCCGATGGTCCGCTCACGCTGCGCCTGCACGATGTCACCGTTGATGGCCGCGGCCGAGAAGCCGCGTGAACGCAGTCGTTCCGCCAGGTCTTCGGTGGCCTGCTTGGTGCGCACGAAGATGATCATGGCGCCGAAGTCCTCGACCTCGAGAACGCGCGTGAGCGCGTCGAGTTTGCGCTGGTGCGCCACCTGCACGTACCGCTGCGAGATGTTGGACGCCGTCGACGTCTTCGACTTCACCGTGATCTCGACCGGATCGTGCAGGTACTGCTTCGAGATCTTGCGGATGGCGCCCGGCATGGTGGCCGAGAACAGGGCGACCTGCTTGTATTCGGGGGTGTCGGAGAGGATGCGCTCGACGTCCTCCTGGAACCCCATCTTCAGCATCTCGTCGGCCTCGTCCAGGACGAGGTAGGAGAGCTTGGACAGGTCGAGGGTGCCCTTCTCCAGGTGGTCGATCACCCGGCCGGGCGTGCCCACGACGACGTGCGCGCCGCGCCGGAGCCCCGACAGCTGGACGCCGTAGCTCTGCCCGCCGTAGATCGGCAGCACGTGCAGGCCGGGGATGTGGGCGGAGTACTTGCCGAACGCCTCCGCGACCTGCAGGGCCAGTTCCCGCGTCGGCGCCAGGACCAACGCCTGCGGCGACTTCTGCGTCAGGTCGATCTTCGAGAGGATCGGCACCGCGAACGCAGCGGTCTTGCCGGTGCCGGTCTGCGCCAGGCCGACGACGTCGTTGCCTGCGAGGAGCGGCGGAATGGTGGCGGCCTGAATCGGCGAGGGCGACTCGTAGCCCACATCGGACAGTGCCTTCAAGACCCGATCGTCGATGTCGAGGTCGGCAAAAGTGGGGGGTTCGGGGTCACGCTCGATATCACTCATTGACCAGCAGTTTAGTGCACGAGTCCACACTGCAACGCCACGCCGCGGAAATCGGCGGCGACCGGGACGGGAGACACCCGCCGCGCGGTCGTCGCCTAGCGTGGACGGCATGGTCGATGTCGCTGTCATTCAGTTCGCTCCCGGTCAGGACAAGCAGGAGAACCTGCGCACCGTCCGCACGCTCGCCGCCGAGGCCGCGGGCCGCGGCGCGAAGGTGGTGGTGGCGCCGGAGTACGCGATGTTCACGGCGCCCAGAACGGACGAGCGGATCGTCGAATCGGCAGAGGCCCTGGACGGCGAGTTCGTCGGCGGGCTGGCCGCGACCGCAAAGGAACTCGACGTCCACCTGGTGGCGGGAGTCAACGAGGCGCTGCCCGGGGACGACCGCATCTCCAACACCCTCGTCGCGCTCGGGCCCGGCGGCGACATCGTCGCCACGTACCGAAAACTCCACCTGTACGACGCGTTCGGCTACAAGGAATCCGACGTCATCCGCGCCGGGGAGATCGGCGCCCCGGAGACGTTCGCCGTCGACGGCCTCACGTTCGGAATGCAGACCTGCTACGACCTCCGGTTTCCCGAGGTCACCCGGCGGATCGTCGACGCGGGCGCCGACGTGCTGCTGCTGCCGGCGCAGTGGGTGCCCGGACCGCTCAAGGAGGATCACTGGTCCACCCTGATCCGGGCGCGCGCGATCGAGAACACCGTGTACGTGGCGGCCGCCGATCAGAGCGCGCGCACCGGGGCCGGAAACAGCATGATCGTCGACCCGATGGGTGTGACCCTCGTGTCGCTCGGTGAGCGGGTGGGCACCGCGGTCGCGGCGGTCGATGCGGAGCGGATCACCGAGGTGCGGGAGAAGAATCCCGCCCTCGCCCTGCGCCGATTCACCGTCAGCGAGATCTGAGCGCCCCGATCGGGAGTAGCGTCGGAGGCGAGCCGTTCTCCACGATCACGGAGCGTTCGATGTTGTACACCAGTCGCGCCGACGCCGGTCGCCGACTGGCCGCCGCACTGGACCACCTGCGCGGAACCGACCTGGTGGTGCTCGGACTGCCGCGCGGCGGCGTCCCCGTCGCATTCGAGATCGCCGCGGCCCTGTCGGCACCCCTCGACGTCGTGCTCGTCCGCAAACTGGGCGTCCCGTGGCAGCCGGAACTCGCGATGGGCGCGATCGGCGAGGGCGAGTCCCGGGTGATCAACGACGACGTTCTCCGCATCGCCCGGGTCAGCAAGACGTCGCTCGCCATGGTGGAGGCGAAGGAGCGCCACGAACTCGAGCGGCGGGCACGGGTGCTGCGCGGCGGCAGGCCGCGGGCGTCGCTGAGGGGCCGCGTCGCGGTTCTCGTCGACGACGGCATGGCCACGGGCGCGACCGCAGCGGTGGCCTGCCAGTCGGTGAAGAAGCTGGGCGCGGCGCGGGTGATCGTCGCGGTCCCGGTGGCCGCTCCCGAGGCCGTCGGCCGGCTGCGCGTAACCGCCGACGAGGTGGTCTGCCCCTACACCCCAGCCGATCTCGGCGGCGTCGGCAACGCGTACGCCGATTTCCATCAACTCTCGGACACCGAGGTCACAGACCTTTTGATGCCTCGCTGACGGTCGTTCTCGAGGAATCTTCAGCTCCAGTGCAACGTTCCCGGAGGCCCTGTCGATACACCGGACAGAGCACAGAACAGACTGCCTTTGGAGGATCTCGTGACCGTCTCTGCCGATACCGTCGAAACCGTCGTCACCGCTTGCCGCGACCGATTGGGCGACCCGTCCGGCTGGGTCACCTCCGATGCCTACCGGCACAGCCTCGCGCTCTGCATCATCGAATCGGTGCAGTCGAGCGCCGGGCACAGCGAGGTCGCCGTCGTCGACCGCTACCTGGCGTACCGGCGGGCACACCCCGATCAGCCCCTCACCGACGGCGCCCGCGACCTGCTCCGCACGTTCGAGGAGGCGGGCAGCTCGGATCAGTGGGCGGGCAAGGTCGGCTCGTACAAGCGGCGGTACACCGCCACGGGCGTGCCGATCGAGGCACGCCACATCCAGCTGGCAGCGGAGCGCCTACACCAGCTGCGCATCAACAGCATCGACGACCTCCTCGAGGCCGCCCGCGACGAAGCCGCTCTGGAGCAGATACACGATGCGTGGATCGAGGTGTGCGGGGAGAGCAGCGACGTCACGTGGGCGCACTTCCTGATGCTCGCCGGCATCCCCGGGGTGCGGCCGAACCGGGTGGCGGACGTCTTCATCAGCGGCGCGCTCGGCATCTCGGAAGCCACCGACGACGGCCTGGCCGAGGAGATTCTCGAGGCGACCGCGACGGAACTCGGCGTCGATCCGGACCAGTTGAACTACGCGATCCGGCGCTGGCTGTCCGCCAACTCGCGCCGCCTCGAAGAGGCCGCCTGAGTTATCCGGTTACGCCGAGTTACACTAATCTCCGCTGGTCAGAACAGAAATACACATAACGGACATCGGTCCTGGTGCGAAACTAGGACAAATGTGATCGAATGCACATCCGTCATGTCGTTTCAGTGGAGGGGTCATAGTGCGTGAATTCTCGGTACCGCAGTCGTTCTCAATTCCGGAGGACGCCTCCATGGCGGACACGGTCTTCCGTCATGCCGAGGAAGACCCGAAGTTCGTTCCGTTCAAGCGCCCGGGCAACGGTGGATGGGTAGACGTCACCGCAGCCGAGTTCGCGCAGCAGGTCTCTGCCGTCGCGAAGGGCCTCATCGCTTCGGGCATCGAACTCGGTGACCGCGTCGCGATCCTCTCCGCGACCCGGTACGAGTGGGTCGTCATCGACTACGCGATCTGGACGGCGGGCGGATGCACCGTCGCCATCTACGAAACGTCCGCACCCGATCAGGCCAAGTGGATCCTCGAGGACTCCGGCACGTCGCTGCTGGTCGTCGAGAACGCGAAGCAGGCCGACGCGCTGAAGGTCGTCACCGACGGCGCCCCCGACCTGCGCGAGGTCCTGCAGATCGAGGGCGCGGGCGCGATCGAGGAACTGTCGAAGCGCGGCGAGGGCGTCACCGACGAGCAACTGCACGAGCGTCGCCACCAGGTGCGCGCGTCGTCCCCCGCGACCCTCATCTACACGTCGGGCACCACGGGCCGCCCCAAGGGCGTGCAGTTGACGCACTCCAACTTCTACGCGGAGTCCGCGGCCGTGAAGCTGGCGCTCAGCGACGCGATGTACGCGGGCAGGCGCACCCTGATGTTCCTGCCCCTCGCGCACGTCTTCGCCCGCGCCATCTCGTTCGGGGCGTTCGACGCCAAGGTCACGGTCGCGCACACCGCCGACCTCACGACGCTGCTCGACCAGTTCGCCGCGTTCAAGCCGCACTTCATCCTGTCCGTGCCGCGCGTGTTCGAAAAGGTCTACAACTCCGCCAAGCAGAAGGCGTACGACGGCGGCAAGGGCAGCATCTTCGAGAAGGCGTCCGCCACGGCGATCGCGTACAGCGAGGCGCAGGACACCGGCGGAGCCGGGCTGGGCCTCAAGCTCAAGCACGCCCTGTTCGACAAGCTCGTCTACTCGAAGCTGCGCACCGCGCTCGGCGGCGAGTGCGACCGCGCCGTCTCCGGCGGCGCCGCGCTCGGTGCACGCCTCGGTCACTTCTTCCGCGGCATCGGCGTCCCGGTGTACGAGGGCTACGGTCTCACCGAGACCAGCGCCGCCATCTCGGTGAACACCACCCGCGCACAGAAGGTCGGCACCGTCGGCAAGCCGATCGACGGCCACGCCGCCAAGATCGGCGAGGACAGCGAACTGCTCCTGAAGGGTCCCGTCGTGTTCGGCGGGTACTGGCACAACGATCAGGCCACCGCGGATTCGATCCGGGACGGCTGGTTCCACACCGGCGACCTCGGCTCGATCGACGAAGAGGGCTACATCTCGATCACCGGCCGCAAGAAGGAAATCATCGTCACCGCGGGCGGCAAGAACGTCGCGCCCGCGGTCCTCGAGGACGCCCTCCGCGCGCACCCGCTGATCAGCCAGTGCCTCGTGGTCGGCGACGGCAAGCCGTTCATCGGCGCGCTCATCACCCTCGACTCCGAGACCCTCCCAGGCTGGAAGGAACGCCACGGGCTGGCCGCCGACACCCCGGTATCCGAACTGGTGAAGAACCCCGACCTGGTCGCCGAGATCGACGAGGCCGTCGCCGAGGGCAACAAGAAGGTGTCCAACCCGGAGCGGATCAAGAAGTACCGCATCCTCGAGGTCGACTTCACGCAGGAGACCGGTGAGCTCACGCCCACGCTGAAGCTCAAGCGCAACGTCATCCACAAGGAGCACGGCGCGGCCATCGAGGCCATCTACGCGTAAGCGGCTCCGCCGCCCGTGAGTGGTTACGGAGTCCCTGCACTCCTCAACCGCTCACGGGCGCGCAGCGCCCAGCACGAAATCGCGGACCACCGCGGTGACGGCGGCGTGGACCTTCTCGTGCAGCAGGTCGTGTCCGGCGTCGTCGAACTCCCGTAGTTCGAGGCCCGCGATGCCCGCCGCCCAGTCCCGGACGGGATCGATCGGGGCCATGCGGTCGTCCACGCCGTGCACCGCGAGCAACGGGATTTCCAGCGAACCCAGCGCGTCCGCCGTCTGCTGCACGGCGGCGGTCTTCGGGGTCCCGCAGAGAATCGCGCGCCGGAATCCGGAGTCGCCACGCAGGAGGAGTTCCATCGAGACGGCGGCCCCGAGGGAGTGCCCCATCAGCACGCGCGGGACGTCTGGCGCGTGCTGCTCCGCGAGGCGGGTGAGGAGCGCGGCGTCCTCCGCCAGCTCCGCGACGGTGCCGGGGTGGTCGCCCTCGGACAGGCCGTGACCTGCCTGGTCGATTCCCCACACCCCGATTCCCGCCGGCGTCAGCCCGCGCGCGAACCGGTGGTAGTGCCCCGTGTGCTGCCCCATCCCGTGCAGAAACACCAGCTGGACGACGGGTCCTCCCACCGCGCTCCAGTGCCGGTAGTGGACTCGTCCGGAGTGGCCGTCGAAGAAGGGCATGGCTGCCATTCTGGACGTGTCGCACCCCGATGGCACAATCGGCCGGGTGAACTCACCGGCAGAACTGGGGACGTAGCTGTGTTCCTCCTCGACGACACGATCGTCTACAGCGCCAGCGACCTCGCCGCGGCCGCCACCTGCGAGTTCGCGTTGCTGCGCCGATTGGATGCCACGCTCGGGCTCGGCGGCGCCGGCACCACCTCCACGTCCGTCGACGACGATCCGATGCTGCGACGGACGTCGAGCCTGGGCGACGCCCACGAACATCGCCGGCTCGAGCAGTTCCGCGCCGAGTACGGCGACGGGGTGGTCACGATGGACCGGCCCGAGTACACCACCGTGGGCCTGTTCGACGCGAACCTGGCCACCGTGAAGGCGATCCGCGGCGGCGCCGACGTCGTGTACCAGGGCACGTTCTTCGACGGCCGCTTCCTGGGTTTCTGCGACTTCCTCGTCCGCGACGGCGACACGTACGCCGTCTACGACACCAAGCTGTCGCGGCACGCGAAGGTGCCGGCTCTCCTCCAGCTCGCCGCCTACGCGGAAGCACTCGCCGGCAACGGAATTCCGACGTCCCCGGACGTCCACCTGCTGCTCGGCGACGACAGCGACTCCGCGCACCCCCTCGGCGACATCGTCCCGGTGTATTCCGCGCGACGCTCCTCGCTCGAACGAATTCTCGACGAGCACCGCGACGAGCAGTCGGTCGCGGAGTGGGGCGACCCCCGGTACACGGCGTGCGGCCGCTGCGACACGTGCACCCCGGAGGTCGAGCAGCACCGCGACCTCCTGCTGGTGGCCGGACTGCGCTCGACGCAGCGGAGCAGGCTGATCGCGGCCGGGATCGGCACTCTCGACGCGCTCGCCGCGCATGCGGGCAGCGTCGAGGGGCTGCCCGAGCGCACCCTCGAATCGTTGCGCGCCCAGGCTGCCCTGCAGTTGCGACAGGAGTCCTCGGGCACCCCCGAGTTCCAGCTGTACGCCCCGCAGGCCCTGGGTGGGCTGCCGGAACCGGACGACGGCGACATCTTCTTCGACTTCGAGGGAGACCCGCTGTGGGCCGAGAACGGTTCCACCGACTGGGGTCTCGAATACCTCTTCGGTGTGGTCGAGGGTCCCGCCGGCGCCGCCGTGTTCCGGCCGTTCTGGGCGCACGACCGCGTGGAGGAGCGGCAGGCGCTCGTCGACTTCCTCGACTACGTGACGGCGCGTCGTCAGCGGTACCCGAACATGCACATCTACCACTACGCCGCGTACGAGAAGTCGGCGCTGCTGCGGCTGGCGGGGCGGCACGGCGTCGGCGAGGAGACCGTCGACACCCTGCTGCGCGACAACGTCCTCGTCGACCTGTACCCGGTGGTGCGCGGGTGCCTGCGGATCGGCGAACGGTCCTACAGCATCAAGAAACTCGAACCGCTGTACATGCCGGAGCAGCCGCGCGACGGCGACGTCACCAATGCCGCCGCGTCGGTGGTCGCGTACGCCGACTACTGCGAACACCGGGACAACGGCCGTGACGAGGAGGCCCGTGCACTGCTGCAGGGCATCGCCGACTACAACCAGTACGACTGCGATTCCACGTTGCGGCTACGCGACTGGCTGATCGGGCAGGCGCGGACGCACGGCGTGGCCCTCCGGCCGCCGGGCGACGGGCCCACCCCGGTGACCGAGGAATGCACGCCCGCAGAGGCAGCGTTGCGCGAATTCGCCGGGCACGGTCCGAGCGAGCACCGGGAACACGACCAGCAGGCCGCCGCACTCATGGCGGCGGCGGTCGGCTATCACCGGCGTGAGCGGAAACCGTTCTGGTGGGCGCACTTCGATCGGCTGGTCGTGCCGCACGACGAACTGTCGGACATCCGGGACGTCTTGGTGGTGTCGTCCGCGGTCGTCGAGGAGAACTGGCACAAGAGCAGCCCCCGGCAGCGCAAGCTGCGCCGGCGTCTCGAGCTCACAGGCCGGTTCGGCACCGGGAGCACGGTGGGTCCCAAGACCACGATGTACGCGCTGTACGACACTCCCGCACCGGAGGCGGTCGCCGGCGACAACCCGCAGCAGCGGGGTACGTGCACTGTCAACGTGCTCGAGGTCGGGAAGGACGGCCGCCGCCGCGACGTGGTGATCGTCGAGGAACTCCTGAACGGCGAGGAGTACGGGCAACTTCCGACGGCGATCACCCCCGGGCCACCGATCACGACCGACCGCATCGAATCGGCGGTCGCGGTGGCCGCGGACGGCATGTGCTCACCGCTGCCGGAGCTTCCGCTGTGCGCGTCCGTGGACATCCTGCGGCGGTCCGATCCGCGCACCCGGAGCGGGAATCCGCTCCCGCCCGTCGACGGCACGGACTACGCGGGCGCGATCACCGCGGCCCTGCTCGACCTCGAGGACTCGTACGTCGCGGTGCAGGGTCCGCCCGGCACCGGCAAGACGTACACCGGTGCCCGGGTGATCAAGGCACTCGTCGAACAGCACCACTGGCGGATCGGTGTGGTCGCGCAATCGCATTCGGTGATCGAGAACATGCTCGGCGGCGTCGTGAAGGCCGGGCTCCCCGCCGAACTCGTCGCGAAGAAGGACGGGCGGCATCGCGCCGCGACGTGGACCGACATCAGTTCCCACGACTACCCCGGCTTCATCGACCAGGCGGAGGGGACGGGCTGCGTGATCGGCGGAACCGCCTGGGACTTCGCCAACACCGACCGCGTTCCGCCCGGCAGCCTCGACCTGCTGGTCATCGACGAGGCCGGGCAGTTCGCTCTCGCCAACACCATCGCGGTGGGCGGTGCGGCTCGCAATCTTCTGCTGCTCGGCGATCCCCAGCAGCTTCCCCAGGTCAGCCAGGGCACCCATCCGGAACCGGTGGATGCGTCGGCTCTCGGGTGGCTCGCCGAGGGGCACGGGGCGCTGCCCGCGAGCCGGGGCTACTTCCTCGAACGCACGTGGCGGATGCACCCGCAGCTGTGTGCTCCCGTCTCGACGTTGTCGTACGACGGCAAGCTGCGTTCGCAGGAATCGGCCAGTGCCGCACGGCGGCTCGACGGCATGGACGCCGGGGTGCACACCGTCTTCGTCGACCACCAGGGCAACGCCACCCAATCCCCCGAGGAATCGCGGGAAGTGGTCAATCGGATCACGAAGCTGCTCGGATCCGGCTGGACCGACCCGAGCGAATTCGAGGGCACCCGCCCACTCGACGAGTCCGACATCCTGGTGGTGGCGCCGTACAACGCGCAGGTCGGGTTGATCGAACGCGATCTGGCCGCCGTCGGCCTCGACAGGGTCGAGGTGGGCACGGTCGACAAGTTCCAGGGGAGGGAGGCGGCCGTCGCCATCGTGTCGATGACCGCGTCCGCGATCGAAGACGTGCCGCGCGGCATGTCGTTCCTGCTGTCGCGGAACCGGATGAACGTGGCCGTCTCACGCGGCAAGTGGGCGGCGATCATCGTCCGGTCGGAATCGCTGACCCAGTACATGCCGAGCACCCCGGAAGGACTGACCGAACTGGGTGCCTTCATGCGGCTCACCGATCAGCCGAAGCACTGACCCTCGCCGCGGTAGGTGGGCACGGCGGTGCGGGATCCGTCCGACTCGACGAGGTGCACCTCGTCGAACCGCTCGCACAGCTCGCCTGCCTTCGCGTGCCGGAACCACACCCGGTCGCCGATACCGAGATCGGCTGCCGCTCTTCCGGTCACGGGGGTCTGCACCTCGCCGGCACCCTCGTTGCGCAGTAGCTTCAGGCCCGTCGGCCACATCGGTGCGGGCACGCGGCTGCGCCCGGCGGGTCCGGAGGCGATGTAGCCGCCGCCGAACAGCGTCGCGATGCCGGGTGCCGGCCGCCGGACCGCCGAGAGGGCGAAGTACAGAGACGGGCGCGGGCGGAACGAGTGGTACCGGTCGAAGAGCGTGGGCACGTACAGACCGGAACCGGCGGTCACCTCCGTCACGACCGGGTCGGCGGAGCTCACCTCGAGCGAGCCGGTGCCGCCGCTGTTGACGATCTCGAGCGCCCCGACCTCCGACTGCACGGCGTTCACCACCGCGCCGCGACGGGTCGCGAGTTCCCTGGCGGACGCCCGCTTCATCCAGCCGATCGGCGGACTGGAGTCGGGCAGTCCCGCGATCTGCGCTTCGTAGAACATGACCCCGACAACGGCGAACCCGCGCGCGGCGGCGCGTTTCGCGAACGCGGCGACGGCGGACGGTTCGCGGAGCGGGGAGCGGCGGACCCCGATGTGGACGGGCCCGAGCCGCAGCGACGCGTCCACGTCGATGCACAGCCGGGCCCGGGGGGACGTGGTGCCTGCAGCGGCGGTAATGAAGTCGAGGTGGTCGTCGCCGTCGACCATGAGGGTGATCCGGTCCAGCAGTTCGGGTTCGGCCGCCAGTGCGGCGAGGGCCCCGCGGTCGGCGGTCGGGTAGCCCATGAGGATGTCCTGCGCGCCGTGCCGGGCGAGCCAGATCGCCTCGCGAAGGGAGAACGCCATGATCCCGCGGAAGCCCCCGGCCGCGGTGAGATTCTCACCGAGCGCGACCTGCAGTACCGCGCGGCAGCGGACGGATTTGCTGGCGACCCGGACCGGGGTGCCGTCGGCGCGCCGGACCAGGTCGGCGGCGTTGGCGCGCAGCGTGGGCAGGTCGAGCGCGGCCAGCGGCGGGTCGATCTCGGTGGTCGAGGCGATGAGACGGTCGAGCGTGGGCGTCACAGTTCGTCCAATCGTGGGGCATCGATCTGCGACGCCAGTCAACCATCGAGTTGGACGATTGTCCAGATCGAGGGCCGGATCAGGTCTGCTCGACCGCCTTGGCCGTGATCACCTGCACCATCTCGTCCAGCGCCGCGATCATCGCCTCGCTGTCCCGGTCGACGAGCCACCGCAGCACGAGCCCGTCCAGCATGGCCAGCCCGAACCGCGCGATCGACTCGACCGGAGTGCCCCACCCGACGCCGGCGATCCGGGCGCACTCGGCGAGGAACTCGATCGCCTCCTCGTCCATCGTCCGGTACTGCTGACCGGCGATATCGCCTGCCCGCTCGCTCCCGGACGCCCGGTGCCGCAACGCCTGCGCGGTGATCTCGTACGTCAGCAACTGACGGTCCGGGGTGGCCTCGATGATCGGCCACATCCCGCTGATCCCGATGTGGAGCAGTTCTCGCAGACCGTCGATCCCGCGCAGGTCCGGCGCGTGCCGCACCTGACCGAACGCCAGCCGCATCGACGCGCTGAGCTGCAGAACCAGGCTCTCGCCCATCGCGGCGAGGAGTTCCTCCTTGCTCTCGAAGCAGTAGTGCACCACACCGAGAGAGACACCCGCCTCCTCCGCCACGGCACGCACCGTGACCGACGCGACGCCGCGCTGCTCCGCGATGGCCAGCGCCGACTCGACGAGTTGGGCACGACGTTCATCCGCAGGAAGCCTGTTCAGCATCCTCTGATCGTAGAACCTGAGGGGGCCTCCCCCGCGACCAACACGGACGCCCGACCAACCCGGCATTTGCCTGGACGAGCGTCCAGGTTCATGATGGGCGAATGGCACAGGACACATGGCGCAACTGGGCGGGCACCGAGACGGCGAACCCGCTGCGCTTCGCGACCCCACGCTCGGTGGCGGACCTCTGCGCACTCGTCGGCGGTGCCGCGCGGCAGGGACAGCGGGTCAAGGCCGTGGGGTCGGGCCACTCCTTCACCGGGGTCGCGGTCACCGACGGCATCCTCGTCAGCCTCGACGCCCTCACCGGCATCGAATTCGTCACCCTCGACGAACCGGCGGGCGCCCTTGTCACCGTCCTCGCCGGGACGCGACTGCACGATCTGAGCGAGCAACTCTGGCACCGCGGTCTGGCCATGATCAACCTGGGCGACATCGACGTGCAGTCGGTCGCGGGTGCGCTGTCCACCGGAACACACGGCACCGGAGCGCGTTTCGGAGGTCTCGCGACCCAGGTCCGCGCGCTGCAGGTGGTGCTGGCGGACGGCTCGGTGGCCGACTGCTCCCCCACCGAGAATCCCGAACTGTTCGAGGCGGCACGCCTGGGCCTCGGCGCGGTCGGCATCATCTCGAAGGTCACGATCCAATGCGTGCCGAACTTCGTGATGCACGCCGTCGAGAAGCCGGAGTCGCTCGATGCCACCCTCGACCGTCTCGACCACGACCGCGCCACGGTCGACCATTTCGAGTTCTACTGGTTCCCGCACACGCGCCGCGTCCTGACGAAGCGCAACACCCGGTTGCCCGGCGACACCCCGACGTCTCCTCTCCACCCGGTCCGCGCCTACGTCGACGACGAACTGCTCTCCAACGTCCTGTTCGAGGGCATCAACAGGGTGGCGAGCCTTGCGCCGTCGACGATTCCGAAGATCAACCGGCTCTCCTCCCGCATGCTGAGCGCGCGCGAGTTCACGGACCGCAGCTACCGGGTCTTCGCGTCGGAGCGCCGGGTGAAGTTCCGGGAGATGGAGTACGCGGTACCCACCGAGGCACTGCCCGACACTCTCGCGGCGATCGACGCGTGGGTGGAGAAGTCCGATTTCACGGTCGCGTTCCCCGTCGAGGTGCGCTTCGCCGCGGGCGACGACGTGTGGCTGTCGACGGCGAACGGGCGGGACACGGCGTACATCGCGGTGCACCAGTATCACCGCCGCGACCACGAACCGTACTTCTCCGCCGTCGAGGCCATCGCCCGGGAGGTGGACGGGCGGCCGCACTGGGGCAAGATGCACGGCCGCACCGCCGAAGACCTACGGCCTGCGTACCCGAACTTCGACGAGTTCCTCGCCGTGCGCGACAAGTACGATCCCGAGCGAATGTTCGACAACGCGCACCTCCGGACCGTCCTCGGTCGCTAACCTGGGATAGGTGGCCCCCAGTCGATCTTTCGACCGTCGCAACTTCCTTCGCGTCGCGGGAGCCTCCGGGGCGGCGGCGTTCGGTGCCGCGATGCTCGGTGCCTGCGGGGAACGCCTGCACGATCCGGAGGTTCCGCCGCTGCCCGACGGCCTGTCCGTTCCGAGCGGCGGAGCGGTGTCCGAGTTCACGCCCGTCGACAAGGCGACCTGGCGCGTGCAGGGAGATCCGCTGGTCGTCCCGACCGGCGACGGGCCCCTCGCCGGTATGCGACTGGCCGTGACGGACCTGTATGCCGTTGCGGGACAGCAGATCGGCGCGGGCAGCGGGCGAAGACTCGCCGAGGCGCCCGTCGAAACCGGTACCGCCGCGGTGGTGGCACGCCTCCTCGGGCAGGGCGCCCGCGTCGTCGGTCTGACGCAGACCGACGACCTCGGTTACGGGCATTCCGGCGTCAACCAGCAGTTCGGGACGCCGCCCAACCCCCGCGCCGAGGACCGTCTGCCCGGCGGCGCGACGTCGGGCGCCGCGAGTGCGGTCGCGCAGGGCGCCGCCGACATCGGACTCGGCGTCGACACCACCGGTTCCGTCCGCATCCCGGCGTCGTATCAGGGCCTGTACGGTTTCGCGCCGTCCCGGGGCGCCGTCTCCACCGACGGACTGTTCCCGCTGTCCCCCACGTTCGACACCCCGGCGTGGGTGTGCAGCGACGTCGACACCCTCGTCGCGGTGTCCGGCGCCGTTCTCCCCCTCACCGCCGAGACCCCGTTCCGCGGCGCGCTCACCTCGGACGGCATCAACGCCGTCGCCGAGGCCGCGGCGCTCGGCGCGGTGCGGCGCGCCCTCACCGCGTGGGAGAAGAGTTCCCTTCCGCGGCTGACGTGGACCGACACGGACATCGGCCGGCTGCCCGACTGGTACGACGCCGTCGTCGACGTGCAGGGCTACGAGGCGTGGCGGCTGCACGGCGAGTGGGTGAGCCAGGCGATGTCGTCGCTCGGCGACGAACCCGGCCGCAATTTCGCCGACGCCAGCCGCATCTGGGAGACGACGTACGGGCGGAAGCTGACCATGCTCGCCGAGGCGTCGCAGACGATCACCGCGTATGTGGGTGACCGCCTGCTCCTGCTGCCCGCCACGTCGTCCGTCGCCCCCGAGCGGGCGAGCGACCCCAGCGGCGGACGGTTCCGGAACACGATGCGCGCCACCGGCATGCTCACGTGCCTGGCGTCCATTTCGGGACTGCCCAACGCGACCGTGCCGTTGCGCACCGACGACGGGGTTCCCGTGGGCCTGTGCCTGGTCGGGCCGTACGGCCGCGACCGCGACGTCCTGGCCGTCGTCGCGAGTCTCGGCGACACGGGGCTGACGGACTGACGACCGGGCCGTCAGCCGCGGAGCAGTTGTGCCTTGCGTGCGTCGCTCGCGAACGACGCCGTGATCGAGTTGCGGGCCAGGGTGTCCCGCTCGGCGTCGGTGAGGCCTAGCTGGTCCCGCAGTTGCGCGAAGTTGTCGTCCACGTACCCGCCGAAGTAGGCGGGGTCGTCGGAATTGACGGTGACGAGCAGACCGGCCTCGAGCATCGTCCGCAGTGGGTGCTCGGACAGCGAGTCGACGACGCACAGCCGCACGTTCGACAGCGGGCACACGGTCAGCGGCACTTCCTCGTCCACCAGGCGCGCCACGAGAGCCGGGTCCTCGAGCGCCCGCACCCCGTGGTCGATTCGCTCGGCGCCGAGGAGATCGAGCGCCTGCCAGATGTACTCCGGCGGCCCCTCCTCGCCCGCGTGGGCAACCACGTGCAGCCCCTCCGACCGGGCGCGCGCGAAGACGTCCTCGAACAGCGACGGCGGGTTGCCCACCTCGGCCGAGTCCAGTCCGAGCCCGACGATCGGCGTCTGCAACCGGATGATCTCGGAGAACACTTCCTCCGCCTCGTGCACGGGACGGTCGCGCAGGATCGCGGCGATGGCGGCACTGCTGAGACCGAACTCCCGCTCGCTGGTGCTCACCGCGTCCATGATCCCGTCGAGCACGTCGTGCAGCGGGACACCACGATTGACGTGGGCCTGCGGGTTGAAGAAGAACTCCACGTGCGCGACGCCGCCCGCGGACGCCCGCGCGAAGTAGGCGCGGGTGAGGTCCGCGAAGTCCTGGGCCGTCCGCAGCACCTGCATGTTGGCGAAGTACAGGTCGAGGAACGACTGCAAATCGGTGAACTGGTACCGCGAGCGGAGATCGTCGAGGTCCGCGTACGGCAGCTGCACGGAATTCCGTTCGGCCAGCGCGAAGATCAGCTCGGGTTCGAGGGAACCCTCGATGTGCATGTGCAGCTCGGCGACGGGAGAGCTCACGGGTGGATACCTGCCTTTCGCACCACCTAGGCAGCGGTGTCGCGGTCGACGATACGGACGAAGCCGTCGCCGTCGATATTCGCGGTATCGCCGGTGTGAAACCAGCCACCGGTGAACGTCTTCGCCGTGACCTCGGGCCGATTCCAGTAGCCGCGACTGACTCCCGGACCGCGACACAGCAATTCGCCGACACCGCGGCCGGCGTCGGGCCCGAGGAGCGCCACCTCCATCCCGCCGAACGCGACGCCGACGCTGCCCGCGTGTGTCAGAGCGCACTCGTCGGGCAACGCCAGCCCGGCCCCGCAGGTCTCGGTCCTGCCCCACCCGAGGAAATGCCTGGCCTCGGGAAATGTGTGCCGGAGGAGTTGCGACTGGTCGAGGGACAGACCCGAGCCGCTGTAGTCGATCCAGCGCACCGCGCGCCGGCCGAAACTCGTCACCCGCGAACTCTCCACGGCGCGCAGGAGAACGGCGGGCGCCGCGGTGAGCACGTCGGCCCCGGTGCCGCGCCACGACGCCGCATCGGTACTCCCCGTCAGCAGGACCGTCCCGCCCACCACCAGCGTCGAGAGCAGTTCGACGAGCGATCCGACGGTGTGCAGTTCGGGTTCGACGAGGAGATTCCGCAGTCCGTCGGTGCTGAACCCGCGCGCGTGGAGCACGGATTCGATGGTCGAGAGCACGTTCTCGTTGCTCAGCTCCACGCCCTTCGGGGACTCCGACGGGCCCGGCGTGTACGACAGCAGCACCAGCTCGTCCGGGCTCGCACCGTCGTCGATGAACGAGATACCTTCCGGCAGTTCGCCGTCGAGGGTCAGCACCGACTGGCTGTCGGCGAGCACCTGACCGGTCCGCGCGTCGTCCAGCGCCGGGCTCACCCCGACCGGCACGCCGCCGGCGAGCAGTACCCCGAGGAACGCCTCCACCCAGCGGACCCCCATGGGCTGCCGGACCGCGACGCGGTCGCCGATCTCGACGCCCTTCGACTTCAGCCCGCCCGCCACCCGGGCCGCGGACGTCCACAGTTGCGAGAACGTGAGCGACCGGCCGCCGTCCTCCTCGACGGCGACCCGGCCCGCGTAGCGGTGCACGGAGATGTCGAGCAATTCGGTGAGCGACGGGTTGAGACCGCCGTACCGGAGCAGGCCGTCACGACCGCGGACCACGCGATCGTCGCGGAAGAACGGACCCCTACTCGGGTACTCGACGAGGGACGACGACATCTGCACCTCCGCTGCGCGACCGGGACGTTTGCCACGACTATATGACGCCCGTCACAGTTGCGGGGAGCGGATCGCCGACGCCTACCGCCCGCGGTACGTCGCCTTGCCCGGTCCCACGTCGAGGAAGCTGCGTACCGCACCCCGGAGGTCTTCCGTCTCGAACAGCGCACCCGACACGTCGGGCGTGATCGAGTCGGCGTGCGCGACTCCACCCGACCGCCACGCGGAGATGATCTGCTTCGTGGCGTCGTGTGCGCGCGTCGGCCCGTCCGCCAGGCGTGCGGCAAGCGCGCGGGCCTGCGCGTCGACGTCCTCGTGGACGGCGTTGACCACACCCCAGGCGTGCAGCGTCGCGGCGTCGTACAGATCGCCGGTCATCACCAGTTCCCGGGCGCGGCCGGAGCCTGCCCGCTCGGCCAGCCGCTGCGGACCGCCCATCGACGGGGTCAGCCCCACGACCGTCTCGACGAGTCCGAACTTCGCCTTCGGCGCGGCCAGGATGATGTCGCAGGCGAGCGCGATCTCGAAGGCGGCGGTCAGCGTCAGCCCGTGCGCCGCGTACACGACGGGGCACGGCAACGCCTCCAGCGGATGGCAGATCTCGGCGAACAACTCCTGCCACAGGTCCGCGCCCTGCTCCGCGGTGAGCCCGTCGAACACGTGGACGTCCACCCCCGCGGAGACCATCTTGCCCTCGGCGCGCAGCAGCACCGCCCGGGGCGGATCCTCGGCGAGCGCCGCGACGTCGGCCTGCACGGCGTCGAACATCGCCTGATCGAAGAGGTTCAGCGGGCCGTGGGCGAACGTCAGGATCGCGATCTCGGCGCCGGCGTCGGTGCGGACACGCTCGAGTCGGGTGGGATGCGCGGCGGCAGGCTCAGTCATGCCGCCAGACTGCCACACCTGTTCCGCCTACGATCGGGGTGTGGACTCGCTGCGTGCGGCGCTGGCCGAGGTCGTCGGGGAACGGTTCGTGACCGTGGACGCGGACGTGCTCGCCGCCCGCGCGACCGACCACACAGGGCGCTACAGCGGGCGGGCGAGCGCACTGGTCCGGCCCGCGGACGCCGCGGAAGTCTCGGCCGTGCTGGGCATCTGCCGCCAGGCCGGTATGAAGGTCACGGTGCAGGGCGGCCGCACCGGACTCGAGGCGGGCACTGTTCCCGAGCACGACGACGTGCTGCTGTCGACGGAACGGCTGACCGCGGTGGGCGCCGTCGACCGCGAGAATCTGCGCATCACCGTCGGCGCCGGGGTCACCCTCGCGGCAGTACGCCGCGCCGCGTCCGACGCCGGACTGTTGTTCGGCGTCGACCTCGCCTCCCGCGACTCCGCGACGATCGGCGGCATGGTGTCGACCAACGCCGGTGGGCTGCACACCGTGCGGTACGGCCACATGTCCGCGCAGGTGCTGGGCCTGGAAGTCGTGCTCCCCGACGGGGCGATCGTGCGGCGCAGCATGCGGGTGGGCGCCGAGAACTGCGGATACGACCTGCCCGCGCTGTGGGTGGGCAGCGAGGGCACCCTCGGAGTTGTCACGGCCGTCGATCTGGCGCTGCACCCGGTTCCGGAATTCCGGGTGACCGCCCTCGCCGGGTTCGCGCACCTGTCCGGGCTGATCGACGCGGCGCACGTCGTCCGGCGGCTGGGGGGCGTCGACGCCGTGGAGATGCTCGACGGCCGCGGGCTCGACCTGGCCTCGGCGCGGCTCGGTTTCGCGGTTCCCACGGGACTGCCGTGGTATCTCCTGGTGGAACTGGCCGGCTGCCGCGACCTCACCGGCGAACTCGCCGACGCGCTGGAACGGTGCGATCCCGACGACGAACCTGCCGTCGGGATCGATCCCGCAGGCCGCGCCCGGGTATGGGCGGCGCGCGACGCGTTCGCGGACGTGGTCGCGCTGTTCGGACCACCGCTGAAATTCGACGCCGCCCTCCCGCTGGACGCTCTCGCCGCGTTCGTCGCCGACGCCGTCGCGCTGGTGGCGAGCCGGGCACCCGACGCGGTCCCGATACTGTTCGGGCACGTCGCCGACGGCAACGTCCACCTCAACGTGCTTCGCTGCCCCGACGAGTCCCTGCTGTACCGGCCGGTGACGGAACTGATCCGCGACCACGGCGGCAACATCGCCTCCGAACACGGCGTCGGCGCACACAAACGCAACTACCTGGACCTCGCGCTCAGCGGCGAGGACATCGGCGCGATGTGGACGATCAAGCGGGCGTTCGACCCCGACGACTACCTCAACCCCGCAGTGATGTTTCCCGACTGGCTGCGTCGTCCGCGCTGACCCCGGGCTTCTTCTCCCGCAACGGTCGCGCGAAACAGACGGAGGCGACGAAGCCGACCAGCAGGACGGCGGCGGGCAGCCAGATCGACTGCGCCATCGCCGTGGCGAACGGTTCCTTCACGAAGTCGGGCATCTCGCCGACGCCGGCCTCCTGGCTGTCGGCGTTCAGCCCCTGCGCGGACAGGCGGGCCGTGATGAGCGCGCCGATCGCGGCGCTGCCGAGGACCGCGCCGACCTGGCGGGTCGTGTTGTAGACGCCGGCCCCGGCGCCCGCCTGATGAGGCGGAAGGTTGTGGGTGGCCGTGGCCGCGAGCGGCGACCAGATACACGCGTTGGCCAGACCGATCAGCCCGATCGGCAGCAGCAGTTCCCAGATGGCCACGTCGGGCGACATCACCATGGACAGCCAGCCGAGCGCGATCGAGAACAGCAGGAACCCGGCGCCCGCGATGTACCGCGGGTGGGTGCGGTCGACGAGTTTGCCGATGAACGGGGCGAACACGCCGGTGAGGACTGCCATGGGCACGAGCAGCAGGGCCGAACGGGTGGGCGACAGACCGCGCACCGCCTGCGTGTAGAACATCAGCGGCAGGACCATCGCGGTGATCGCGAATCCCATCGAGGTGATCGCCACGTTGGCGAGCGAGAAGTTGCGATCTTTGAACAGTCCCAGCGGCAGCAGCGGCTCGTTCTTGTTCCAGGACTGGTACCAGACGAAGACGCCGAGCAGGACGAGGCCTGCGGCGATCGACGCGAGCACGGTCGCCGACCAGTCGTAGGAACTGCCCTCCTGGATTCCGAATACGAGGAAGAACATGCCGAGCGCGCTGAGCACGACGCCGGGGATGTCGAACTTGTGCTCGTGGGTCTCCAGCGCGGGTACGAGCCGCCAGGCCAGCACGAACGCGATCACACCGACGGGGACGTTGACGATGAAGATCCATTCCCAGCCGAGGTTGTCCACGAGCACGCCGCCGGCGAGTGGTCCCACCAGGGTGGCGACGCCCGCGACGGCGCCCCACAGACCCATCGCGGTGCCGCGGCGGTCCGGCGGGAACGTCCGGGTGATGACGGCCATCGTCTGCGGCGTCATCAGCGCGGCGCCGAGCCCCTGGAACACGCGCGCGACGATGAGCATCGTGATGGTGCCGGACAGTCCGCACCACAGCGACGCCCCGGTGAACAGGACGAGCCCGATCAGGTAGATGTTCTTGGGGCCGAAGCGGTCACCGAGCCGCCCGGTGACCAGCAGCGGCACCGCGTACGCCAGCAGGTAGGCGCTGGTCACCCAGACGACCTTGTTGATGTCGGTGTGCAGGTCGTTCATGATCGCCGGATTCGCCACCGCCACGATGGTGCTGTCGACGAGGATCATGAAGAAGCCGATGACGAGGGCCCACAGCGCGGGCCAGGGATTTCGGTGCTCGGGTGGTGCGGTGCGCTCGGTGTCCATCATCAATCCTTTGCTGAACCGGACGGAATCCGGCGTGAGTGTGTCAGTCGTTCGACGAGTTCCGGCGAGAGCCACGGCAGGGCGCCGGAGTCGATGTCGGCCACCAGGGCGCTGAGCCATTCGTGCTCCGCGCGGGCGACGGTGACGAGGAATTCGTTGCCGAGGAGGAAGATCCTGGGGATCTCGGTGGAGCAGGCGAGCGCGGCGGCGGTGTCGAGTTCGTCGATCTCGCGGGTGAGGTGATCGAGCCGTTCCCGGAGCAGTTCGACCACGGTGGGTGCGTCGACGTTGTGTGCCTCGGCCAGTGCGAGCGGAAACTGCGGGTATTCGGGCACCGGGGTGGCGAGCATGTCGCTCACCCGGTGGACCAGCGCTTCCCGGCCCGCGTCGGTGACCTCGTACATGGTGCGTTCGGGCCGGTTTCCCGCCCGGTCGGTGCCGGTGGTGCGCACCAGTCCTTCGCCTTCGAGCCTGCTCACGGTGTGGTACAGCGACCCCGGCCGGATCTTCACCACGCGTCCGCGGCGGGCGTCGGCGAGTTGATACATCTCGTACGGGTGCATCGTGCGCTCACACAGCAGGCCGAGGATGGTGACGCCGAGCGGCGTGAGTGCCACGGTCACCACCTTCCACTACTCCGAGTCGAATACTCCACGTGGAATATACCGTCCGGGGTCGGCGCGAACAAGCGGCTACCGTGGGCCCAGTGGACTCCCATCACCTCGACATCATCCGACTCGCCTGGTCACGCGAACTGGGATTGCCCGACGACGCACTGGCCGCCCGGCCGGACGCCGACGACCGCGCCGTCCGGGTGGACGACGACACCGACACGATCCGATTCCTGCGCCTCGGCGAGACGTCCGCGCTCGTCGGACCGCGGTGGGCGATCGAGCGCGCCGACGGGCACACGGCGGAGGAACTGACGGAATCCGCGACGCTGCTCGCCCTCACCCAGGATCGGTCCGGACGGTGCGCCGGCCCGGTGACGCTCGCATACGGCACCGACTACCAGGATCCGGTGACCGGCCCGCCACCTCTCGTCTCCCACGAACGCGACCACGTCCGGCAGGTCGAGGCGGCATGTCCCCCGGATGACGTCGCCGAGGCCCGGGTGGCAGACCGCGAGCGGTGGTTCACAATCCTCGACGACGCGCAGCAACCGGTCGGGTGCGCCGGTTACACCGAGTTCCAGGGATTCCTCGCCGATGTCGGGGTGCTCACGGCACCGGAGTTCCGGCGCCGGGGACTGGGCGCCACGGTCGCCGGGATCGCCACCGACGACGCACTCGACGCCGGCCTGATCGCCCAATGCCGTTCGCCCCGCGGCAATCCGGCCTCACGCGCGCTCGCCGCCCGCGCCGGGTACCGGGAACTGGGAACGTACGCCGAGGTCACGATCTCGCGAAGTACGCTCTGACACGACATCGAAAAAGACGGGGAACGAGTCGACCATGACAGACCGAACGGCAGAACCGCACGGCACGGAAGGCGCCTACGTCGAATCCGGCGCCGAGTTCACGCGCGACACGCACTACATCCCCACCCGCATCACGGCCGACGGCCGCGACGGCTATCCCGTCGAGCCCGGCCGCTACCGACTCGTGGCCGCCCGCGCCTGCCCGTGGGCCAACCGCGCGATCATCGTCCGGCGGCTGCTCGGGCTCGAAGACGTAGTGTCGATGGGGCTGTGCGGCCCCACCCACGACAAACGCAGCTGGACCTTCGATCTCGACCCGGGCGGACTCGACCCCGTGCTGAAGATCCCGCGCTTGCAGGACGCGTACTTCGCGCGCTTCCCCGACTACCCGCGGGGCATCACCGTACCGGCGATCGTCGACGTCCCCACCGGGCAGGTGGTCACCAACGACTACCCCCGGATCACCCTGGACCTGTCGTCGGAATGGACGCGGTACCACCGCGACGGCGCGCCCGACCTCTACCCCGGGCCGCTGCGCGACGAGATCGACGAGGTCGCCGACCTCGTGTTCCGCGACGTGAACAACGGTGTGTACCGGTGCGGTTTCGCCGGATCCCAGGAAGCGTACGAGTCCGCCTACGACCGCCTGTTCGCCCGCCTCGACTGGCTCGAGGAGCGGCTGACCGACCGCCGGTACCTCGTCGGGAACACCATCACCGAGGCCGACGTGCGGCTGTTCACCACCCTGGCACGGTTCGACGCGGTCTATCACGGGCACTTCAAGTGCAACCGGAACAAACTCGACGAGATGCCCGTCCTGTGGAGCTATGCGCGCGACCTCTTCCAGACGCCCGGGTTCGGCGACACCATCGACTTCACCCAGATCAAGCAGCACTATTACATCGTGCACACCGACATCAATCCCACGCAGATCGTGCCGAAGGGCCCCGATCTGTCCGGCTGGCTCACGCCGCACGGCCGTGAAGGGTTGGGCGGCAGGCCGTTCGGGGACGGCACCCCGCCGCCTCCGCCGAAGCCCGGCGAGGAGGTCCCGGCCGGGCACGGCGTGTGATCGGGCGGATCTAGGCGCCGGCGTAGGTGCCGAAACTCCAGAACACGCCCTCGGGGTCGCGGCAGGTGAATCCGCGCGAGCCGTAGTCCTCGTCCTTCAGTCCGGCGACGATCGTGGCGCCGGCGGCCACGGCGCGCGCGTGGAGTGCGTCGGGGTCGTCGACGACGAGGTACACCGAACCCGTCCCCGGCGGCAGGTCGCTGATCACCGAGTCGTCGCGGGGTGAGCCGAGCATGATGCCGCCGCCCTTCGGCCAGCCGAGTTCGGCGTGATCGACCCGGTCCCCCTCTCCGTACACCGCCTTCTCGGCGAACCCGAAGGCCTCGACGAGGAAGCGGATCGCGCCCCGCGCGTCGCGGTAGACGAGCGTGGGCCACACACATGTGGTTTGCGTCGAAGTAGTCATGACATCACCGTGCACCGTCGTCGGGGTCCGGGTCTTGGACGAATGAGAAGGGGTCGATCTCCCGCCACCGCGACGGCGGAACTCCCGCGAGGTCGCGCCAGTCCCGCGCCATGTGGGCCTGGTCGTAGTAACCGCACACCGCGGACACGTCGGCGAGTGTCGCCCCGGCAGCCCCCTTGAGCATCCGGTGAGCACGATCGAAGCGGGACAACCGCACCACGTCCTTGGCCGTCACGCCGTACTCCGCGACGAACCTGTTCACCAGATGCCTTCTGCTCCAGCCGACCTCGCGCGCAACGTCGCCGACCCGGACGCCGCCGCCGGCGACGAGCAGGTGCCAGGCGCGGGTGAGATGCGGGTCGATCTCCGCAGGCGCGGCGCGGCGCGTGAGGATCTCGTCGAGGATCGCGAACCGCCCGTCCCAGCCGGGTTCGAGGGACAGCCGTTCCGTCAACTCCCCCGCATCGGAACCGAGCAGATCCTCGAGGCCGACGACCCACGCGCCGAGTGCGGCGGTGGGCACGCCCAGCAGCGCCCGGGCGCCGAGCGGGCTGAGTGCCAGCTGGACGCCGTGCTGGTGGCCGTCGTGCCGGATCGTCACCGGTGCCGTCGCGATGCCGCTGGCCAGCGTGTCGTATCGACCGGGCGCCTGCCCGGGCGCCGCCTGGGCTGCGATGTCGAGGGGCTCGTCGATGGTCACGATCACCGTCAGGCAGGGCGAGGGCAGACCGAGATGGATGCCGGGCTCGAACCCGGCCAGCCGGTAGCCGTCGTACCCCGTAACCAGGGCGCGCAGGGGTGCGGCCGGGCGCCGGAAGGCCCCGGACGACACCGCGGTATCGCTGTCGGCGACGCTCACGACACCAGCCTAGGCAACGGTGCCGACACCGGCCACGGCGTTCGCTCACCTACAGTCGGTGCCAGCACACACGAAGCACTAGGCGAGACGGGAGCCCCGATGGCTGGCAATGGTGGACCGGTGGAGAAGGTACTGGTCTCGGTCCTCGACAACGGAAGCCGGCTCCAGGCGCCCGCGGTAGCCAAGTACGTCGAATGGGTCCGGCGCTCGCACCCCGGCGAGTCGCCCGCGCAGATCGTCGAACGCATGGAGAAGATGTTCCTGCTGGCGGTGACGGGCAGCGGCAGCGCCGTCGGCGCCACCGCCGCCATTCCCGGGGTCGGGACTGTCGCCTCCATCGCGGCGGTGGGCGCCGAATCGGCGTTCTTCCTGGAAGCGGCGGCGCTGCTCACCCTCGCCGTCGCGTCGGTGCACGGCATCTCCGCCGCCGACCATCAGCAGCGGCGCGCCCTGGTGCTCTCGGTGGCCCTCGGCGAATCGGGCATGGAGATCGTGCAGAAGGCGACGGGTGTGACGGCGAAGAACTGGGCGAGCGCCATCACCAGCCGCATCCCCGGCCCCACGATGAAGGGCATGAACAGCACGCTGGTGCGCAAGTTCATCACCAAGTACGCCGCCCGCCGCAGCGCACTGGTACTCGGCAAACTGGTGCCCGCCGGCATCGGCGCCGCCATCGGCGGCGCCGGCAACCGGGCCATCGGCAAGGGCGTCATCAAGAACTCGCGGGAGGCATTCGGTCCCGCGCCTGCCCGCTGGCCGGACGAGCTCCGCGCGATCGAAGCGTGACCTAGTGGGCGAAGTGCTGTTCCGTCGAACGCCCGCCGCCCTTCTCGCTGAGTTCGGCGCACACTTCCTCGATCGCCTCGGCGACGAGGGTCCCCAGGTCGGCGCTGAAGCCCTCGCGGACGACGATGCGCAGAACCGCCACGTCCTCCGCGTCGGCGGGCATCGTGTACGCGGGCACCTGCCAGCCCCGCGCCCGCATCTCGTGTGACACGTCGAAGACCGTGAACCCGGGGTCGCCGACCAGTTCGAACGCCAGCACCGGTATGTCGGTCCCGTCCGTGATGAGGGTGAAGTATTCGAGCTCGGCGATGCGCTTGCCGACCCGGACCGCGGTGTCGCGCAGCGTCTCCATGATCGACCGGTAGCCTTTCCGGCCGAGCCGCAGGAAGTTGTAGTACTGGCCCACCACCTGGTTACCGGGCCGCGAGAAGTTGAGGGTGAACGTCGGCATGTCGCCGCCCAGATAGTTGACGCGGAACACCAGCCCCTCGGGAAGGTACTCACGCTCACGCCACACCACGAACCCGATCCCCGGATACGTCAACCCGTACTTGTGACCACTCACGTTGATCGAGGCGACGCGCGGAACCCGGAAGTCCCACAACAACTCCGGTTGCAGGAACGGGACGACGAAGCCACCGCTCGCCGCGTCCACGTGGATCGGGACGTCCGGGCCGCCGGACGCGGCGAGCGCGTCGAGCGCTGCCGCGATCTCGGCCACCGGCTCGAGTTCCCCCGTATAGGTGGTGCCCACGATCACGATCGCACCGATGGTGTTCTCGTCGACCGCGTCCCGCACCTGCTCGGGCGTGATGACGTAGCGGCCCTTTTCCATCGGCAGGTACTTGGGCTCGACGTCGAAGTACCGGCAGAACTTCTCCCACACCACCTGGACGTTGCTGCCGAGCACCAGATTCGGCCGGGCAGTGTCCTCCCCGGCCGCCTCCCGCTTCGCCCGCCACCGCCACTTGAGCGCAAGCCCACCGAGCATGACCGCCTCGCTGGAACCGATCGTCGAGACGCCGGTGGCGCTGGCCGGGTCGGTGGTCGACAGGTCGGGGGCGTGGAACAGATCGGCCACCATCGACACGCAGCGGGCCTCGATCGCCGCCGTCGCGGGGTACTCGTCCTTGTCGATCATGTTCTTGTCGAACGTCTCGGCCATCAATTTGTCGGCCTCGGGATCCATCCACGTGGTGACGAACGTGGCCAGGTTCAACCGGGAACTGCCGTCGAGCATCAACTCGTCGTGGATGAACCGGTACGTGGCCTCCGGATCGGTTTCGTCGTCCGGCATCCGCAACGCCGGAAACGGGTCGATGGACAGGCGCCCGGTATACGCGGGAGAGATGACGTCGCGATGGTGATGATGGTGGTGCTTGCTCATGTGCGTCCCCAATCGATTGGTGTCAGCAAGCGCCGTCACGACGCCTGTACGTCAGTTGGTGAATCTCGGCACGGCAGCCCAGTAGGGTCGGAACAGTTCCATTCGATTGTGGCAGGGGAGGACGGGTTGACCACAGCAATCCCGGGAAGTTTCGCGGCGCCGATCGAGGTGCGGGGGCTGTCGAAACGCTTCAAGAACGTCGACGCGGTCACGGACCTCGGCTTCACCGTGCCGCAGGGGTCGATCACCGGATTCCTCGGGCCCAACGGCTCGGGCAAGACCACGACGCTGCGGATGATCCTCGGTCTCGTGAAGCCGACGTCCGGCACCTCCACGGTCGCCGGCGTCCCGATCCGCTCCCTCGTCGACCCCGCGCACACGGTCGGCGCCGTCCTCGACTCGCAGAGCCTGCACCCCAACCGGACGGCACTCGACCACCTGAAGGTGTACGCTTCCGCGATCCGCGTTCCGGACGCACGCGCACACCAGGTGCTCGCACTCGTCGGGCTCGAGGACGTCGCCGGTCGCAAGGCGGGCGGTTTCTCCCTCGGCATGCGACAGCGGCTGTCGCTGGCGACGGCGCTGCTCGGTGATCCGCGGATCCTGATCCTCGACGAACCGGCCAACGGGCTCGACCCCGAGGGCATCGCCTGGCTGCGCGACTTCCTGAAGGGCTTCGCCGCATCCGGCCGCACCGTACTGATGTCGAGCCACATCCTCCGCGAGGTGGAGCAGACCGTCGACAATCTGGTGATCGTCAGCCGCGGCTCCCTCGTCTACCAGGGACGAATGGAGGAGTTGCGCAAGTCGCAGCAGAGCCGGTTGCTGGTCGCGTCGTCGAGCCCGGCAGCGCTGGCGACCGCCCTCGCCGCGAAGGGCATCGTCGACGCCCGCTCGCTCGCCGACGGGCGCCTCGCCGTCGTCGGTGCGTCCCTCGAACTCGTCGAGTCCGTCGCCGCGGGAGCCGGGGTGACGATCTTCGGGGCCGTCGGCGATCACATCGACCTCGAGCAGCTCTTCCTTTCGATGACCGCAGGCCAGTACGTGGCCGGGGCGAGCCCCGCCGCGCCCTCGGGGTACGGCCCACCGCAGACGTACGCTCCCCAGCCCGGGTACGCGCCGCCCGGCTACCCCGCACAGCCGGGTTACGGCCCGCAACCCGGCTACGGGCCGCCGCCCGGCTACCCCGCGCAACCGGGATATGCCCCGCCGCCACCGGGCTACGGCCCACCACCCGCACACCCCCAGCAGGGTCCGATGTCCGGAGGTCCGCGATGACAACGCTGCTCACCGCGGAATTCCGCAAGGTCACCACCTTGCGTTTCTGGTGGATGCTCGGTCTGGCACCGCTGATCGTCGGAATGTTCTCGAGCGCGATCACCCTTCCGGTGATGCGCGCGTTCACCGACGCGTTCGAGGCCGATCCGAACGAGGCCAACCTCGCCGCCACCCTGTTCGGGCTGGCCGTCGCCGTCGCCCTCGTCGTCCTGTTCGCCGCACTCTTCGGGGCGGTCAACGTGGGCACGGAATTCCGGTACAAGACGCTCACCACCACGTTCCTCACCGCCCGCGGCCGGGACGGGGTGATCGGCGCCAAGCTCGCCGTCACCGCGGCGTTCGGCTTCTTCTACTGCCTCGTGGTGGAGGTGGTCAGCGTCGCCCTGCTGCTGACGTTCGGCGGTGACACCTTCGAACTGCGCGGATCCCTGTTCGCGATGCTCGGCGCCGCCCTGATCTGCGCGACACTCTGGGCGCTCATCGGCGGCGGTGTGTCGATGCTCACCGGCTCGTCCGTCGGAAGCTGCATCGCCCTCGTCGTCTGGTACACCCTCGGCGAGATGATCCTCCGCTCGATCCTCAGCGGAATCGGCATCGGCTCCGTCGGTGGCATCCTCCCCGTGTCCGCCACCCTCGGGACGGTCGCCAACGCGGCCGCAGGCAACGAGATCGACTGGCTGACGCTCTGGCCTGCCGCACCCCTCGCCCTGCTCGGGTGGACGGCGGTCTTCGTCGCAGGCGGTTGGGTGCTCACCCGGCAGCGCGACATCACCTGACGCCGCGCCGGATACCGGCACTGTCGGTACCCGGCGCTAACGTGGACCCAGTGGTAGGTGAGAGTGCGTCGTCGGTGATCGAACGGGAACAGACGCTGGAGCGGGATCAGGCACGGCCGGGCTGGATTCGACGGCTGAGCGGTGAGTGCTGGGCGCACCGTCGCGTCGCACTCGGCGCCCTGACCGTGACCGTGATCGCCGCAGGCATCGATATCTCGTTCCCGCTCCTCACCAAGTACGCGGTCGACGCGGCGGGCTCCGGTAGCGCCACCCGGGTGATCGGCACCGCCGCACTGCTCATCGCACTGCTCGCGTGCGTGCGGTTCGGCTGCCAGTACGGCCGCCGGATGCTCGCGGGCAAGCTGTCCCTGGACGTCCAGCACGACCTGCGGCTGGGCCTGCTGGGCGCGCTGCAACGGCTCGACGGGCGGGGGCAGGATCAGATCCGCACCGGCCAGGTGGTGTCCCGGTCCATCACCGACCTCCAACTGGTGCAGGGCCTGCTCGCAATGGTCCCGCTGTCGGCGGGAGCGCTGCTCCAATTCGTCCTCGCCCTCGCGATCATGGCGTGGCTCTCGCCGTTGCTGACCGTCGTCGCGCTGGTGATCGTTCCCGCGGTCTGCCTCGTCGTGTACACGATGCGACCGAAGCTGTTCGCGGCCACCTGGTCGGCGCAGCAGCGGGCGGCCGACCTCGCGCAGCACGTCGAGGAAACCGTCACCGGCGTCCGCGTGGTCAAGGGCTTCGGCCAGGAACGCCGGGCCGTCGACCAACTCGAGGACCACAGCCGGGCGCTGTACGCCGAACGCCTGCGGGCCGCCCGGATCAACGCGCGTTTCGCCCCGACCATGGCGGCGCTGCCCCAACTCGGCCTCGTCGGCGTCATCGCGATCGGCGGCTACCTCGCACTGCACGGAACCATCACGATCGGCACGTTCCTCGCCTTCGCCACCTACGTCGCCACGATGACCGGCGTCACCCGCACCCTGTCGTCGGTCGTGATCATGGCCCAGCTGTCCAGGGCCGCCGTCGAGCGCGTGTACGAGGTGATCGACGCCGAACCAGAGGTCGCGGACCCACCGCACCCCACCGCGCTGCCCGGCGGACCGCTGGGTGTGGATCTGCGCTCGGTGACGTTCGGGTTCGAATCGGAGCGCCACGTCCATCGCGGGCTCGACCTGCGGATCGCACCCGGCGAGACGGTCGCGGTGGTCGGCATGGCCGGCTCCGGCAAGACCGCGCTGTCGCTGCTGCTCCCCCGCTTCTACGCGCCGTCCTCGGGGTCGGTGTCCCTCACGTCCGGCGGCGAATCGTTCGACGTGTCCACCCTGAGCGCCGAGCAGTTGCGTGAAGCGGTCGGGCTCGTATTCGACGAACCGTTCCTCTTCTCCGACACCATCGCGGCCAACATCGCGCTCGGCAGGCCCGACGCCAGCGCGGAGGAGATCCGCGCCGCCGCCGCCATGGCCGCCGCCGACGAATTCGTCTCCGCGTTGCCGGAGGGCTACGACACCGTCGTCGGCGAACGCGGACTCACGTTGTCGGGCGGACAGCGGCAGCGGATCGCGCTGGCACGCGCACTCCTCACCGACCCGCGGGTGCTGATTCTCGACGACGCCACGTCCGCTGTCGACGCCACCACCGAGGCGTCGATCTTCGAGGCACTGCGCGCCAACCGCGGCCGGACGGCACTGATACTGGCGCATCGCCGCTCCACGCTGTCGCTCGCGGACCGCGTCGCCGTTCTCGACGGCGGACGGATCGTCGATTCCGGCACGGTCTCCGAACTCGACGAACGGTGTCCGCTCTTCCGCGCACTGTTCGCCTCCGCCGAGAACGCGGGCCCCATCGACGTCAGCGTCCCCGCACCGAGCGACCCCATGCCGTATCGGCGCGTGCCGTCCGAGTCCGAGTTGTGGCCGGAGGACGCCGAGGAATGGGACGGACCCGTCGCGGCCGCCTCGTCCGGCCGCACCCCGGCCCCCGGCGCGGGCCCCGGCGGCCGGGCAGGCGGCGGACCGATGGCGGGAGCGCTGGGCAGCGTGGCCGCCACCCCCGAACTCCGGGACGCCGTGAATGCGCTGCCGCCCGCTGTCGAGAGCCCGGGCATCGAGACGCGGAACCTGCGCCTCCCCGAACCCGACTTCCGGCTGTCGCGCATCCTGCGGCCCGTCCGCGGCCTCCTCGTGGCCGTCGTCGTCTGCCTCGCGCTCGACGCCCTGGCGGGGATCGCGTTCCCGTCCATCGTCCGGTTCGCGATCGACCACGGTGTCGTCCCGCAGGACGCCGCGACGCTCTGGACTGCCACGGGGGTGGGCGTCGCACTCGTCGTCGCCGGCTGGCTCGTCGTCGCCCTGATGACGGTGCTCACCGCGCGAGCGGGAGAACGGGTGCTGTTCGGGTTGCGGGTGCGCAGCTACGCCCACCTGCAGCGGCTCGGGCTCGACTACTACGAGCGCGAACTGTCCGGCCGCATCATGACGCGGATGACCACCGACGTCGACGCGCTGTCCTCGTTCATCCAGACGGGGATGTCCACCGCTGTGGTGAGCGTACTGACCGTCCTCGGCATCTCCGTCGCCCTCGTCGTCACGAACGTCACGCTCGCGCTGGTGGCCCTCGCCGTCATCCCGCCGCTCCTCGTCGCGACGCTGATCTTCCGCCGGATCTCCTCGGTGGCGTACACGGTCTCGCGGGAGCGGATCTCCCTCGTCAACGCCGACTTCCAGGAGAACGTCGCCGGGCTCCGTGCCGCCCAGGCGTACCGCCGCGAGGAGTTCGCCGCCCGCCGGTTCGCCGAGCGGGCCGACAGCTACCGTCGCAGCCGGATGCGGTCGCAGCGGGCGATCTCGCTGTACTTCCCGTTCATCGCGTTCCTCTCGGACCTCGCCCTGGCCGCCGTGGTGTTCGTCGGTGCACACCAGGTCGCGGGCGGTCACACGACCACCGGGACCCTCGTCGCCTTCGTGCTGTACCTCGGGCTGCTGTTCGGGCCCATCCAGCAGCTGTCGCAGGTGTTCGACGGGTATCAGCAGGCCAGTGTGGGCCTGCTCCGGATCGGAGACCTGCTCCGCACACCCAGCTCCATCGAGCGGGCGACCTCCCGTGACGATCTCCAGCCGATCGACGGGCATCTGCGCGGCGAGCTGTGCCTGCGCGACGTCGGGTTCCGCTATCAGGGCGCGGACAGCGACGCCCTCACCGACATCGAACTGCACATCCCCGCCGGCACCACCGTCGCACTCGTCGGCCGGACCGGTGCGGGCAAGTCGACCATCGTGAAGCTGCTCGCCCGCTTCTACGACCCGACGTCCGGAGCGGTGCTCGTCGACGACGTGGACCTCCGCCGGTATCCACTCGGCGAGTACCGCGGACGGCTCGGCGTCGTCCCCCAGGAAGCCCACCTCTTCACCGGGACCGTCGCCACCAACATCGCGTACGGCCGCCCGGACGCGAGCCGGGAGGAGATCGAGAACGCGGCCCGCGCGGTCGGAGCACTGGGCACGATCGCCGAATTGCGGGGTGGGATGCATCACCCCATCGGCGAGCGCGGGCAGGGTTTGTCGGCGGGCCAGCGCCAGCTGATCGCGCTCGCCCGAGCCGAGTTGGTCGACCCCGATCTGCTGCTGCTCGACGAGGCGACCGCGACCCTCGATCCGGCCACCGAGCAGGTAGTTCTCGAGGCGAGCAGCCGTGTGACACGCACCCGCACGTCGGTGGTGGTGGCCCACCGGCTGGCCACTGCGGCCCGGGCAGATGTGATCCTCGTCATCGACAAAGGCCGGGTGGTGGAAACGGGATCGCACGCCACGCTGCGCTATGCCGGTGGCCACTATTCGGGACTGTGGGATGCGGCGGAGACCGGGGCGGGGAATAATCGCGGGGCGAGAACCGTCATCGATGGTGACCCCATCGGTTGGCCGTGAGACAGCTCACACGTGCAGGCCTGGCGATCTACACGTCACACGCGAGGGCTAGTCTCATGTATATAGGCGCTCTGATCGGGTACCGAAATAGAAACGAGGCGAACACCTGCCGTGAGCAGCAGCTCTACATCCCAGTTCGGACAGAACCAGTGGCTGGTTGACGAAATGTACCAGCGTTTCCAGGACGATCCGTCGTCCGTGGACGCGAGTTGGCACGAATTCCTGACGGATTATTCTCCCGACGCAGCCGCCGCCAAGGCAGGCGCAGCCAACGGACACGGCACGAACGGCACCACCACCGCCGCACCTGCTGCCGCTCCCTCCGCCAAGGCTTCGACTCCCCCTGTTTCCGAGTCCGCGACCGCACCCCAGCCTCAGACCAAGCCGGCCAACGGTGCCGCAACCAAGACTGCACCCAACGGTGCAGCTCCGAAGGCTGCCGCCCCGAAGACCGAGGCCCCCCAGAAGGCCGCACCCGCGAAGGACGCCCCGGCGAAGGACGCGAAGGCGTCCGCCCCCGCGCCTGCCGCCGACGAGTCGAAGGTTCTCCGCGGCGCAGCTGCTGCCGTCGCGAAGAACATGTCGGCATCGCTGGCCATTCCGACCGCCACCAGTGTTCGCGCCATCCCTGCGAAGCTGATGTTCGACAACCGGATCGTCATCAACAACCACCTCGCCCGTACCCGCGGCGGCAAGATCTCGTTCACGCACCTGCTGGGTTACGCGATCGTGCAGGCGGTCAAGGCGTTCCCGAACATGAACCGGCACTTCGCCGAGATCGACGGCAAGCCCAACGCGGTCACCCCCGCACACACCAACCTCGGCCTGGCCATCGACCTGCCGGGCAAGGACGGCAACAGATCCCTCGTCGTCGCCGCGATCAAGAACACCGACACCCACAACTTCACGCAGTTCTACAGCGCGTACGAGGACATCGTCCGGCGCGCGCGTGACGGCAAGCTCACCGCCGAGGACTTCTCGGGTGTCACGATCTCGCTCACCAACCCCGGCGGCATCGGCACCGTGCACTCCGTGCCGCGCCTGATGAACGGCCAGGGCGCCATCATCGGTGCCGGCGCCATGGAGTACCCGGCGGAGTTCCAGGGTTCGAGCGACGAGAAGATCGCCGAGATGGGCGTCGGCAAGCTCATGACGCTGACCTCGACGTACGACCACCGCATCATTCAGGGCGCGGAGTCCGGCGACTTCCTTCGGACCATCCACAAGCTGCTGATCAGCGACGAGTTCTACGACGAGATCTTCCACTCGCTGCACATTCCGTACGAGCCGGTCCGCTGGCGCCAGGACGTCTCCGAAGGCGCGGTCGACAAGAACACCCGCGTCCTCGAACTGATCGCGGCGTACCGCAACCGCGGCCACCTGATGGCCGACACGGACCCGTTGCAGTTCGTCAAGGACAAGTTCAAGAGCCACCCCGACCTGGACGTCACGACGCACGACCTGACGCTGTGGGACCTCGACCGCGAGTTCAAGGTCGGCGGATTCCACGCCCAGGAGAAGATGAAGCTGCGCGACGTGCTCAGCGTGCTGCGCGACGCGTACTGCCGCCACGTCGGTGTCGAGTACGCGCACATCCTGGAGCCCGAGCAGCAGCAGTGGCTGCAGGACCGGGTCGAGGCGCACCACGTCAAGCCCACGGTCGCTCAGCAGAAGTACATCCTGAGCAAGCTCAACGCCGCCGAGGCGTTCGAGACGTTCCTGCAGACCAAGTACGTCGGCCAGAAGCGCTTCTCGCTCGAGGGCGCCGAGTCCGTCATCCCGATGATGGACGCCGTCATCGACCAGGCCGCCGAGCACCAGCTCGACGAGGTCGTCATCGGCATGCCGCACCGCGGTCGCCTCAACGTTCTCGCGAACATCGTCGGCAAGCCGTACTCGAAGATCTTCACGGAGTTCGAGGGCAACATGAACCCGGCGGCCGCTCACGGCTCCGGCGACGTGAAGTACCACCTCGGTGCCGAGGGCACGTACATCCAGATGTTCGGTGACAACGACATCACCGTGTCGCTGACGGCCAACCCGTCGCACCTCGAGGCTGTCGACCCGGTCCTCGAGGGCCTGGTCCGCGCGAAGCAGGACATCCTCGACAAGGGTGAGGACGGCTTCACCGTCCTGCCGTTGATGCTGCACGGCGACGCCGCGTTCGCCGGTCAGGGTGTCGTGGCCGAGACGCTGAACCTGGCGCTGCTGCGCGGGTACCGCACCGGCGGCACCGTGCACATCGTGGTCAACAACCAGGTCGGGTTCACCACTGCCCCGGAGCACTCCCGTTCGTCGGAGTACTGCACCGACGTCGCGAAGATGATCGGCGCGCCGATCTTCCACGTGAACGGCGACGACCCCGAGGCCTGCGTCTGGGTTGCCCAGCTCGCTGTCGACTTCCGGGAGAAGTTCCAGAAGGACGTCGTCATCGACATGATCTGCTACCGCCGTCGCGGTCACAACGAGGGCGACGACCCGTCGATGACGCAGCCGGCGATGTACGACGTGATCGACACCAAGCGCAGCGTCCGTAAGAGCTACACCGAATCCCTGATCGGCCGTGGCGACATCTCGCTGAAGGAAGCCGAAGACGCCCTGCGCGACTACCAGGGTCAGCTGGAGCGGGTGTTCAACGAGGTTCGCGAACTCGAGAAGTACACGCCGGAGCCCAGTGAGTCGGTCGAGCTCGACCAGGTGCTGCCCACGAAGCTGAAGACGTCGGTCGACGAGTCGGTGCTCGAGCGGATCGGCGACGCGTTCGTCAACGTGCCCGAGGGCTTCACCGTCCACCCGCGCGTCAAGCCGGTCATCGACAAGCGCCGCGAAATGTCGCGCGAGGGCAAGATCGACTGGGCCTTCGCCGAGCTGCTCGCGTTCGGTTCGCTGGTCGACCAGGGCAAGATGGTTCGCCTGTCCGGCCAGGATTCCAAGCGCGGCACGTTCACGCAGCGTCACTCGGTCCTCATCGACCGCAAGACGGGCGCCGAGTACATCCCGCTGCAGAACCTGGGCAGCGAGAACCCCGGCAAGTTCCTGGTCTACGACTCCGCGCTCAGCGAGTTCGCGGCCGTCGGCTTCGAGTACGGCTACTCCGTGGGCAACCCGGACGCGCTCGTACTGTGGGAGGCGCAGTTCGGTGACTTCGTCAACGGTGCGCAGTCGATCATCGACGAGTTCATCTCGTCCGGTGAGGCCAAGTGGGGCCAGCTGTCCGACGTCGTGCTGCTGCTGCCGCACGGCCATGAGGGTCAGGGTCCCGACCACACGTCCGGTCGTATCGAGCGCTTCCTGCAGTTGTGCGCCGAGGGTTCGATGACCGTGGCCGTGCCGTCCACCCCGGCCAGCTACTTCCACCTGCTGCGTCGTCATTCGCTCGACGGAATCCGCCGCCCGCTGGTCGTCTTCACTCCGAAGTCGATGCTGCGCAACAAGGCCGCGGTCTCCGACGTCGAGGACTTCACCACCGGCAAGTTCCGCTCGGTGTTCGAGGAGCCGACGTACGAGACGGGCGACGCCGAACGCGACAAGGTTCGTCGTGTCCTCCTCGTCAGCGGCAAGCTGTACTGGGAGCTGCTGGCGAAGAAGCAGAAGGACAACCGCGAGGACATCGCGATCGTCCGCATCGAGCAGCTGTACCCGGTTCCGAGCCGTCGCCTCCGCGAGACGCTGGACCGCTACCCGAACGCCACCGAGTTCCGGTGGGTTCAGGAGGAGCCGGCGAACCAGGGTGCATGGCCGTTCTTCGGCCTGGCTCTGCCCGAGTTGCTGCCCGACAAGCTGTCCGGAATCAAGCGCATCTCGCGTCGTTCGATGTCGGCACCGTCCTCGGGTTCGAGCAAGGTGCACGCTGTGGAACAGCAAGAGATCATCGATGAAGCCTTCGGCTGAAGAGCGTGAAACGGCTGAAGCCTTCGGCTGAAGCGTTCAGCTGAGCGTCTGATCGACTGATCTGCCACTGAGCCGGGTCGAGTTCACTCCACGGAGTGGATTCGACCCGGCTTCGTGGTATCCGGACCCCTGGCCCGATCCTGCCTACCACCGGGACAGCCGCACCCCTTTTCTGTTCCCGCAGCACTTTTCGCGCCCGACAACGAGTGCGGCTACTCAGAAGGAGTGCGTCCGCTCAAACAGCCCCTACTGCGAACGACGCCGCGATTGTCAGGTCGTGGTGGCCGACACGAGCGCGGCCGCGATCTCGGGCGCGGCGGCGATAGCCAGCGCGGGAAGGGCCTGAACGTTGAGTTCGATCAGTTCTTCGCGGGTCAGGTGCGGGTCGCGCAGCCAGGAAATCGTGACTTCCTCGACGTAGGCGATCCAGCCCCGGACGGCGAGTTCGACCGCCCGGGTGGGCTCGATGCCGATCGCAGGCAGTTGTTCGAGGGTCCGCTCGGACATCACGGCGCGGGTCTGCTCGAAGACCGCCCGCATGTCCGGGTCCCCGCTCGCCGTTCCCCGCAGGAGCGAGACGTACGTGCCCCGGTTCTCGGTGACGTAATCGACGTACGACGCGAGCACCGAGCGCAGGATCTGCATCGGATCGCGCGCCTCCTCGACGTACGGGTCGGGGGCGGTGCGGGCGAGCATCTCGCTGCTGGTGTGTCGCACGATCTCGAGGTGGAAGTCGTGCTTCGACGCGAAGTAGTGGAACAGCAGGCCGCGGGAAACACCGGCCTGATCTGCGATGTCCTCGACCGAGATCTGCTCGAGCGGGCGCTGCGCCAGCATCTTGGCGCCGAGGTCGATCAGTTGGGCGCGCCGTTGTTCGGGGCTGAGACGGGTCCGCTTCACAACGTCCATGAGACAAGACTACTGAATGAAGGTCAATAGGCTATTGACTGCCCCTCAATAGCGCCCTATGGTTTCTTACATGAGTCTCCCCGTCACAGATACTTACGCCCCCACCGCAGGTGTCCGCCACGTCGACACACTGATCATCGGCAGCGGGTTCGCCGGCCTCGGCGCGGCGATCAAGCTGACCCAGGCAGGCAAGACCGACTTCCTCGTGCTCGAACGCGGCAACGAGGTCGGGGGTACCTGGCGGGACAACACGTACCCGGGTGCGGCGTGCGATGTTCCCTCACATCTGTACTCCTACTCGTTCGCGCTGAACCCGGAGTGGACCCGGTCGTTCTCGACGCAGCCCGAGATCCAGAAGTACATCCGGTCGGTGGCGGACAAGTACAACGTGCGCGACAAGCACCTCTTCGACTGTGACGTGCGGTCCGCCCACTGGAACGAGTCGACCACTCGCTGGGAGGTCAGCACCACCAAGGGGAACTTCGTCGCGAAGGTGGTCGTCTCCGCGGTCGGCGCTCTGTGCGAGCCGTCTCTCCCGGACATCAAGGGCATCGAAGGCTTCGAGGGCGAGATCTTCCACTCCGCCCGCTGGAACCACGACGCCGACCTGACAGGCAAGCGCGTCGCCGTCATCGGCACCGGCGCCTCGGCCATCCAGATCGTCCCCGCCATCGGCAAGAAGGTGTCGCACCTCGACGTGTACCAGCGCACGGCGCCGTGGATCCTCCCCCGGGCGGACCGCGAGTACACGACGCTCGAGCACACCGCGTTCAAATACCTCCCCGGCTTCCAGAAGCTGTGCCGCACCGGCATCTATTGGATGCGCGAGAGCCAGGTCGTCGGCCTCGCGAAGGCCCCCGTCTTCATGAAGCCGCTACAGCTCGCGGCCGAGCGCCACCTGCGCCGTCAGATCAAGGACAAGGATCTGCGCAAGAAGGTGACTCCGAACTTCCAGATCGGCTGCAAGCGCATGCTGATTTCGAACAACTACTACCCCGCCCTCGCGCAGGACAACGTCGACCTGGTGACCGACGGCATCGCCGAGGTCACGGCGAACTCGGTGATCTCGAAGGACGGCACCGTCCGCGAGGTCGACGCCATCGTCGTCGCCACCGGCTTCCACGTCACCGACTCCCCCACGTTCGAGGGCATCTTCGGCAAGGACGGCCGCTCGCTCGCCGAGGTCTTCGACGAGGGCGGGCAGCAGGGTTACAAGGGCGCCGCGATCGCGAACTTCCCCAACATGTTCTTCCTGGTCGGCCCGAACACGGGTCTGGGCCACACCTCGATGGTCTTCATGATCGAGTCGCAGCTCAACTACCTCGTCGACGCCCTGCAGACGATCGACAAGTACGGTATCGGCAAGATCGAGGTCCGTCAGGACGCCCAGGACCGGTACAACGCCGACCTCCAGGAGAAGCTGTCGCACAGCGTCTGGAACAACGGCGGGTGCGCGAGCTGGTACCTCGACAAGCACGGCAACAACACCACCCTGTGGCCGGGCTTCACGTTCCAGTTCCGGAACGAGACCAGGCGCTTCGATCTCACCGCGTACGACAGCGTGGCCACCGCCGACCTGCCCGAGCCCGTCCACGTGAACGGCACGACCCCCGGATCCGCCGCCATCCCGGCGCAGATCGACCTCGACGACGACAAGGTGACAGCACAGTGAGCGAGTTCGCAGGCAAGGTAGTCGTGATCACCGGAGCCGGCTCCGGCATCGGCAGGGCCGTCGCCCTCGACCTGGCGCGCCGGGGTGCCCGGCTGGCGATCTCGGACATGGACACGGTCGGACTCGCCGAGACCGCACGCCAGGCGGAGGCGCTGGGTGCCGAGGTCAAGTCCGATCACCTGGACGTCACCCAGCGCGAGGCGGTGCTCGCGTACGCCGACGAGGTGCGGGCCCACTTCGGCAAGATCAACCAGGTGTACAACAACGCCGGCATCGCCTACCACGGTGAGTTCGAGAAGTCCGAGTTCAAGGACATCGAGAAGATCATGGACGTGGACTTCTGGGGAGTCGTCAACGGCACCAAGGCGTTCCTGCCGCATCTCATCGCGTCGGGCGACGGTCACGTCGTGAACGTCTCGAGCCTGTTCGGACTGCTGTCCATGCCCGGCCAGAGCGCGTACAACTCGGCGAAGTTCGCCGTGCGCGGTTTCACCGAGTCGCTGCGCCAGGAGATGCTGATCGCCAAACATCCCGTGAAGGTGACGTGTGTGCATCCCGGCGGCATCAAGACGGCCATCGCCCGCAACGCCACCGCGGGACCGGGCGAGGACCTCGACACGTTCGCGAAGTTCTTCGACCAGAAGCTGGCACGCACCACTCCGGAGGCGGCGGCCGAGACCATCCTGACCGGTGTCCGTAAGGGCAAGGCGCGCGTGCTGATCGGCGCCGACGCCAAGTTCCTCGACGCCTGGGTGCGGCTCGTCGGACCGAGCTACCAGCGGGTGGTCGCCCTCGTCGCCGGACGCGTCCTCCCCAAGTCGAACTGAGGTCCCGATGAGCTTCCACCTGCCGCTGCCGGTCGTCGCGACGGCACTCCGGCCGTTCTACCGCCTCAGCCTCAACGCACGGCTTCCGTACTCGGTGCAGCGCACCCTTCTCGACGTGGGTGCTCCACTGCAGCAGGTGCCCGCCGGTGCCGTCGTCCGCCCGACCGTCCTGGCGGGGCGGCCCGCGGAGCGGATCACGGTGGGAGCCACCGAACGCCGGACCGCCGTCCTCTACCTGCACGGCGGTGCGTACACGATCGGTTCGCTCGCCACCCACCGATCGCTGGCCGCCCACATCGCCCGGGAATCCGGCAGCGTCGTCTACACCCTCGACTACCGGCTGGCCCCGGAACATCCGTTCCCGGCCGGGCTCGAGGACGCCGTCGCCGCGTACATGGAGCTGAACACCGAACACGGTTACGAGACAGAGCAACTCGCCATCGCGGGCGATTCGGCGGGTGGTGGCCTGACCGTCGCCACGGCACGACGCCTGATCGATCGGCACGGCGTGACTCCCGCGGCGTTGGCGTTGATCTCCCCGTGGGTCGATCCCGGCAGGCGCGACACGTCCCGGGACCGTGATCTCGTCGTCAACACCGCGTGGTCGTTCGACGCCGCCGAGAAGTACCTGGGTAACGGAGACGCGCGGGATCCGGGTTACGCACCGTTGCAGGGAAATCTGACGGGACTGCCGCCGACGTTGATCCACGTCGGGGTGGACGAGGTGCTTTACCCGCAGATCATGGAGTTCGTCGACAAGCTGAACGAGTCGAAGGTGGACGTCACGCTCACCGAGTACGCCCGGCTGTGGCACGTCGCCCATCTGCAGGCGTCCCTGGTCCGCGAGGCCGCGGACGCGGTCGCGGAACTCGGGGCGTTCCTGGGCTCACAGATGGGCGTCCAGCCACACCCGCGCCACGTCGGCTGAATCGGCACCACCGCGGACCTGGCCGATCATGTCGGCCAGGTCCGCGGTCGTCAGTTCACCCGCCACGACGTTCAGCGCCTTCAGCTGGGCTTCGCTCAGGGTCCCGATCCGGAACAGCGGCACCACGTTCTGCGCGGTGAACACGTGTTCGTCGTCGGACAGCAGCACCAGATCCGTGTCCGCGACGTCCGGCGACGCCGTGGTCACCCCGGCCACCACGGCTCCGCCCGCCGGTGCGGGGACGGCGAGTTCACCGACCGCGGCGGCGTCGTCGGCCACCCTCGTCGTCTGCGCGAACGCGCACCCGGTGAGACCGGCGAGATCATCGGCCTCGAACGCCGGGGCGAGGACGGCGGTGCTCTTTCCGCACGAGGGAACGAGGTCGTCCAGCGTGGTGAGACCGAGCTGTTCGGATGTCTGCGGAGTCACCGCCAGCACCGACCTGTCCTCGGCGGCGGCGAAGTCGGAGATCGAAAGCCCCTGCGGCAGAGCCTTGCTCAATGCCTCGAACACATCGTCCTGCTCGGTTTCCGTCGACTCGGGATCGTAATAACGCAGCAGCCGGCCCGTGAACTCCGGTACCAGCGTGACGCTTCCGGCATCGAGTTGCCCGAGATAGGCGGTCCGGTCACCGAGGCCGGCGTCGGTGATGACCGGCGCGCCCGTCGAACGCAGGGCACCCGCATAGATTTCGGCGAGGATGCGACTCTCCGCACCGTCGCCCGCACCCACCACGATCTGGCCCTGCCCCTGCCCCGCGGCACCGTCGAGGGTTCTGTCGCCACCAGCGCAGCCCGACGCCAGCCCCGCAGCGAGGAGCAGCGCGGACGCGGCCGTCAGCACCCGGGACCACGCTGCCGGGCGGTGCCCGCGGCGGGCCGATTCGTCTGTGCGTGTGTGTGCCACGTCGCGCCTTTCGTTTACCTCGAGCCGGCCGAAAACCGTGCTCTGTCCGCCCCTATCGTTACACTGGCCAACCGATGGCGCGGACACGCGTCCACCGGCTTTCCGTCGGCAGGTCCGGCGCCGGTGACAACGGGAAGGACGCTCATGCGCACCTCACGAATTCTGTCGGGCTTCACCCGCCGCTCCGTGGGCAGTATCGCTCTCGCGACGGTCGCCGTCGTGTCGCTCGCGGCGTGCGGTGGCGGCGGATCCGACCCCCTGTCCGGCGGCGGCGAGGGCTCCGGCGACGACCCGAACGCGATCATCGTGGGATCGGCGAACTTCCCCGAATCGGAGACGGTGGCGAACATCTACACCGAGGTGCTCCGCGCCAACGGGTTCGACGTGACGACGAAGTTCAACATCGGCTCCCGTGAGGCCTACATTCCCGCGCTGAAGGACGGGTCGATCGACGTCATCCCCGATTACACGGGCAATCTCCTGCAGTATCTCGACCCGGATTCCACCGCCACGAGCGCCGCCGACGTCGACGCGGCACTGCCTGCCGCGCTGGGCTCGGAACTGACGATCACCACCCCGGCCCCCGCGGAGGACAAAGACGCCGTCGTCGTCACGAAGGAGACGGCGCAGCGCTGGAACCTCACCTCCATCGCGGATCTGGCGGCGCATTCGAACGAGGTGAAGTTCGGCGCACCGGCCGAATTCCAGGAACGTCCCGGTGGCCTGCCCGGTCTGAAGGCCAAGTACGGCCTCGACATCACGCCCGACAACTTCGTCCCGATCGCCGACGGCGGCGGTCCGGCCACGGTGGACGCTCTCGCGTCGGGACAGATCACGGCCGCCGACATCTTCACCACGTCTCCGGCGATCGCAGAGAACGGTTTCGTGGTGCTCGCGGACCCGCTGAACAACTTCGCGGCGCAGAACGTCGTCCCGGTGTTGCGCACCACCAAGTCCTCAGACAAGCTGACCCGCGCCCTCGACGCGCTGTCCGCGAAGCTGACCACCGAAGAACTTGTCGCGCTCAACAATTCCGTCTCGGGTGATGCGAAGACGGAGCCGGCGGCGGCCGCGAAGCAGTGGGTGACGGACCAGGGGCTCGACAAGCCGGTCTCGTGAGGAGGCTGCGGTGATCACATTCTCGGGAGTCACCAAGCAGTACCCGGACGGCACGACGGCGGTCGACGGCCTCGACCTGCAGATCGAAGCCGAATCGTTCACGGTCTTCGTGGGGCCGTCCGGCTGCGGCAAGACCACGTCGATGCGGATGATCAACCGGATGATCACCCCGACCGCGGGGACCGTCACGGTCGACGGCCGCGACATAGCCCGGACCGACGCGGTGAAGCTTCGCCTCGGCATCGGCTATGTGATCCAGAGTGCGGGACTGTTGCCGCACCGCACGGTGGTCGACAACGTCGCGACCGTGCCGGTGCTGCGCGGCGACTCGAGACGCAACGCCCGCAAGGCCGCGTTGGCGGTGCTCGAACGTGTCGGACTCGACCCGGCGCTGGCCTCCCGCTATCCCGGTCAGCTGTCCGGCGGACAGCAACAACGCGTCGGGGTCGCCCGGGCGCTGGCCGCCGATCCGCCGATCCTGCTGATGGACGAACCGTTCAGCGCCGTCGATCCCGTTGTCCGCGAAGATCTGCAGGCCGAGATGCAGCGGCTACAGGCGGAGATGCGCAAGACGATCGTGTTCGTCACCCACGACATCGACGAAGCCGTCAAACTCGGCGACCGGGTGGCGGTCTTCGGGCCGGGCGGCCGGTTGCAGCAGTACGACGCACCCGACACGGTGCTGTCGGCGCCCGCCACCGATTTCGTCGCCTCGTTCGTGGGTCGTGACCGCGGGTACCGGGGGCTGTCGTTCCGGACGGCAGATGAGGTTCCGCTGCACACCCTGCGGACGGCGACCGCGAACGAATTGCCCGGGCTGCGCCTCGAACGGGGTGAATGGGTCCTCGTCGTCACCGACGCGGGCGTGCCGCGGGGGTGGATCGACGTCACCGGCGTCGAAGGGGCGCGGGCCGGTCGGCCCGTCTCCGAATGCACTGCGGCGGGCGGATCGCTCTTCACCCCCGGCGCCGACCTGCGGCAGGCATTGGACGCGGCGATCTCCTCCCCGTCGGGCATCGGGGTGGCCGTCGACGCGGACGGTGCGGTCTCGGGCGGCATCCTCGGCTCCGAAGTGATCGCGAAGCTGGCCGAGCAGCGGGCGGCGGAGGACCGCGCGCGGGGTGAGCACTACTTCACCGCCCAGCAGGCGACCCCGGACGGGCCGTGATCGCGTGCGCTGGCTCATCGACAACTTCTCGGTCGTCGTCGACCTGACGAAGACCCATCTCTATCTCGCACTGGTTCCGCTGCTGATCGGGTTGCTCATCGCGGTTCCGGTGGGCACGGCGATCCGGGGTGCTTCCTGGCTGCGGAAGATCACGCTGAGCGTGGCGGGCATCGCGTTCACGATCCCGTCGCTGGCACTGTTCGTGACGATCCCTTCCGTCTTCGGACTGCAGATCCTGGACCCGCTCAATGTGGTGATCGCGCTGACGATCTACTCCACGGCACTGCTCATCCGCGCCGTTCCCGAGGCTCTCGACTCCGTTCCCGCGGACGTCGTCGACTCCGCCACCGCGATGGGTTTCACGCGCCTCCGCCGGGCGCTGACCGTCGAATTGCCGCTCGCACTGCCCGTTCTCGTCGCGAACGTCCGAGTGGTGGCGGTGACCAACATCTCGCTGGTGTCGGTGGGTTCGCTGATCGGGATCGGCGGCCTCGGCACCCTGTTCACGCAGGGCTACCAGCGGGACTACCCCGATCAGATCCTGGCGGGGATCATCTCGATCGTCGTGCTGGCCCTCGCGTTCGACCTGCTGCTGTTCCTCGTCGGCCGGGCACTGACACCGTGGACGCGGCAGCAGAAGGTCCGGCGCGCACCGCTGGTCGCGGGACAGTCGACGGCCCCCGCGCCGGAGGAGACTTCGTGAACATCTTCGGCGGCGCGTGGGAGTACATCGTCGACCCGGGTAACTGGTCGGGCAGCACCGGAATCGGCGCCCGCATCCTCGAACACCTCTGGTACAGCTTTCTGGCGGTCACACTGTCCGCGGTGGTGGCGGTGCCGATCGGTCTGATCATCGGACATCTGCGCAAGGGTGACGTGGTCGTGGTCGGTCTCGTCAACGCACTCCGGTCGCTGCCGACGCTGGGCCTGCTGACGTTCCTGGTGCTCCTGCTCGGGCTGGGTCTGGTCCCGCCGATCCTGGCCCTGGTGATCCTCGGGATCCCGCCGGTCCTCGCGGGCACGTATGCGGGTGTCGCGAATGTCGACCGGACGGTCGTGGACGCCGCCCGCGCGATGGGGATGACCGAATGGCAGGTCCTCACGAGGGTCGAGGCCCCGAATGCGCTGCCGCTCATGCTCGGCGGGCTGCGCAACGCCACCCTGCAGATCATCGCGACCGCAACGGTTGCCGCGTACGTCAACCTCGGCGGCCTGGGCCGCTACATCTTCGACGGACTGGCCCTGCGCCAATACGACCGGGTGCTCGTCGGCGCGCTGCTGGTGACGATTCTGGCTCTCGTCGTGGACGGGTTGCTCGCGCTGGCGGTGTGGGCGTCCGTTCCGGGAACCGGCCGCCTGCGGCGGAATCCGAGCGCCGAACAGATCGCCGAGCGCGCATCGTAACGAGTTCTCCCACAACGGCAAACACCCCGACACCGGAACCGTGGGTGCGGGTTCCGGATCGGGGTGCTCGACGGATTCTCGCTAGCCGGTGACGCCTTCTGCGCGAGCAGCGGCGGCGACTGCCTCCGCGACAGCGGGGGCGACGCGAGGATCGAGCGGGCTGGGAACGATCTTGTCTACAGCCAGCTCGTCACCGACGACCGAGAGGATTGCCTCGGCGGCGGCGAGTTTCATGCCTTCGGTGATGCGGCGGGCGCCGGCGTCGAGGGCGCCCTTGAACACCCCGGGGAAGGCGAGCACATTGTTGATCTGGTTCGGGAAATCCGAGCGTCCGGTGGCGACGATCGCCGCGTGCTTGCGGGCGACGTCGGGGTGGATCTCCGGGTCCGGGTTCGACAACGCGAACACGATGGAGTTCTCCGCCATGGTCGCGATGAGCTCCTCCGGGACGGTGCCCGCGGAGACACCGAGGAACACGTCCGCGCCGTCGAGAGCTTCGACGACGCCGCCGCGGCGGGCGGCCGGGTTGGTGCGGGCGGCCAGGTCGACCTTGATCTCGTTGAGGTCGGTGCGGTCGGCCGAGACGATGCCCTTCGAGTCCAGGACCGTCACGTCCGCGATGCCGGCGGCGAGCAGGATGTTCGCGCAGGCCACACCGGCGGCGCCGGCACCGGAGATGACGACCCGCAGGTCGGACAGTTCCCGGTTCTGGACCTTGACCGCGCCCTTGAGGGCGGCGAGGACGACGATGGCGGTGCCGTGCTGGTCGTCGTGCATGACCGGGCAGTCCAGGGCCTCGATGACGCGCTTCTCGATCTCGAAGCAGCGGGGTGCGGAGATGTCCTCGAGGTTGACGGCCCCGAAGCTGGGGCGCAGCCGGATCAGGGTCTCGACGATCTCGTCGGGGTCCTTGGTGTCGAGGACCAGGGGGATCGAGTTCAACCCGGCGAAGTTCTTGAACAGGGCGGACTTGCCCTCCATCACGGGAAGGGAGGCACGCGGGCCGATGTCACCGAGGCCGAGGACCGCGGAGCCGTCGGAGACGACGACCACGAGGCGGTTGGTCCAGGTGTAGCGGTCGGCGAGGGTCTCGTCGGCGTGGATGGCGCGGGAGACCTGCGCGACACCGGGCGTGTAAGCGATGGACAGGGCACGCTGGGAATCGAGGGGAGCGGTGGTCTCGACCGAGAGCTTGCCGCCGAGATGGCCGGCGAAGATCTCCTCGTCGGTCAGTTCGACCTTCTGCGGTGTGGTGGGTTCGGACACGATGGACACGATGACACTCCTGATAAGTCCAGGCTCACTCGGGGCCGGGTTACTGAGAAGTAACCGTAGGGATCGGCGCTGATCCTCACAGTCACTCCACGAACGACAACTGGGGTGAAGCTTCCGGGGTGCGCGATCACGATGGCCGCAGAACGTCCGAAGCGTCATGGCACTGGGCGGGTGAGCCCCTGGCAACGCTGCCATAAAACCCCCGCCGAAGGGCGGTGGCGCCGACGTCGGAGTGGTGCTAAGTCTGGCACGAATATCGATGCACAATCAAATTGCCACGACAGTCAGATGTCTCACGTTTTCGGGCCTCTACCTGTGAGAACAAGTTACCGGCGGGTCACTGTGAGGGCCGGTTTCAGATATCGGGCCGAGCGTTCCTCAACCCCACCACTGGGTGGCAAGCAGAAGTGCCGCCGCGGCGAGGACGGCCACGGACGCGACCACGGCGGCGAACCCGTCGCGGCGGTCCGCAATCCGTTGCGCGACGATCACGAACACGGACGCGACCACGTGCGCGGTGATCGAGACCGCCCCGGGGCCCGGGAAGCCCCGGCCCCCGCCGACGTAGGCGGAACCGATCACGACGAGGCAGAGGATCACCACACCGGCGGCGACGGCCCCGCTGAGGGCGCGCAGCGCGCGGACCGGAAGCGGGTTGCGTCGCGGTTCGGTGGCCGCCACCGTCCTCGGGACGGCGGGAGCGTACGGGTCGTATCGCTCGGACTCGTGCGTGTTCATGCCGAGACCACCTGCACCCCGGATGCTTTCGACACGAGGGTGTCGAACTCGTCGGCGTCCGTTGTGAACTCGCCGAGCCGGATGGCTTTGTTCGTCCCGTGGTAGTCGGAGGAACCGGTGACGACCAGACCGAGTTCGTCGGCGAGGGCCTGCAGCACCCGCGCGTCTTCCGGCGAATGGTCGGGGTGATGCACCTCGATCCCGTGCAGACCGGATCCCGCCAGGTCACGGACGTGATCGAGCGACAGCAGCCGCCCCCTCGTGCGGGCCCTTCCGTGGGCGAGGACGCTCACTCCCCCGGCCTCCGCCACCAGTTGCACGGCCTCGTCGAGCGGGGTGTCCGATTTGTCGACGAAGTACCGGCCGCGCGGGGCCAGCAGGTCCACGAACGCCTCACCGACGCTGCCGACCACGCCGGCACGCATCAGAGCCCTCGCCAGGTGCGGGCGCCCGGCCGCCGGTCCCGCTTCCGCGAGCACCTCGTCGGCGTCGATGGGGAGACCGTCCTCCATCATCAGCTCGGCCATGGCGCGGATCCGGACGATCCGCTCGTTCCGCAGGCGTTCCCGCTCCCGCGCGAACGCCGCGTGCGCGGGATCGAACAGGTAGGCGAGGAGGTGCACGGCGACCGGGCGTCCGTCCTCACCCCGCCCCTCGCAGGACATCTCCATGCCCCGCACCAGCGCAAGCCCCGCAGGCAGCGCCGCGACCGCTTCAGCCCACCCCGCGGTCGTGTCGTGATCGGTGATCGCCACGATGTCGAGTCCCGCCGCCCCCGCGGCGCGCACCAGGTCCGCCGGGCTGTCGGTTCCGTCGGAGGCCGTCGAATGGGTGTGGAGATCGATGAGCACCAGACCAGTCTGTCAGGTGTCGCCGCACGGGGTCCGAGCGTGCGGCCCGGAAGCCTGGCGTGTCGTGCGACGCCGACCGGCCCGGACCCGGTGCTGACGTACGATTCACCGGCAGCGTTTCCGACTCGACGGTGAAGGAGGGCCCCGTGCCGTCTGTGCCCTCGCTCCCCCGGCGCGGCAGCGACAAGGATCAGCGCGACGGCGAGAAGGACCCGGGTTCCAGGATCCGCATCCCGACCTCGCGGGCCATCGTGGACTGCGGGGTGTACGTCGACGGCACGAGGCTTCCCGGCAAGTACACGCACCAGGCTGCGATGGCCGAGGTCCGCAAGCGGGGTCAGGGGTTCGTGTGGCTCGGGCTGCACGCTCCCGACGAGGGCCAGATGGAGAGCGTGTCCGAGACGTTCGGGCTGCACGAGCTGATGGTCGAGGACGCCGTCCACGCCCACCAGCGGCCGAAGCTCGAACGCTACGACGACGTGCTGTTCCTGGTGCTGCGGACCGTCAACTACGTGCCGCACGAGTCGGTGGCCACTGCCAGCGAGATCGTCGAGACCGGCGAGATCATGGTCTTCGTAGGAGCCGACTTCGTCATCACCGTGCGGCACGGTGACCATTCCCCGCTGTCGAACGTCCGGCACGCGCTGGAGGCGAACGGGGAGCGGCTCGCTCTCGGCCCGTACGCGGTGCTGCACGCGGTCGCGGACCACGTGGTGGACACGTACCTCGAGGTCACCCAGGCCATCGAGGAAGACGTCGACAGCATGGAGGAGGCGGTGTTCAGTCCGCGCAGCAGCGTCGCGGTCGAACACATCTACCTGCTCAAGCGTGAGATCGTCGAACTCCGCAAGTCGGTGAACCCGCTGTCCAATCCGTTGCTCCGGCTGACGCGGTCACCGGGCAATCCGGTGCCGAAGGAGATCCGCCGCTACTTCCGCGACGTCCTCGACCACCACACCACCGTCGCCGAACGGATCGCCGAATACGACGAGGTGCTCAGCTCACTCGTCGATGCCGCCCTGGCGAAGGTCGCCGTGCAGCAGAACACCGACATGCGCAAGATCTCGGCGTGGGTGGCGATCGCGGCCGTGCCGACGATGATCGCGGGCATTTACGGCATGAACTTCGACAACATGCCCGAACTCCACTGGCAGTACGGCTATCACGGCGTGGTGTTCGTGATCGCGTCGGTGGCGGTGGGCCTGTTCGTCACGTTCCGCCGGAACAACTGGCTCTAGAGCGACGCGGCGCCGCGGTGCGGATCGCGCACGTCGATGCCCGCCTCCGCCCACGCCTCACGCAGGGCGCCGGCGCCGCGCAACCGGACCCACGCCGCCTCGGTGCCGGTGAGCGGAACGACCGCGAGGAACCGCACGGCCTCCGCGGGTTCGGGCAGCGGCAGGTCGGGGATCGTCGACTCACCGAGCAGCACGGCGGTGAACGGCGCGTCCTTCCACAGCGGCTCTCCCAGGTCGAGCAGCGCGTCCTCCACGAGAACGACACCTTCCACCGACGGCGCCGCCGCCAGCACCGCCAGGGTGCGCGCGACTCCCGACGCCACCCCGGCGCCACCGCGCAGGGTGAGGATCAGTTCGGCGCGGGGGCCGCGGAGAGCGTCGGCCACCAGTTCGCCGGGGTCACTCATCGGGTGCCGGGAGCATCCCAGGGTCACGTAGCGGACCAGATCCTCGTCGTCGGGTGCGAACCGCAGCACGTCCAGCGGTTCGACGCCCAGGAACGTCACCGATGCCGCAGTCGGCTCCGGTCCCCCGATCTGCCCCAGCAGGTGCGCGCGAACGGAGGCCACAACGCTGTCAGTCACCCCGCCATCAAACCACCGAACCCGCTCACCCGTCCTCCGGCCTCTCGAGCCGGTAGCGTCGGAGCATGGTCTCGGTACTCGCAGTGTCCGACGAGACGATCGAGTCGCTGTGGAGTTCGCAGGTGCGCGCCATGGACGTCGACCTGATCCTCGGTGCGGGCGACCTCCCGTTCGACTATCTGGAATACCTGATCGACGCCCTCGACGCGCCGTGTGTCTTCGTGCCGGGCAACCACGACGCCGACCTGTCCGGCTATTCCGCGGGACGGGTCGGGTGGATGCGGGCGGGACTGCCCTCGGCGTGGCCGGGCCCGTGCGGTGCGGTCAACGCGGACGGCCGGATCGTGCGGATCGCGGGCCTGCGCATCGCCGGCCTCGGCGGATCCATCCGCTACAACGACGGCCCCAATCAGTGGACCGAGCGGCAGCAGCGGCGGCGGGCGCGCAACCTGGCGCTGACGAGCGCGTGGCACGCGCGCCGCTCCGGGGTGTCCGGTGTCGACGTGCTGCTCACGCACAGCCCACCGCGGGGAGTCGGCGACCAGGAGGATCCGCCGCATCGGGGTTTCGAATGCTTCGAGAACCTGGCGGGCAGGTTGCAGGCACGCGTCATGATCCACGGGCACGTCCACCCGTACGGCCGTGCTGCCGAGGATCGCACGCTCGGCGCGACGACGGTCATCAACACGGTGGGATTCACCCTGATGGAGTTGTCGCCGGGCGCCGAACCGAGCATCGTCAGGCGCCGGCATGGCACGTGACACCGGGTTCCCCGCCGCCGACGCGGAGAACGACTTCACCCGCCAGCGTCGTCGCGCCGAATTGTCACGACTGGTCAGCTGGCTGCGCCGCGAACCGGACGACGTCAACGAGATCCTGCCGTTCGACGAGGTGGTCGCGGCCGTCGGCCGGGTCGGGGAACGATCGCTCGGCCTGCAGGTGATCCCCGTCAACTCCATCGTCGGCAGCGTCGACCGCACGCGCGACTTCGACCGGTTCTTCCGGCCCACGTCCACCCGGGTACGCGAGCGTTGGCAGCGGTTGGCGGCCGCGCAGCGCCGGGGCGAATCGGTACCACCGATCCAGGTGTACCGGATCGGGTCTATGCACTTCGTCAGCGACGGCCACCACCGCGTCTCCATCGCGTACGCGATGCACTGGAGCACGATCGACGCCTACGTCACCGAGATCCAGACGAAGATCTCCCCGGACGGAATCGCACAGCGCGGCGACCTGGTCATCAAGGACCACCGCCGCCTGTTCCTCACGCGGGTGCCGTTGACCGGGCCGCAGCGGGCGGCCGTGGTCGTCACCGATCCGTGGGAGTACGCCGAGATCAGCCAGAGCGTCGAGGCCTGGGGGTTCCGGCTCATGCAGGAGATGGGCGAATTCCTCAGCCGTGAGACCGTGGCCCGGCGCTGGTTCGGTGAGGAGTACCTGCCGGTGGTCCGGATGCTGCGGGCGGCCGGGATGCTGCCCGATCACACCGACGCCGAGGCCTACCTGTGGGTGGCACGCGAGCGGTACCGCCTTGTGCGCCGGCATGTCTGGAACGACGAGATCATCGCCGAGCTCAGTCACCTCGCACCGCGAAGGCACAAACCGGCTAGCTCATGAACCGCACGGCGCGTTCGGTCGCCTCGGGGTGCGCGAACTTCAGCAGCCGCCTGCCCTCCGCCTCGATCGCGGCGCGGTGCGTCTTCGCGATGGTCGCCAGCGGCTCCACGTCGAGTACCGCACGGGACTTCTCGACCACCGTCGTGGTGAACGCCGCGACCCTGCCGTTCACGAGCACAGCCGGTTTGACGATGCCGTTCTGCGTGAAGATCTTCTTCCGCACGTCGTCGTCGACGAGGCGCCCGCGGTCCGCGTGCGAGAGCAGCACGTTGTCGAACGGCGCGAGGATGCGGACAGGCACAGGGGTGTTCGGGTCCGGCCGGGGCGCGTCGGGAAGGTCGAACAGTTCCGGCCCCGACTCCCCCGCGAACACCCGGAGCCCGGGCCGCAGCCGGTCCAGGACCTCACCGAGCCGGGTCAGCCCCGACCAGGCCTGGGCGTCCCGCGCGCTCGCCGGGCCGAACGCGGCGAGGTAGCGAAGGACCATCGTGTCGATGGACGGCGCGGCGGAGAGCGGACGGCCCACCCACGACTCCAGCGTCGCCAGCGCCGGTTGCCCCGACCTGCCCCACAGCCCGCGCGGCGGCACCTGGACCATCGGGACCAGTCCCCGCACCCCGTGGGCGAGCGCGGCACCGTCGCGCCCGGGGAACCGCTGCTCGAGCAGCGGCCGCATCTGCGACTGGGTGCGGGGTTTCTCGCGCACCAGGTCGCGTCCCGCGGCCGCGAGCGCGTCGAGGTCGATTCCGTCGAGACTCGACCGGTGCTGCGTGTTGGTGTGGAGGTCCCGGTCGAGCAGCGGTTGCGCCAGCGGACGGAATGAGAGGGCGTCGTGCGCGGTCAACGCGAACACCGTTCCGCGCATCGCGACGATCCGCACCACCGCGCGGTTCTCGACGAGGTCCGACAGCGATTCGGCGCGGAACCGCCTGAGCCGCGCCCACAGCGCGAAGTACGGCGGGGCCGGCGCCTGCGCCTGCAGTCCGCAAAGGTGCTCGATCATGTCGAGCGGGGACAGTTCCGAACGGCTCAGCAGCGATTGCCTGGCCAGCGTCGCCCGGCCCAGCGCTCGATTCGACATGCGTTCAGACCCCACCGTGCACCCCTTCGTTAGTTAGCCCCAGTACCGTATTGGTGTACGCCCGTTCACCGACCCCTGCAGGAGGACCCCATGGCCGCCGGATCGACCACCGCCGCCAGGGCTCTCCTGCCCGTCATGTGCTTCGTCGTGATGATTGTCGCCGTTCTGCAGACACTGGTGGTACCGATCGTCGGGACCATCGGCGCGCAACTCGACGTCGGCCCCACCGCCGTCGGCTGGCTCCTCACCGCGAATCTCCTCGCGGCCGCGACCGCGACACCCGTCCTCGGCCGCCTCGCCGACCTCCGCGGAAAACGACCGGTCCTACTCGGGGTGCTCGTGGTGGTGCTGCTGGGGTCCCTGATCGGTGCGGTGTCGACGTCCGTGGGGGTACTGATCTTCGCGCGCGTACTCCAGGGTGTGTCGTTCGCGCTGTTCCCCATCGGCATCGCGGTGCTGCGCGACGAACTTCCGGCCGAGAAGCTGACCGGGGCGATGGGGATCTTCTCCGGCACGCTCGGTTTCGGCGGATGTTTCGGCATCGTCCTCACCGGTGTGCTGGTCTCCGACGGCGCCGACTTCCACCGCGTCTTCTGGCTGTCCTCGGCCATCACCGCGGCGGGACTCGTCCTCGCCTGGATCGCCATCCCCCGCCGCCCGCGCGCAGGCACGGGTTCCATCGACTGGATCGGCGCGGTCGGTCTCGCCGCCGGCCTGGTCCTCGTCCTGCTCCCGCTCGCCGAAGGCGGCACCTGGGGCTGGACGTCGCCCGTCACGATCGCCAGCGGAGTCGCCGGGATCCTGGTTCTGATCGGCTGGTTCCTCTTCGAACGCCGGATCACCGATCCACTCGTCGCGCCTCGGCTGCTGACCAACCCGCCCGTCCTGGTCACCCATCTGTCCGCCCTGGTGGTGGGCATGTCGATGTTCGTGATGTTCCTGGGCAGCTCGTACTTCGTCCAGACGCCGCGCGCGGTCGCCGGGTACGGCTTCGGGGCCACCGTCCTCGAGGCCAGCACCGTGTATCTGCTGCCGGGCGCGATCAGCGGCGTCCTCGCGTCGATCCTGAGCGGAAGACTGATCCACCGCTTCGGTTCCCGCGCCGTCCTGATCGCCGCGAGCGTCGTCGGGGTGAGCGGTTTCGTCGTGTTCGTCTTCGCCCACGACCGCACGTGGGAAGTCATCGCGGCGATCGTCCTGATCAACACGTACATCAGCCTCGCCTACGCGTCCCTGCCGTCGCTGCTCGTGGCCGAGGTGCGGCAGGACGAGACCGGCGTCGCGAACAGCATCAACTCGATCGCCCGATCCGTGGGCAGCTCGGTCGCCAGCGCGCTGCTCGCGACCCTGCTCGCCGGGGTCACCCTCCCCGGGACGGACGTCCCGACCGAATCGGCGTACGTGATCGCGTTCGTCGTCGGCGCGACCGCCGCCGCCCTCGCCGGACTGCTGCCGTTCTTCGGGATCACCCGCACCACCCGCACCCCGTCCGACGAGGAGGAGGACGAGGTCCACGCGACCGCCCTCGCCGCCGAGTGGGGCACGGTCGGCGGTCTCGGCGGAGCGAACACCAGCCGTCCGGCTGAGCGCACCACCCCTGTCAGCGGGTGAGGTTCGCCCCCGAGTTCTGATCGAACAGGGCGATCTTCGCCCGGTCGAACCACAGTTCCACCGGCCTGCCGTGCACCGCGGTCGACTCGGCCGACAACCGGGCCACCAGCTGACCACCCCCTGCGACCGCGGTACCCGAGTCGGCGGCGAGCTCCTCGAGTTCCCGGGAGTTCACCTGCGGCCCCTCGGCCGTGAAATAGGCGTACTTGTCCGAGCCCATCGACTCGAGCACCTCGACGTTGGCCGTGAACGTGGCGCCGGACTCCCGCTGCCCCGCATCGACGAGCGCCACGTCCTCGAAGTGCTCGGGACGGATCCCCACCACGACGTCCTTCGCCGAATTCGACGACGCGACCTTGTCGCGGGTCTCCGGCGGCAGCGTGAACTCGCCGAGCGGCGTCGACACCCCGTCGGCGGTGAGCTGTCCCGGGAAGAAGTTCATCGACGGCGAGCCGATGAATCCCGCGACGAACAGGTTGTTCGGGTGGTCGTACAACTCCTGCGGCGCCCCGATCTGCTGGACCACCCCGCCGCGCAGCACCACCACCCGGTCGCCGAGCGTCATCGCCTCGGTCTGATCGTGCGTGACGTAGACCGTGGTGGTGCCGAGTCGCTGTTGCAGCCGGGCGATTTCGGTGCGCATCTGCACACGGAGCTTGGCGTCGAGATTCGACAGCGGCTCGTCCATCAGGAACGCCTTGGGGCTGCGGACGATCGCCCGGCCCATGGCGACCCGCTGCCGCTGGCCGCCGGACAGATTGGCGGGTTTGCGGTCGAGGTGCTGGGTGAGGTCGAGGATCTTGGCGGCGTCGTCCACCTTGGCCGCGATGTCCGACTTCGACATCTTCGCCAGGGTGAGCGGGAACGCGATGTTCTGGCGCACCGTCATGTGCGGGTACAGCGCGTACGACTGAAACACCATGGCGATGTCGCGGTCCTTCGGCGCCTTCTCGTTGACCCGCTCCCCCGCGATCCGCAGCTCACCGGACGAGATGTCCTCCAGCCCGGCGATCATGTTGAGAGTGGTCGACTTTCCGCAACCGGACGGCCCGACCAGGATGATGAATTCACCGTCGGCGATCGTGATGTCGACGTCGCTCACCGCCTTGGCGCCGTCCGGGTACAGCTTCGTCACCTTGTCGAGCACGATTTCGGCCACAAAATTATCCCTTCACTGCGCCGGAGGTCAGGCCGGCCACGATGCGTCGTTGGAAGAACAGCACGAAGACGATGATCGGGATCGTGATCACCATCGCGGCCGCGGCGATCGAGCCGGTCGGCTCCTCGAACTGGGAGGCGCCGGTGAAGTTCGCGATCGCGGCAGGCGCGGTGATGGAACGTTCCGTCGAGGTCAGCGAGATCGCGAACAGCAGATCGTTCCAGCAGAAGATGAAGACCAAGATCGCGGCGGTCACGATGCCCGGCGCCGCCAGCGGTGCCACCACCTTCCGGAACGCCTGCGCCGGCGTGGCGCCGTCCATCTTGGCCGCCTTCTCCAGCTCCCACGGGATCTCCTTGAAGAAGGCGGACAGCGTGTAGATGGCCAGCGGGAGCGCGAACGTGATGTACGGCAGGATCAGGCCCGCCCAGGTGTCGAACAGCCCGAGCCTGCGCTCGATGTCGAACAGCGGGCTCACGAGGGAGATCTGGGGGAACATCGCGATCAGCAGCGCCACCCCGACCAGCAGTTTCTTTCCCGGAAAGTCGAGGCGGGCAATGGCGTAGGCGGCCATGGTGCCGATGACGACGGCGATCACCGTGGAGATGAGACCGATGCCGATGGAGTTGATCAGCGCGCTGGTGAACGCGTTGGTCTCGAAGATGCCGCGGTAGTTGTCGAGGGTCCACTTCTGCGGAATGAACTTGCCGTCCTTGATCGTTCCCGCGGGTTTGAACGAGAGGCTGGCGATCCACAGCACCGGGACCAGCGCGTACAGCAGGACCAGCAGGTTGACCACGGACCAGCTGATCTTGCGGCGAGGAGTGTCGACGACGGCCATGGTTATCGGTTTCCTTCCGTGTCGGCCCCGGGAGCCGACGCACCGAAGAGCTTGATGAACACGAACGCGAGCAGCGCGACACACAGGAAGATGAGGACGCTGATCGCCGAGCCGATACCGAGGTTGAACGCCTTGAACAGGTTGTCGTAACCGAGGATCGACAGTGACCCGGTGTCGTTGGCGCCCTTGGTGAGAACGTAGATGTTGTCGAAGATCCGGAACGCGTCGAGCGTGCGGAACAGCAGCGCCACGAGGATCGCGGGTTTCATCAGCGGCAGGATGATCCGCACCAGCCGCGTCCACGCCCCGGCGCCGTCGACCTGCGCGGCCTTGAGGAGGTCGTCGGGAACGAGAGCGAGCCCGGCGAGCAGCAGCAGCGCCATGAACGGCGTCGTCTTCCACACCTCGGCGAGCACGATGATCGCGAGCGACGGAATCTGCTCTGTCAACGGGGCGCTGCCGTCGGGCAGCAGGTTCGCGAGATACCCGGTTCCCGGCGTCCACGCGTAGTACCAGCTGTACGCGGCGGCGACGGTGACGATGCCGTACGGAATCAGCACCACCGTCCGGACGAGGCCCTTCCCCACCAGCGTCCGGTGCATCACGAGCGCCAGGATCAGGCCCAGGACGAACTCGATCACCACCGACACGACGGTGATACCCACCGTCACCCAGAACGCCTGCCACCAGTACCCGTCCGTCAGCACCGACACGTAGTTGGCGAGTCCGACGAACTTGCGGTCGTCGGGGAAACGGAGGTCGTAGCGTTGCAGGCTCAGCCACACCGCGTACACGACGGGATAGGCCGTCACCGCGATCATGAGGATCGCGGCGGGGGCCACCAACCACAACCCCAGCCGGCGTTCGGCCCGCTTCCCCTCCGAGAGCTGGCCCTTGGACGCGGCTTTCGGCTCCTCGGCCCGGTCCGCCTGCACGGTTTCGGTCGTCACGGGATCAGCCCTTCCGAGTTGACCGCCTTGCGGACCTGTTCGGCGAGTTCGTCGACGGTCCGCGGCGGGTCGATGTCACCGACCGGATTCAACGTGGCGGTGATCAGGGTCGAAATGCTCTGGTACGCCGGGGACACCGGGCGGACGGACGCGGTGTCGAGGCCCTCCCGCACCTCACGCCACGCGGGATACGCCTCCTGGAACGCCGGGTCGTCGTACAGGCTCGCCAGCGTCGGCGGCACACCGCCGTTGACGGCGTTGTTGCGCTGGTTCTCCTCGTTCCGCAGGCAGGACACCGCCTCGAACGCCAGGTCCGGGTGCTGACTCGTCTTCGCGACCGCGATGTTGAATCCGCCGATCGTCACCTCGGCGGGCCTGCCGGGGATCACCGACGGGTACGGCGCAGGCAGGAAGTTCTGCTGACCGTCGACCGTGAGCACCGTGTTGCTGGTGTCCACGGACGTCGGGTTGCCCTTGTCGTCGATGAACGGGAGGTCGCCCTTCTCGGCGTTTTCGATCATGCCCGGCAACACGAACGGCCAATTGACCTCGAACGCGGCCTTTCCGCTCTCCATCCCGAGCCGGGACGACGCCTCGTCGCCCTGGGAAACCGACGGGTCGGCACCCTTCGCGGTGGCGACCCGCTTCATGACCTCGAGCGCCTGCAGGGCGGCGTCACCGTCCGCGACCGTCACGGTGGTCCCGTCGTCGGCGACGACGGACCCGCCCGCACTCGCGAGCAGGGTGTTGAACCACACCATCAGGCCCTCGTACTGCTTGCCCTGCACCCCGATCCAGCTGGGGCGGCCCTCCGCGGCGAGTCCCTCCGCGATGTCGATCATCTGATCCCACGTCTGCGGCGGCTGCCCGTCCGGCATGAGGTCCTTGCGGTACCAGAGCAACTGGGTGTTGGTGTTCAACGGTGCGGCGTACAGCTGGTCCTGCCACTTGGCCGATTCGAGCGGGCCTTCGAGCGTGCCCTCGGTGACCTCGGCCGCGATGCCGGGGGGGAGCGGCAGCGCCCAGCCCGCCTCGGCGAACTCGGCGGTCCACACCACGTCGAGCGTCATGATGTCGAGTGACGTGTCGTTGCCGGTGAGCCGGCGGGCCAGCTGGAGGCGTTGATCGTCCGCGCCCTTCGGCAGCGTGCGCTGCTCGATGGTGTACCGGCCGCCGGCCGCGGCCGTGCAGTTGGCCGCGGCCTCCGCGTACTGTTCGGCGCCGTCCGCGGCGGTGTAGAAACTGAGGACGATGCCCTCTTCGGACGACCCGCATGCAGCCAGCAGGGGAACGGTGAGGACGGTGGCCGCACCGATCAGTCCCCACTTCAGCGAGCGTCCGGGCTTGGTGCGATGCAGCACAGCCGCCTCCTCGAACGGCCCTCACGGATCCAGTCGCGGTACGGCTGGGCACGCGGGCCCGCACATTGGTTCCTGCCGGAACACGCGCTCCACCGACAGGTCACGGTTTCGGCGAGGGCCGGGGCCCACGCATTGCGCCGTAAACCTATCCGACATCACCGGCGAACCGGGTGAAATCACGGCGAACGTCGCGAATAGGACGCAATCCGTGACCCGACCGCGACCCGCCGATCGACGTGGTCGCGCCGATCAGAGCGCCAGCTTGGCCAGCATGTCCCTGGCCGTCTCCGCCGACTTCGGCTCGCACAGCACGTCGTACCGCCCGGCGACCAGCTGCATGGTCGACGCGAAATCCCGGGTGCCCCGCGTCGCCGCGTACGGGATCGTCGTGGAGATCAGCCCGAAGATGATGCCGCCGACGATGCCGACGACGAGCGGCGCCAGGAAGCCGCCCGTGACGATGCCCAGCAGCAGACCGAAGAACACACCGAGCCACGCGCCCGAAACGATGCCCCCGCCAATCACTTTCGCCCAGGTGAGGCGGCCCAGCACCCGCTCCACCTGCATGAGGTTGACCCCCACGATGGTGACGTCCTCCACCGAGAACTCCTGATCGGAGAGGTAGTCGACGGCGCGCTGCGCCTCCGCGTAGGTGGGATACGAACCGATGGGCCAGCCCGTGGGGGGTTCCGGCAGAGCCCCACGCCGCGCCCCGTTGGACTGTCCGAGTGGATTCGTCATCGTCAGCTGGTCTCCTTGTGTGGTTACCGCAGGATCTGTCCTGTGAGAACCATTCTGCCTGCCGAGACTAGTTCGCGTCGGGTCGCACGAACTCGGTGGTCCGTTTCATGCCCGCGGCGCGCCCCTTGGCGGAGATCACGAGCGCCATCTTACGACTCGCCTCGTCGATCATCTCGTCGCCGAGCATCACGGCACCGCGACCGCCGCCCGCCGCGGACGTGTGGAACTCGTAGGCGTCCAGGATCAGTTCGGCCCGGTCGTAATCGTCCTGGCGGGGGCTGAACACGTCGTTCGCCGCCTCGATCTGGGTGGGATGCAGCACCCACTTGCCGTCGAAGCCGAGCGCGGCCGTGCGCTGCGCCGACCGCCGGAACGCCTCCACGTCGCGGATCTGGAGGTAGGGGCCGTCGATGGCCTGGACCCCGTGCGCGCGGGCCGCCATCAGGATGGTCATCAGAATGTGGTGGTAGGCATCGCCGCGGTCGTAGCCGTCCGGCTGCTCCCCGACGACCAGCGTGCGCATGTTGATGCTCGCCATGAAGTCGGCGGGACCGAACACCAGGGTCTGCACGCGCGGGCTCGCCGTCGCGATCGCGTTGATGTTGGTGAGCCCGATCGCGTTCTCGATCTGCGGCTCGATGCCGATCCGGCCGACCTCGAGCCCGTTGGCCTTCTCCACCTGGGTCAGCAGCAGGTCCAGAGCCTGAACATGGCTGGCGTCCGGCACTTTCGGCAGCAGGATCGCGTCGAGGTGGGCACCCGCCCGCCCCACGACCTCGACGACGTCGGCGTACGTCCACTCGGTGGTCCAGTCGTTGACCCGGACCACCTTGATCTGCTCACCCCACCCGTCCTCGGCGAGCGCGTCCCCGATGGTGCCGCGGGCTTCCTGCTTGGCGAGCGGTGCCACCGCGTCCTCGAGATCGAGGAAGATCTCGTCGGCGGGCAGCCCCTTCGCCTTGTCGATCATCTTGCGGCTGCTGCCCGGAACGGCGAGAACAGATCGCCGTGGCCTGTAGACGGAACTCATGACGGACGATCCTCCACTTTCGCAGGTGTTCGATTCCCTGTATCTCTGTACAACGATCTAGCCTGGCAATCATGGCAGCTGCGAACAAGGTTTTTGCAGCCAGGCTGGCCGGCCTGGTGGTACTCGGCCCCGACGGGGAATCGATCGGCCGCGTCCGGGACGTGGTGATCACCGCCCGCGTCGGCAGGCAGCAGCCGCGCGTGCTCGGGCTGGTCATCGAATTGTTCACGCGCAAACGCATCTTCGTCCCGATGCTCCGCGTCACCGCGATCGAACCCAGCTCGGTGACCCTCACGACGGGCAACGTCAGTCTCCGCCGATTCCAGCAACGGCCCGGCGAGGTCCTGGCCCTCGCTCAGGTTGCGGATTCCCACGTGCGCGTGGACGACCCGGAACTCGCGGAACTGTGGGACGCCGACATCATCGTCGTCGACCTGGGCATCGAGCAGACCCGCACCCGGGACTGGGTGGTGTCGAAGGTGGCGGTGCGCGGGCACCGCGGCAGGCTCGGCCGTCGAGCCGCCATGCACGTCGTCGGGTGGCAGCACGTCCAGGGCCTCACGCAGACCGACCTGGCGATGCCCGGCCAGGGCGTCTCGGCCCTGCTCACGCAGTTCGAGGGGATGCGCGCCGCCGATGTCGCGAACGCGATGCGCCTCCTGCCGGAGAAACGCCGCCACGAACTCGCCCTCGCACTCGACGACGAGCGCCTCGCCGACGTCGTCCAGGAACTGCCCGCCGACGACCAGACGGATCTGCTCATGCACCTCGAGGTGGAGCGGGCCGCCGACGTCCTCGAGGCCATGGACCCCGACGACGCCGCCGACCTCCTCGGTGAGCTTCCCGAAACCGAGGCCGAATCGCTGCTGCAACTGATGGATCCGCAGGACTCCGAGCCGGTCCGCCGCCTGCTCGAGCACTCGCCCGACACCGCGGGCGGACTGATGACTCCCGAACCGGTGGTCCTCACCGCATCGACGACGGTCGCCGAGGCCCTGGCCCGCGCCCGCATCTCGGACGTCACTCCCGCCCTCGCGAGCATGGTGTTCGTCGTCCGTCCGCCGACCGCGACACCGACCGGCCGCTACCTGGGATGCGTCCACCTGCAGAAACTGCTGCGCGAGCCGCCCGCGAGCCTGGTCGGCGGACTACTCGACACCGACATGCCGCGGCTGGCGCCGGAGGACTCCCTGACGGCGGTGACGCGTTACTTCGCGACCTACAACCTGGTGTGCGGGCCCGTCGTCGACGACGAGGAACACCTGATCGGCGCGGTCACCGTCGACGACGTCCTGGACCATCTCCTCCCGGAGGACTGGCGTGAAGAGGAGATCGACGTATGAGCGAGAAGTCCCCCAGCGCGGCCGCCAGGAACCTGTCGGACCGGCAGCGACTCGACACCCCGCGCGGCACCCGCCGCTTCCGGGTCACGTACGACGTGGAGGCCGTCGGCCGGGCCAGCGAGAACTTCGCCCGGTTCCTCGGCACGGGCCGCTACCTGATGATCCAGACGGTGATCGTGATCGTCTGGATCGTCGTCAACGTCTTCGCCGTCCGCCTGCAGTGGGATCCCTACCCGTTCATCCTCCTCAACCTGGCGTTCTCCACCCAGGCCGCCTACGCGGCGCCGCTGATCCTGCTGGCACAGAACCGCCAGGAGAACCGCGACCGCGTCTCCCTCGAGGAGGACCGCTCCCGCGCCGAGCAGACGAAAGCGGACACCGAATTCCTCGCCCGGGAACTGGCCGCGCTGCGCATCGCGATCGGCGAGGTGCCCACCCGCGACTACCTGCGGCGCGAACTCGACGAGATCAGGACGCTGCTGGCCGACGAGGAAGACACGCGCACCCGGCGGAAGTGACGCCGGCGAATCCCCCCAAACTCCGGCACGGCCAATCACGGATATGTAACGTCAGTCACATCTTCTCGGATGTATGCGGTGTGCACAGACGAAGAGCACCGCAGGGGGTGATCGAGTGCGGATACGTGGACTGTTGACGGTGACTGCCCTGACCGTGGGCGCAGTTGCCACCCTCGGGTCCTCGACCGGCGGTTCCGCGATCAGCGGCGCATCCGTGAGCGCCACCGCCTACTCGTCCACCGGTGCGGCGACCGCCCTCGCAGCGTCGTCGGTCACGCCGGGAAGCACTCCCCCCGCCGCGTACCTCCCGCCCGCGGGAATCGTGGCTCCCACAGCGCGGGTCGCACGATCGCAGCGGGCCGCGCCCCCACCGCCCGCCCCGGCACCCGCCGTGACAAATCCCACATCTCCCATATCTTCCACGTCGCCGTCCGGCACCGGTCTCATCGCCGCACCGGTGATCTTGAGCGCTCTCGGCATCCCGGAGATCGTGCTCAACGCGTACCGGTCCGCGGAACTCGAGATGATGGCGGAGTCCCCCAAGTGCGGTCTGCCGTGGCATCTGCTGGCCGGCATCGGCCGCATCGAATCGGGGCACGCCGGCGGCGGCCGGACCGACTCGGTGGGCACCACGATCACCCCGATCCTGGGTCCCGTTCTCGACGGCAGGCTGGCGGGCAACGAGATCATCCGTGACACCGACCGCGGCGCCACGGACGGCGACCCCGCGCACGATCGCGCCGTCGGACCGATGCAGTTCATTCCGTCCACGTGGGCCAAGTACGCGTCGGACGGCAACGCCGACGGCGTGGCCGATCCCAACAACGTGTTCGACGCGACGCTGGCGGCGGCCCGGTACCTCTGCTCGGGCGGCCTCGACCTCCGCGATCCGCTCCAGGAGACCCGCGCGGTCCTGCGCTACAACAACTCGGCCGCATACGCCGCCAACGTCATCACCTGGTCGAACGCGTACAGGAACGGGGGAACTCCGACACCGGGCCAGCTGGCGGAGTCGGCCTCGCCGTCGCCCGGACGGGTCGCCGACGCTGCCGCTGCCGCATCGGACCTCCCCCGTGATCTCGCGACCACCCCGCAGCCGTCGACGGGCGGTGCCGCTGCCCCCACGACGCCCGCTCCGGCCCCGCCGATTCCCGGGCTCCCGCCGCTGCCACAACTGCCCTGCCTGCTCTTCTGCCCGCCCGCCGATCCGTCGGCTCCCGCGGCCGCCGTGCCCGGCCCGGGAGCCCCCGCTCCGGTCGCGCCCCCGGCCACCGCTCCGGCTGTCACCGCTCCCCGGTAATCACCGCCGCGTCCGCCGCGCGACCTGCCCTCTCGCAGGGCGCGCGGTGACGCGTGCGGGTCGCCGGGTTCGTGTGCTGTCGACCCGCTCACCTCTTCAACAGCCCACGCTGCGTCCTGGCGTGACCTTGCCGTGTTCGTTACCCTCGCTCACGTGCGCTCCGAGTAACGGAACCCTCCGATACAAGTCCGTTTGATCACGGTTGAATAACGGAAAGATATCGAATCAGGTAGCCTCGATCCGGTCAGTTGAACGGAACACCCCAAGACGGGGGTCGCAGGAGGCAATCGAGTGGGTCGGCACAACAAGAAGACGGATTCCCATATCCGCCGCAATTCGGTCATCGCGCTTACCGGACTCGTCCCCATCGGACTGATCACCGCAGCCAACACGGCCGGCGCCGCACCCAAGGTCCCGTTCCTGTCCACGAGTTCCTCGTCGGAGGTCGCCGACGTCGCCCAGGAGGCGACCGACACCGCACCCGAGGCCGCAGAAGCCGTCACCCCCGTCGCGGAGACCGCCGCCGAGTCCGCACCCGCGGTCGAGGCAGCGCCCGCGCCGCCGGCACTCGCACCCGTCCAGGCCACGCCGCCGCTCCCGACGAGCATCGCGCAGGGCGCACTCGGCATCCCCGCCGTCAACGTCGCGGCCTACCAGAACGCCGAACGCATTCTCGCGGTCGAGCAGCCGGGTTGCGGCATGTACTGGACGCTCATCGCCGGGATCGGCCGCGTCGAGTCCACACACGCCTACGACGGCAAGACCGACGACAAGGGCAACATGCTCAACCCCGTCCTCGGCCCGGTCCTCGACGGCAGCCTCGGCGGCAACGCCGTCATCCGCGACACCGACGGCGGCAAGCTGGACGGCGACACCAACTACGACCGCGCCGTCGGCCCCACCCAGTTCCTGCCCGAGACCTGGAACCGCTACGCGGGCGACGGCAACGGCGACGGCGTTGCCGACCCGCAGAACGTCTTCGACTCCGCGCTGACCACCGGAAAGTACTTGTGCGACGGCGGATTGAACGTCAAGGATCCGATTCAGGCGGCGAAGGCCGTGCACCGGTACAACAACTCCGCCGCCTACGTGGCCAACGTGCTCGCATGGTCCGCCGGCTACTCCAGCGGGATCATCCCGGCGGCTGCGGACCTGCCGCGCATCCACTGAGCGCACATCCTTACCATTGAGTCATGCCAGTCCTGAGCGAGTCCGCTGTACGTAGCGCCCTGGCGCGCGTCCAGGATCCCGAGATCCGGAAACCGATCACCGAACTCGGGATGGTCAAGAGCATCGACATCGCGGCCGACGACAGCGTCGACATCGCGATCTACCTGACCACCGCGGGCTGCCCGATGCGGACCGAGATCAGCGACCGTGTCACCAAGGCCGTGGCGGACGTCCCCGGCGTCGGTGCGATCCGCGTCGAACTCGACGTGATGAGCGACGAGCAGCGCACCGAACTCCGCAAGTCGCTGCGCGGAGACTCGGCCGAGCCCGTCATCCCGTTCGCCCAGCCCGGTTCGCTCACCCGCGTCTACGCGGTCGCGTCCGGCAAGGGTGGCGTCGGCAAGTCCAGCGTCACGGTCAACCTGGCCGCCGCGCTGGCCGCCCGCGGACTGTCGGTGGGCGTGCTCGACGCCGACATCTACGGCCATTCCGTGCCCCGCATGCTCGGCACCGACGCCAAGCCCACACAGGTCGAACGCATGATCATGCCGCCCGTCGCGCACGACGTGAAGATGATCTCCATCGCCCAGTTCACCCAGGGCAACACCCCGGTCGTGTGGCGCGGACCGATGCTGCACCGCGCGCTGCAGCAATTCCTCGCCGACGTCTTCTGGGGCGATCTCGACGTCCTGCTGCTCGATCTGCCGCCGGGAACCGGCGACGTCGCCATCTCCGTCGCGCAGCTGATCCCCGGCGCGGAGATCCTCGTCGTCACCACCCCGCAGCAGGCCGCCGCCGAAGTGGCCGAGCGCGCCGGTGCCATCGCCCTGCAGACCCGTCAGCGCATCGTCGGCGTCGTCGAGAACATGTCCTGGATGGACATGCCCGACGGCAGCCGGATGGACATCTTCGGTTCCGGTGGCGGTCAGGCCGTCGCCGACCGCCTCACGAAGGCGGTGGGCGCGAAGGTGCCGCTGCTCGGGCAGATCCCGCTCGAGCAGGCCGTCCGGGAGGGCGGCGACGGCGGCGTCCCCATCGTCCTCGGCCAGCCGGATTCCCCGGCCGCGACGGCACTCCGCGACATCGCGGAGAAGCTGGCCGTCCGCAAGCGCGGGCTCGCCGGAATGTCGCTGGGGATCGACACCACCCGGCACCTCTAGGCGCTCCGCGCCCGTGCGCCTTTCTGGTTGCTCCAGCAACCACAAAGGCGCACGAGCCCGAGGGGCCTACGTGGCGTCGAGGTCGATCGGGGGGCGCTCGCCCGCCGTGAGCGGCTTGTTCTGCGGAGCAGTGGGCGTCGACGGATCGGCGCTGACGGCCTTCGTTCCCGGGTTCGACTTGTCGAACGACACCGAACTCGGCTTGTCGAAGTTGCCGGTGAGAATCGAATCGTCACCGTCGAGAAGGTGTTTGGTGATGACGGCACGCGGCGTCATTCCGCGGAGCTGATTGAGATCCGCCAGCGGCTTGCGGAGATCCTCGAACTCCGGGCCGAGTTCGTCCTTGAGTTGCTGGCTGGCGCCGCTCGCATACTCACGGACCTGCCTCAGTGACTTCGTAACCCAGCTGATCGCACCCGGAAGCCGCTCGGGTCCCAAGATAACCAGAGCCGCGACGAGGAGGACCATGAACTCGCCCCAACCAATGTTGCCGAACACGTGGTCAGCCTACTGTGCGGTGCGGGTGCATGCCCAGGTGGCGGAGCGATTTCACAGCAACCTCTCGAGTCAGTCGGAGGCCGGGGTCACGTCGACATCGACGAGCCGGCCCTCGCGAATCAGCTGAACCCGGACGGGCTCGCCGATTTTCTGCAGGTTGACGGCGACGACCAACTCGTCGGCGCTCGTGACCGTGCGGTCGCCGACCTTGACGATGACGTCGTTCTCGACGATGCCCGCCCGCGCGGCCGGGCTGTCCGAGCGGACGTTGGCCACCTGGGCTCCGCTGGTGTTGTCGTTGACGACGGTGCGGGCGTTGACGCCGATGTCCGGGTGATGCATCTGCCCGTCCCGGATGAGGGTCTGAGCGACCGTGGTGACGTCGTCGATGGGAATCGCGAAGCCGAGACCCACCGAGCCACCGGATTCGCTGAGCATGGCGGTGTTGATGCCGATCACCCGGCCGGTGTCGTCGACGAGCGCGCCGCCCGAGTTGCCGTGGTTGATGGCGGCGTCCGTCTGGACGGCGTCGATGACGGCATTCGTGTCGGAGCCCTCGCCGGACAGTCGCATCGGGCGGTGCAGGGCACTGACGATGCCTCGGGTGACGGTCTTGCTGAGTCCGAGGGGCGAACCGACGGCGACGACGTCCTCACCGACCTGCACGTCCCCGGACCTGCCGAGTTCTGCGACCGTCAGATTGTCGGCGGAGACCTTGAGCACGGCCAGGTCGGTCTTGATGTCGCGACCGACGATCTGGGCGTCGGCCTTGGTTCCGTCGGAGAAGATCACCTGGATCTTGCCGCCGTCGGGGGCGGTGGCGGCGGCGGAGATGACGTGATTGTTGGTGACGATGTAACCGGCGCCGTCGATGACGACACCCGAACCGGTACTGCCCTGGTCGCCGACCGCCACCTGGATGGACACGACGGAGGGCAGGACGGCGTCCGCGACCTGCGCGACGGGCGACTGGCCGAGGTCCTCGTCGCCGCCCTGGACGAGGGTGACGCTGTCGCTGGTCAGCGAGCTGCGATCGGCGGTGATCACTGCGGCGAGCAGGCCACCGACCAGACCGATCGCGAGCGCGATTCCGCCCAGCGCGGCGAGCGCTTTCGGCGCCACCTTGCCGCCGAACAGGACCTCTCGGGCGCTGAGAGCGGGGGCGGGCGGTCGCGAGTGTTCCGTGGCGTGCAACGCCGGGGAGCCGAGTTCGACACCCGCTGCGGGGTCGCGCCACGGGTCCGCGGGCGGGGCCTCGACTGCCGGGGCGGCGATCTTGCGGTGGGGATCGCGCTGAATGGTGTCGACCTCGCCGTCCGGGCGGCCGAACGCCTCCGCCAGCACGGGGTCGGGTGCACCGACCTTCATCGAGGGTTCGCTCTCACGCCGGGCATCCGACGGAGCGAAGGAACCGGTGACGCCACCCGGTCGGCCGAATGCGCGACTGGACGCCGCATCGATCTGCGGCCGGTAGACGGGTCTCGGATCGAGCCGTGGGGCGTCCGCTGGACGCAGCGTGCCCGACTCGTCCGCCACGGGACCGTCGGGCGCCGCCGCATCGGAACCCGGAGTCTTGTAATCCGCCGTCACGCTGTCGTGTCCCCCTCGTGTGCGTCAGTCACGCGCCCCAGTATCACCGATGCCCCGCCGGGCGGGGACACCGCCGTCGTCGGTCCGGCTGCGCTCAACGGCGCCAACGCCGGGACCAGATCCGGCTGGTGATCGAGTACTCGCTCGTGACCGGCGAATCCGGGGTGTGGGAGTCGAACGGGGACTTGTCGGCGGGCTCGCCCTGGTTGCAGCTGGGGATCTGACTCAGCAGACCCAGCAGACCCGAGGGCATCGCGACGTCACCGCTGCGACGCAGAGCACGCCGCGCCTGCTGCTGGGAGTCGACCTCGAACGCACACTCGGCGCAGATCGACAGGTGGTGGGCGGCGCGCAGATAAGCGGACATGCGGAGTTCACCGTCGACGAAGGCGGCGATCGCCTCACTCGCCAAGTGTTCGGTGGAGCCAAACTGGCGAGGTACACGCCCCTGCGTCATTCGTCCCTCCTGGTAACTACCCGACGCCGATCTGATCGGAGTCAACCTTTCCGTTCACAGCTAGATGCTCGCGCAGAGCCTGCCTGCCGCGGTGGATGCGGCTACGCACGGTTCCGAGCTTCACACCCAGTGTGGCACCGATCTCCTCGTAGGACAGTCCTTCGATGTCACACAGCACGACCGCGGCGCGGAACTCCGGGGCCAGCGAATCGAGCGCTGCCTGCAGATCGGCGTCCAGGCGGGCGTCGTGGTAGATCTCCTCGGGGTTCGGCCCGTCGGCCGGGACCCGATCGTAGTCCTCGGGGAGCGCTTCCATGCGGATGCGGTTCCGGCGGCGGACCATGTCGAGGAAGAGGTTGGTGGTGATGCGGTGCAACCAGCCCTCGAACGTGCCGGGCTGGTAGTCGGACAAGGATCGGAACACCCGGATGAACGTGTCCTGGGTGAGATCCTCGGCGTCCTGCGCGTCGCCCGACAGCCGGTAGGCCAGCCGGTAGACTCGGTCGCCGTGCTCGCGGACGAGTTCGTCCCACGACGGCATGGCGGACTTCTCGCCTGTGGCATCGAACACAGCGGTGCCCGTCAGCTCGGCGTCCGACAGCTGCTCGTCGGTGTTTCTCTCGTCTGGAGCCATCGTGTGGTTGCTCATCGAGTTAAGTGGATCCTCCTACTCAGGACCGCAGATCACTGGACGTGGTATAGGCGTCAACTCCCGGGAGCCGGGATTTGTTCCCGGGCTCTCGGACTTTTCCTCCGTCGTCGTGATCTCCCCGCCGGGCGGTCTTCGGATCTGGCGTTGGGCTTACTCTTTCCCACCCCGATATGTGTGCGGTGTGAGCAAGCTGAGGTATTCCTGAGAATCGCGCCGGGCCGGGTCACGGCATTGTTGTCGAGCGCGCCTCGCAGCGGCGATGACGAGACCCCGTTAGCCTCATGTGCGTGCAGACAAACGCCGAACGGATACTCACCCACGCAGAAGGGGCTGTCCGTGAAGACGAGGCCCTCGGTGCGGCCAGGGAGCGGGCGGACGACCTCGGTGCCGAACCGGTACCTCCCGCGGTCGGTGCTGCGCTCGCCCTGTTTGCCCGCATGCTGGACGCCAAGACGGTCGTCGAGGTCGGCACCGGCGCGGGTGTGAGCAGCCTGTGGCTGCTCCGGGGCATGCGCGAGGACGGCGTCCTCACCACCATCGACAGTGAACCCGAGCACCAGCGGGCCGCCAAGCTGTCGTTCCGGACCAACGACATCGCACCCGCCCGGACGAGGCTGATCAACGGCCGGGCGCTCGACGTCCTGCCGCGACTCGCCGACGGGGCGTACGACCTGGTGTTCGTCGACAGTGCACCGGTCGACCACCCGCACTACGTCCGCGAAGGAGTTCGGCTGCTGCGCCCGGGCGGCGCGATCGTGCTGCACAACGCGCTGCACGGCGGCCGGGTCGTCGACCCGAGCCAGCGGGACGCCGCGACCGTCGCCGTCCGCGAGGCCGCCAAGGCGCTCGCCGAGGACGACAAGCTGATCCGGGTGTTGCTGCCGATCGGCGACGGCCTGCTCTGCGCGTCCAAGCTCTGACGGGCCGCGTCCGCTAGATCCAGACGCCCTTGCCGATGGCCACGACTCCGCCGTTGCTGACGGCGAAGCGCTGCTTGTCGCGCTCGAGGTCGACGCCGATGATCTCCCCGTCGCCGACGACCACGTTCTTGTCGAGGATCGCGCGGCGCACGACGGCGCCCTTGCCGATGCGCACACCCGGCATCAGGACGCTGCCCTCCACGGTCGCGCCGCTGTCGACCATCACATTGGAGCTGAGCACGGAGTTGCGCACCGTCGCCGCCGACAGGATGCACCCCGCCCCGACCACGGACTCCTGCGCGAGGCCGCCCTGCACGAACTTGGCGGGCGCCAGGTTCTCCGTCTCGCCGCGGATCGGCCAGCGCCGGTTGTAGAGGTTGAAGATGGGGTGGACCGACACGAGATCCATGTGGGCGTCGTAGAACGCGTCGAGCGTTCCCACGTCCCGCCAGTAGCCCCGGTCGCGGTCGGTGGCGCCGGGGACGATGTTGTCCTTGAAGTCGTACACGGACGCCTCGCCGGCCTCGACGAGCGCGGGGATGATGTCGCCGCCCATGTCGTGGTCGGAGTCGGAGTTCTCGGAGTCGGCCCGGATGGCGTCGACGAGCACCTTGGTGGTGAACACGTAGTTACCCATCGACGCGAACGTCATGTTGGGGTCGTCCGGGGTTCCCGGCGGATGCGCCGGCTTCTCGAGGAACTGCACGATGCGGCCCGACTCGTCGCTGTCGATACAGCCGAACGCGAACGCCTCGCTGCGCGGCACCCGGATCCCGGCCACCGTCACTCCGGCGCCCGACTCGATGTGGTGCTGCACCATCTGCTCCGGGTCCATCCGGTACACGTGGTCGGCGCCGAACACGACGATGTACTCGGGATCCTCGTCGTAGACGAGGTTCAGCGACTGCAGGATCGCGTCCGCGCTGCCGGTGTACCAGCGCGGACCCAGACGTTGCTGCGCGGGAACGGGAGTGATGTACTCCCCCGCGAACCCGGACAGTCGCCACGTCTGAGAGATGTGGCGGTCCAACGAGTGCGACTTGTACTGCGTCAGAACACACAGGCGGAGGTATCCCGCATTGACCAAATTGCTGAGCACGAAATCGATCAACCGGTAGGCGCCTCCGAAAGGCACAGCAGGCTTCGCCCGATCCGCGGTGAGCGGATAGAGACGTTTGCCCTCGCCGCCGGCGAGCACGATTCCAAGCACATGTGGCTGGCTCCTCACCCTGTCAACCTATCGGGCGGCCACTCCCCCCGCCAGCGAAGCGCCGACTCACAATTTCTCCGATACCCGAATGTGTCCGAGAGCGGTGGCCCGAAGCCGCCCGGACGGTTACGTTAGGCCGGTGCGGGTGGCGATGATGACCAAGGAATACCCACCGGAGATCTATGGCGGTGCGGGTGTACACGTCACCGAACTGGTTGCTCAGTTGAAGCAGCTGTGTGAGGTGGACGTGCATTGTATGGGTGCTCCGCGCGTCGGGGCGGTCGTGCACACCCCCGATCCCGCGCTGGCCGGGGCCAATCCGGCGCTCGCGACGCTGTCCACCGAATTGCGTATGGCGGACGCCGCAACGGGCGCCGACGTCGTGCACTCGCACACCTGGTACACCGGCCTGGCGGGCCATCTGGCGTCCGCGTTGTACGACGTGCCCCACATCCTCACCGCTCACTCTCTCGAGCCGCGGAGGCCGTGGAAGGCGGAGCAACTGGGCGGCGGCTACCGCATCTCCTCGTGGTCCGAGCGCAACGCCGTCGAGCACGCCGATGCGGTGATCGCCGTGAGCGCCGGGATGCGACTCGACGTCCTCGACGCGTACCCGTTCGTCGACCCGCACCGGGTCCACGTGGTGCGCAACGGGATCGACACGTCGGTCTGGCACGCAGGACCCGCAGGTCCGAGAGACTCCGCCCTCGCGAAGATCGGCGTCGACCCGGACCAGCCGATGGTGGCGTTCGTCGGCCGCATCACGCGGCAGAAGGGCGTCGGCCATCTGATCGCCGCAGCACACCACTTCGCGCCCGAGATCCAGCTGGTGCTGTGTGCGGGAGCCCCCGACACCCCGGAGATCGCCGCCGAGACCGAGCAGGCCGTCGCCGCCCTCGCGGCGCACCGTGGCAACGTGTTCTGGGTGCGTGAAATGCTCCCCACCGAACAGGTGCGGGAAATCCTGTCGGCCGCAACCGTCTTCGTGTGCCCGTCCGTGTACGAGCCGCTGGGGATCGTCAACCTCGAGGCCATGGCCTGCGAGACCGCGGTCGTGGCGTCCGACGTCGGCGGCATTCCGGAGGTGGTCGAGGACGGGGTCACCGGCCGTCTGGTGCACTACAACTCGTACGAGCCGGAGGCGTTCGAGCAGGCGCTGGCCGAGTCGGTCAACGCGATCACCTCCGACGTCGGCACCGCCGAGGCCATGGGCAAGGCCGGGCGGGCGCGGGCGATAGCCGAGTTCTCCTGGGCGGCCATCGCGCAGCAGACCCTCGACGTCTACCAGGACGCGCTGTCGCGCCGCTGACGCTCAGAGCCGGGTGTAGGTGGACACCGTCACCGACGCCGTCACCGGATATTCCTGCGGCAGCGCCGCGATCGAGGATGCGCGCCGCTCGGATGTCAGGTGCCGCGCCGACGGCCCCATCCCCACCAGGCGGGTCACGTCGAGGTGCGACAACGACATCTGGTACTCCACCGCCACGTGGCCGGTGCGCTCGAACCGCCCGGACATCGCGGCCCCGAGCCGCTCGACCTTGCGGTCGTCCACCCGGACCATGCCGAGCAGGTCCACGAGTTCCCCCAGGTGCCGCTCCGTGGGCGTGAGGACCACAAGGGAGCCGTGCTCGGCCAGCACCCGGTGCGCCTCGTCGGCGTTGCGGGGCGCGAACACGCACAGGACGTGGCTGAGGACATGGTCGCGCACCGGAAGGTGTTGCCACACGTCGGCAACCACCGCCCCCGCACGCGGGTGGGCCCTGGCGATGCGACGGGCCGCGTACTTGGACACGTCCAGCCCGATTCCCCGGCCGGTCGGGGTGGCGTCGAGGACGCGCGCCAGGTAGTGGCCTGTGCCCGCGCCGATCTCGAGGATCCGGGGATCGTCGCCGGCCCCGGCGCCCGCCACCACCGCGTCGGCGACGGCATCCATCAGCGGGTCGAAGCTGCCTCCGCCGAGGAAGTCCGCACGTGCGGCGATCATTTCGGGGCTGTCGCCGTCGAACTTGCCGCCGGCCCCCGTCATCAGGGTGACGTAGCCCTGACGCGCCACATCGAAGGTGTGCCCTGCATCACACAGGATCGCGCCTTCGTCGAGTTCCACCGGCGACCGGCACTGCGGGCAGGCCAGCAGGTCGGTCACATCGGCCAGCACGAACGTTCGCCTCCCTGTTCCGGACACGGAACAGGCCCCGCACCGAGAACGGCGACGGGGCCTGCCCTGTGAGGTTCTCTCCGCACTCGACTAACTGGTGACGCCCTTGAGCTCTTCACCGAGTGCGGCAGCTTCCTCCGGGGTGAGCTCGACAACCAGACGTCCACCACCCTCGAGCGGAACCCGCATGACGATTCCTCGTCCCTCTTTGGTTGCTTCGAGGGGACCGTCCCCGGTCCGGGGCTTCATGGCCGCCATCCTCTGCTCCCTCCAGATCTGCGCTGCCTGCTTGCGCCTCGACAAATTTTGGCACCCCGCCAACACTCGGCGAGGCTTGTGACATCCATTCTTCCCTATGGACACGAGTACCGGGAACCTGAGTCACGAATACGCAGGTTCACCGGCAATTCAGGCAGTGATCGGGACCCAGCAGCCGACGACGTGGTCGTCGACCATCCCGGTGGCCTGCATGAGTGCATAAGCGGTGGTAGGACCCACAAACTTGAACCCCCGGCGCTTCAATTCCTTCGCCATCGCGGTGGACTCGGGCGTGACGGCAGGGACGTCGTTCACGGTGGCAGGCCGGCTCGGGCGCGGCGGCGGGGCGAACGACCACAGCAGCGCGTCCAGGTCGGTGTCCGACAACTCCAGCAGGGCCCGCGCGTTGCTCACCGACGCCTCGATCTTGGCCCGGTTCCGGACGATCGACGCGTCCCCGAGCAGTCGCTCCACGTCCCGTTCCGTGTACCGTGCGACCGCCTCCGGATCGAAGCCGGCGAACGCGGCCCGGAAGGCCTCGCGCTTGCGGAGAATCGTGATCCACGACAGTCCGGACTGGAACGCTTCGAGGCACAGCCGTTCGTACAATTCGTCGCGGCCGTGCAGTGGACGACCCCATTCGAGGTCGTGATAGTCGCGGTACAGGCTGGACCCGTCCGAGTCGACAGCCCACGCGCACCGCACCCTGTCCTCGGCGCTCACCGGGCGTCACCCGGATCGTCGGACTCGGCTTCGACCGTTGCCAACCGTTCACGCAGCGAATCGATTTCGCGACCCAGGCGGGCCAGCGCCCAGTCGACCTCGCTCGCCTTGTACCCCCGCAGCGTCTGCTGGAATCGCAACGCCTCCACGTCGGCGCCCGTCACACCGTCGGCGGGCAGGGCCGTGAGTGTGGTACCGGGCGGCAGGGGCGCGAGTTCCTCGGAGCGGCCGAACACCGCACTGGCGGCGAGGAACAGCATCGCGCCGACGAACGCCATGACGAGCAGATAGAGCAGGGCTGTCACCATGCTCCGATCCTGTCACGGACGTCCGACAGCCTCCCGCGTCAGGGGCGCCCGGTCAGGGGCACACCGTGTTCATCGGCGGACGATCGGCCAGCGCGACGTCCGTCGTCGTCGGCACGAAGGAGTCGCCGTCCACCAGGAACTGGGTCAGACCCGCCCCGGAGTCGGGCACCCCGCAGCGCCGCATCATGGTGCCGATGATCTGCCTGCTCATCACCCCGAGTTCGGACAGCGGACGGTTCCGATGCTTGCGCACCCCCAGATTGACCTGGCCGATCGCACCGAGGCCGAGACGGTCGTACGTGTCGAGCAGCAGCCCGATCTCGACGCCGTAGCCGGGGGCGAACGGAACTGCCGACAACAACTCCCGGGTACCCGCGTACTCGCCGCCCAGCGGCTGCAGCACGCACGTCAGCTCCGGCCGGAGCGACGCCAGCATCGGGCGCGCCACGAGTTCGGTCACCCGGCCGCCGCCATTGGCGTCCTCCGTCCCGCTGACCCGGAGCGGGCGCCGGTAGTAACCCTTCACGAGATGGATGCCGTCGGCCGTCAGCAACGGTCCGAGCAGCTTCGGGACGAACGCCGGATCCGGGTTGATGAGATCCGAGTCGACGAAGGCGATGAGGTCGCCGGTGCTCGCGGCGACGGAACGCCACAGCACCTCCCCCTTGCCCGCGACGGGCGGGAAGGCGGGCACCGCCTCCTCCCGGCTGATCACCGTGGCGCCCGCTGCGCGTGCGCGTTCCGCCGTCAGATCCGTCGACCCGGAATCGAGCACGATCAACTCGTCCACCAGCCCGCCGAGCAGCGGGTGGATCGTGTCCACCACCGCGGCGACGGTCTCCTCCTCGTTGAGCGCGGGCAGGACCACCGACACGGTGCGCCCCGCCTTGGCCCGTTCGAGTTCGGCGATGCTCCACGACGGCTGGTCCCAGCTGTTCGCCTCGGCCCAGGAACGCGGGGCGCGCTCCTCCGCCAACATCGTGCGGGCCGCCCGGGCCCCCACGGCACTCATGCCAGCCCCCGCACGGTGCGGGACGGGGCGCGTCGGCCCTGAATCGCGGCCACCATGTCCACCACTCGGCGCGTGGGGGCAACTTCGTGGACACGGAAGACTCGGGCGCCTCCCGCGGCGGCCATAGCTGTCGCTGCCAATGTTCCCTCCAACCGCTCGACGAGATCTACCCCTAGAGTCTCCCCGACGAAGTCCTTGTTGCTCAGCGCCATGAGCACTGGCCATCCCGTATTTACAAGATCTTCCACTCGCCGCAACAACTCGAGCCCGTGATAGGTGTTTTTCCCGAAATCGTGGGTCGGATCGATGAGGATCGAGTCGGCGGGCACACCCAGCCGGGCCGCGTTCTCGGCGGCCGACACCACTTCGTCGAGGACGTCCGCGACGACGTCGGCGTAGCGGACGCGGAACGGCCGGGTCCGTGGGACCGCTCCCCCAGTGTGCGAACAGACGATGCCGGCACCCGTCTCCGCGGCCACCTCGACGAGCGCCGGGTCGGCGCCCGCCCACGTGTCGTTGATCAGGTCGGCGCCCTCGGCGACGGCCAGCCGGGCCACGTCGCTGCGCCAGGTGTCGATGCTGATGAGCAACTCCGGATAGCGTCCGCGGATCGCGGCGACGAACGGCACCACCCGCCGGATCTCCTCCGCCGAGTCGACGACGTCGCCGGGCCCGGCCTTCACGCCGCCGATGTCGACGAGGTCGGCGCCCTCGTCCACGGCCCGCTCGACCGCCGACATCGCCGCGGAGTCGGTGAACGTGGCGCCGCGGTCGTAGAACGAATCGGGTGTCCGGTTCACGATGGCCATCACCAGCGCACGGTCGACCGCCACGGGCCGCCCGCACAGCGTGGGCGACGGACGGTCGGGCGCGGGCGGTACGTCTCTCTCGGCCATGTCACCAATATTGGCACGCAGCAAAACGAAACCACCCGTGAGTACTTGTTAACGGCGGGCGGTTAACAAGTACTCACGGGCGCGGCAGCGCACCCTTCGCCACTTCCTCGACGTACCCGTCGTACGCGCGCTGGTAGCCGCCGCTGCGGCCGGAGAGCACGTGCAGCGTGTCGGTGTCCTCGACGTCGTAGCCCTCCTTGCGGAGTTCCACCTTGCGACTCTTGAACGTCGACGTCTGCTCCAGCGAGTCGACGACGCGGACGAACAGCGGCACCGCGTACGACGGCAGCCGCTGGAACAGCAACTCCGCCACGTCGGAGCCGTCGAAGTCCTCGTTCTCGTGCAGCGTCACCGCGGCCATTCCCGCGCGACCGTCGGTCCCGGGGATCTCGACGCCGTAGACGACGGCATGCTCGACCGCGGGATGCGCGAGAAGCGCGCCCTCGACCTCGGTGGTCGCGACGTTCTCCCCCTTCCAGCGGAACGTGTCGCCGAGCCGGTCGACGAACGCGACGTGCGACCAGCCCTGGCGGCGCACCAGGTCTCCGGTGTCGAACCAGCAGTCGCCGTCGTCGAAGGCGTCGCGGACGAGTTTCTTGTTCGTGGATTCCTCGTCGGTGTAGCCGTCGAACGGCGCCCGGTCCGTCACCTTCGACAGCAGCAGACCGACCTCGCCGGTGGCCACCCTCCGTAGTGTGCCGTCGGAGTGCCGCCGCGGCGCACCGTTGTCCTCGTCGTACTCGACCACGGCGTGCGGGAGCGGGCAGATGCCTGCGGTCCGGTCGACGTTGAGGGCGTTGACGAACGCGATGTTGCATTCGCTGGCGCCGTAGAACTCGGCCACCCGGGAGATGCCGAACCGGGTGGTGAACTCGGACCAGATCTCCGGACGGAGCCCGTTGCCGACCATCAGCCGGACGGCGTTGTCGCGGTCGCCCGGCTTCTCGGGCTGGTTCAGCAGGTACCGGCACAGTTCACCGATGTAGGTGAACGCGGTGGCCCGGTTCAGCGCGACGTCGTCCCAGAACTTGGACGCCGAGAACTGCTTGCCCAGCGCGAGTGTCGCCCCCGACCCCAGCACCGAGGACAGCGACACCGTCAGCGCGTTGTTGTGGTAGAGCGGCAGGCAGCAGTAGAGGACGTCGCTGCCGCGCAGCCGGACTCCCATGTTGCCGAGTCCGGACATGCTCTTGAGCCAGCGGAAGTGACTCATCAGGCTGGCCTTCGGCAGTCCGGTGGTGCCGGAGGTGAAGATGTAGAAGGCCTTCTCCCGGGCCTGGATCTGCTCGCACACCTCGGGGTTGCCGTCGCCGGCCTTCTCGGCGAGCCGGTCGAGGTCGTCGACGTACACCACCGAGGCCACGGCGGGCGGTTCGTCGAGCGAGTCCATCGCCTCGCCGCACGCCTCGGACACCACGAGGACACGGCTGTCGAGCAGCGAGATGCTGTGCGCGAGTACGTCTCCGCGCTGATTGTGGTTCAGCATCCCGGCGGTGGCGCCGAGCTTGACGGCGGCGAGTGCGATGAGCAGCGTCTCGGGGGCGTTCTTGCCCAGGATCCCGACGACGTCCCCGCGCGACACGCCGAGGTCGGTGAGCACGTGGGCGTAGCGGTTCACGCGGATGTTGGCGTTCCGGTAGCTCAGTGAGTCGCCCTCGAACCGCAGGAACGTGCGGCGCGGGTGCGCCGCGGCGGCGCGCTGGAAGACCAGGCCGATCGACTCCTTCGCGTCGGGGGTCCGGATGAGGCCGAGGACTCCCCTCGCCATGGTCGGCAGCTCCGGGATCAGGGCAGGCAACCGCCTGGCCAGATCGACCACACCGATCGTCGAACGTGCTTCAGAACGCATGACATCCCCTCAGGCCTGCAGTATGAATCAGGTCACCTTACTGCACGGTAACAACGTGCGCCACGACGGCGATCGGACGCCGCCTCAGGAGAGGCAGGCGTCCAGCGCCTCCCCGACGTCGGTCCGGACGAGCAACCTGTCGAGGGCGCGCTGCGCCACGAAGCCGCCGCCCCGCAGACCGTCGATCCAGTCCAGCAGGCCCGTGTAGTGGCCGTGCGGATCGAGCAGGACGACCGGCTTCTCGTGCATGCCGAGGTAGCCCGCCGTCCAGGTTTCGAACAGCTCCTCGAGCGTGCCGATACCGCCGGGCAGCGTGACGAAGGCGTCGGCCCGGTCCTCCATGACCTGCTTGCGCTGGCGCATGGTGTCGGTGACGACGAGTTCGTCTGCGTCGACGTCGGCGACTTCCCTGTGCACCAGGGCTTTCGGGATGACCCCGACGGTGATCGCCCCGGCCGCGCGGGCAGCCTCGGCCACCGCACCCATCATCGAGACGTTGCCACCGCCGGACACCAGTTGCCAACCACGCTTTCCGATTTCGGTGCCCACCTGGGCCGCGAGTTCCAGGAAGTGGGCGTCCACCGGCCCCGAAGCACAGTAGACGCACACCGAGAACGGCTGCGGTGGAACAGTTTCCCGGTTCACCATTGCTCCTCCGTTCCGAGCAGTTCGCCCTCGTCGACTCCCTGCTGCGACTTGACGACGATCCGCACCGCCTCCTCGACACTGTCCGTGACGTGCAGCAGGTTGACGTCGCCCTCCGAGATCTTGCCGCTGCGTTCGAGGGTTCCGCGGATCCAGTCCACGAGCCCGGACCAGTACTCGGTGCCGAACAGGATGATCGGGAACCGGGTGACCTTGCGCGTCTGCACCAGGGTCAGCGCCTCGAACAGTTCGTCGAGCGTGCCGAAGCCGCCGGGCAGGCAGATGAACGCCTGCGAGTACTTCACGAACATCGTCTTGCGGGCGAAGAAGTACCGGAAGTTGATACCCAGGTCGACCCATTCGTTGAGGCCCTGCTCGAACGGCAACTCGATGCCGAGGCCGATGGAGTATCCGCCCGATTCGCTGGCGCCGCGGTTGGCGGCCTCCATGACACCGGGGCCGCCGCCGGTGATGACGGCGTATCCGGACTCGGCCAGGCGCGCACCCAGCGCCCTGCCTGCCTCGTACTCGGGGTGACCGGGCTCGGTGCGGGCCGACCCGAACACGGTGACCGCACGCGGCACCTCGGCCAGGGCGCCGAACCCTTCGACGAACTCGCTCTGGATCCGCAGGACCCGCCACGGGTCGGTGTGCACCCAGTCGGTCTGCCCCCGCTCGTCGAGCAACTGCTCGTCGGTGGTGGTGTCGTCCTTGCGGGCGCGCCTCAACTGCACCGGACCCCGGTGCTTCACGGACGAGGACTTCCGCCCGTAATTGTTCTTCTCGGGTGCCATGCGCCCCAGGCTAACGGGTGGCCCGTTCGGGGCACCGGGCAGTCACGGAGTGCTCAGATAGGCGCGGAGCACGGTCGCCACGTCGGTGATCTGCTGGACGGGGACGTGCTCGTCCCGCTTGTGCGCGAGGTTCGGATCGCCCGGACCGTAGTTGACGGCCGGGATGCCGAGTGCGGAGAACCGGGACACGTCCGTCCACCCGTACTTGGCGCGGAACTCGCCGCCTGCCGCCTCGATGAGGGCCGCGGCCGCCGGATCCGTCAGCCCGGGGAGCGCACCCGGCGACAAGTCCGTGACCTCGAGACCCAGCTCGAGGCCGTCGAAGACCTCCCGCACGTGGTCGATGGCCTGCTCGCCGCTGCGGTCGGGCGCGAAGCGGAAGTTCACGTCCATCTCCGCGGCGTCCGGGACCACGTTGCCCGCGACACCGCCGGTGATCCGCACGGCGGACAGCCCCTCCCGGTACACGCAGCCGTCGATGTCCACCGACCGCGCGGTGTAGTCCGACAGCCGCTGCAGTACCGGTGCGAACCGGTGGATCGCGTTGTCGCCGAGCCACGATCTCGCGGAGTGCGCGCGGGTGCCGCGGGTGGTCAGCGTCACCCGCAGCGTGCCCTGGCAGCCCGCCTCGATGAGCCCACCCGTCGGCTCGCCCAGGATCGCGACGTCCGCACGCAACCACTCGGGGATCTCACGTTCGATCCGCCCGAGCCCGTTGTGGACGGCCGCGATCTCCTCGCAGTCGTAGAACACCAGCGTCAGGTCGTGCGCGAGGTTCTCCACGGTGGCGGCCAGATGCAGGAACACCGCGTCGCCCGACTTCATGTCGACAGTTCCACACCCGTGCAGCAGGTCGCCCTCACGCCGGGAGGGCACGTTGTCCGCGATCGGCACGGTGTCGAGGTGACCGGCGAGCATCACCCGGCTCGGGAGTCCCCGATCGGTGCGGGCGAGCACCGCGTTGCCGTTGCGGATGATCTCGAAACCGGTGGTCTGCTCCCGCAGCGCCGACTCGACGGCGGCGGCGATCACCGACTCGTCGTGCGAGACGCTGGGGATGTCCACCAGCGCGGCGGTGAGGTCGATGGGATCGGCGTGGAGGTCGAGTGTGTTCACCCGTCCACCCTAAGCCGACCCGTCTTCCCGCTGCGGCGTTGCTACCCGTCGAAGCCACCCGGGATCTCGTAGATCGCGCCGTCGAAACCGATGCGGAACAACCGTCCCGTGGAGAAGCCGCCGGACCCCTGCCCGTAGACGACCATGCTCGACATCGGCAATCCCGACGCCAGCACGCAGTACTGCCCCGGGGAGTCGACGCGCCAGATCTCGCCGCGCACGTTGGCCGGGACCACCGGGCGGCCCCGCGAATCCAGGGTCAGGCCGTCGGGAGCCGCGAACGTGTCGAGGCCGGACAGGTCGAGGATGCTTTCGGGCGCACCCGGGTTCGCGATCGGGATCCGGCTCACGCCCGGATTCACGAACGTCCGCGACACGTAGAGGTACCGGTCGTCCACACCGAGCACCGCACCGTTCGCGCTGGGCAGCGTCGCCCAGTTCGGTTCGACGCGGCCGTCGGGGAACACCCGCCCGATCTGCGTTCCGAAGTCGTTGGTGGCGTATGCGGTCCCGGCGGCGTCGACGTCGAGTCCGTCCGCCGCGCTCAGGCCCGATACGAAGGGGGTGAGTGTGCCGGTGGCGGTGTTCAGCTTCGCGATCGCGCCCGGACGCAGGATGTCGCCGAGGAGGACGCGGGCGTCGGCGCCGTACCCCACCAGCAGTGATCCGTCCGACGCCCAGGCGAGGGCGCCCGCGCCCCTGCCGCCGGGGACCGTCGCGACGGGGACCGCCGGCGCTCCCGGCGCGTCGAGGCGGAACACGCGCCCGCTGAGAAGGTCCGTCGTGTAGAGGCGGCCGCCGCCGTCCACGGCGACGCCCTCCAGCGCGGCACCCGGCACCCGCCCCACGAGAACCGGTGGCTGGCCCGCACCCGGGCAGACCGGTGCGGCGGACGCGGTCTGCGGCGCCGCCACTGACACCACCCCGGCGAGCAGCGCGCCCGCGGCCACGGCCCGCAGGCCACGGCCCGTGACTCGACCCCACCGTGAGCCTCCGGTCACCCGACCCCACTCCGAAATACGCATCGCCACGCCCTCTCCCGGTGTCTCGCACGTGCCCCGTGCATGGTCCCCCATGAGCCCGGAACCCGCTTGGTTTCGAATCGATCACGCCCAGATAACGACCGCTCGAGAATGCCCGAGTAATGAGGCAGTAACCTCTACTGCCGTGAGCACACAGGGAGCATCAGCAGTAGGCATCGCCAACGTGACCGTCGGCGGCACGATCCTCGACACCTGGTTCCCGGCGCCTGAGCTGGGAACCTTCGACAGCGCGGGCACCGTGCGGATCGAGGGTGGCGACATCCCCTCCGATCTGGCACTTCTTGCCGGACCCGACGAGGCACGAGAGGTCGACCAGATCGTGGTGCGCACCACCATCGCCGACCTGTCCGCGCCGCCGGCCGACGCCCACGACGCCTACCTGCGCCTTCACCTCCTCTCGCATCGCCTGGTGGCCCCGCACGGCGTCAACCTCGACGGACTGTTCGGGTTGCTGTCCAACGTGGTGTGGACCAACTTCGGACCGTGCGCGGTCGAGGGCTTCGAGAAGGTGCGGTCCCGCCTCCGTATCCGCGGTGTCGTGACCGTGTTCGGTGTCGACAAGTTCCCGCGCATGGTCGATTACGTCGTCCCGTCGGGCGTCCGCATTGCCGACGCCGACCGCGTCCGTCTCGGCGCGCACCTGGCCAGCGGCACCACCGTGATGCACGAGGGTTTCGTCAACTTCAACGCCGGCACGCTCGGCAGCTCGATGGTCGAAGGACGTATCTCCGCGGGCGTCGTCGTCGACGACGGATCCGATGTGGGCGGCGGCGCCTCGATCATGGGCACCCTGTCCGGCGGCGGCAAGGAGACCATCTCCGTCGGCAAGCGCTGCCTGCTCGGCGCCAATGCCGGCCTCGGCATCTCGCTCGGCGACGACTGTGTCCTCGAGGCCGGCCTGTACGTGACCGCGGGCACCAAGGTCACCGGCCCGGACGGCACCGTCGTGAAGGCCAAGGAACTCAACGGCCAGTCCAACCTGCTCTTCCGTCGCAACTCGGTGTCCGGGGCCGTCGAGGTCGTGCCGTGGAAGGGCACCGGCGTGGAATTGAACGCCGCTCTGCACGCCAACGACTGACACTGTGAGCGGTTCGCGAACACCCGGCACCATGACCGATTCGACCGGCACCCTCGGCCGGGGCCTGAAGGTCCGTCACCTGACGATGATGGGCCTCGGTTCCGCGATCGGCGCCGGACTGTTCCTCGGTACCGGTGTCGGCATCGCGACCGCCGGTCCGGCCGTCCTCGTCTCCTACCTTCTCGCCGGCATCATCGTCGTCTTCGTGATGCGGATGCTCGGCGAGATGGGAGCGGCGATCCCTGCCAGCGGATCCTTCTCGCACTACGCGCGGATCGGCATCGGCGACTGGGCCGGATTCGTGATGGGGTGGCTTTACTGGTTCATGCTGATCATGGTGCTCGGCGCCGAGATCACGGGCGCCGCGGGCATCGTGAGCGGCTGGCTGCCCGGGGTGCCGCAGTGGGTCGTGGCGCTCGTGTTCGTGATCTTCTTCGCGGCCGTCAACCTCGCGAAGGTCAGTAATTTCGGCGAGTTCGAGTTCTGGTTCGCGGCCATCAAGGTCACCGTCATCATCGGGTTCCTGGTGATCGGTGTGCTGCTGGTGTTCGGCCTGCTCCCGGACACCGAACCGGTGGGCACCACCAACCTCTTCGGGCACGGCGGGTTCATGCCGGAGGGCTTCGCCGGTGTCGCTGCGGGACTGCTGGTGGTGGCGTTCGCGTTCGGCGGCATCGAGATCGTGACCATCGCCGCCGCCGAATCCGAAGACCCGGAGCGTTCGATCGCCGTGGCGGTGCGCAGCGTCGTCTGGCGCATCAGCGTCTTCTACCTCGGTTCGATCTCGATCATGGTGCTCGTTCTTCCCTGGGACTCGTCGGACCTGAAGAGCGGGCCGTTCGTGGCCGTTCTCAACCAGGCGCACATCCCGTACGTGGCGGGGTTCATGGAACTCGTGGTCGTGGTGGCGTTGCTGTCGGCTTTCAACGCCAACATCTACGGCACGTCGCGGATGGCGTATTCGCTGTCGCGGCGCGGCGACGGACCCGCATTCATGGCCCGGATCTCGAATTCCGGGGTGCCGCTCAATGCGGTGCTGCTGTCGGTGTTCTTCGGTTTCGTCAGCGTGCTGCTCAACTGGTGGCTGCCCGACGACCTGCTGGGACTGCTCCTGAACGCCGTCGGTTCGGCGCTGCTCGTCATCTGGATCTTCATCGTCGTCTCGCACCTGAAGTTGCGCCCACGCCTCGAACGCGAGGGCAAGCTGACGGTGCGGATGTGGTTGTTCCCCTGGCTCAGCTATCTCACGCTCGCGATGCTCGGCGGTTTCGTCGTGCTGATGCTGTTCGACAGCGACGCCCGAACCCAGCTGATCTCGACGTGCGTGTTGTTCCTCGTCATCGCGGCACTCGGCGTGCTCAATACCCGGCTGCGGAGGCGTTCCCGGACGGTGTGACCCGGGTCCGGGCACTCACCGGTCGGGTGTCCGATCCGGATCGGCGGAGGTGCGCGCCGCGTGGGCAAGGACCTGCGGTCCGGTCACCAGGGCCTTCCGCCACGGCGCGACACCCTCGATCTCGATCTCGATCGATAGACTCAGCACGGTGCGGATCAGCACGATCACACCGAGCACGGCGGCATCGGTCAGCGACGGTGTCGAGGTGACGGTCTTGACGATGTCTGCGGCGACGAGCAATTCCAGACCGAGCAGGATCGCTCCGCCGAGCGACTCCCGCAGGGTCTTGAACGCCCTTGCACCGTCACCGGACCTCCTCCATGTGCGCACCGCGAGGAAGAAGGCGAACCCGAACCCGAGAACCATGGACGAGACACCGAGCACTTCGAACAGTTCGGTCGCGACCTCGAAGAACCGGTGAGTATCCATGTGCGTCCCTTCGTCAGACGTCCGTCTGTCGTGTGCGTCGACCCCGCGTGGCCAGTTCCTGATCGATGATCAGCGCGATCTCGGCGAGCGGACGCGGCTGATCCATATCGGCGTGCGTGCTGTGAACGTCGTGGGTGACGATGTCACCGGTGACGTATGCGCGCCACAAGTCGGACGAGGACTCGCTCGACATCGTGTCGTCATCCGTCAATGTCGGACGGAGAAACACCACGTCACCGTGATATGTCTGCGGTACGTGGTCGGCGGACAACCGTAGGTCGTTCCGATAGATTGCACGTGCGGCATCCCAGATGGGCGCAGTGTCGGGCGAATCGACGATCTCGCCGTAGCGGCTCTGCGCCCATGCCCGGATCGACTGTCGAATGTCGTCGTCCGAAGGCGCCGCCTCGCCGAGGACGAGATCCCCTGCACCGGGCACGCTGTCCAGCATCGCGAGGAGTGCGACCTCGAGTCCTCGACGTTCCAGAGCGGTGGCGATCGCATGGGCGACGAGGCCACCGAACGACCATCCCAGCAGAAGGAACGGGCCGTCTTGCTGAACGGCGAGGATCTGCTCGAGATAGTCGGCGGCCATACTCTCGATCGACTTCGGTAGCGGCGTCACCCCGTCGAAACCCCGCGCTTGCAGCCCGTATATGGGCTGGTCGGGGAGGTGGGCGCGAAGGCCCATGTAGCACCAGCTCAGTCCGCCGCCCGGATGGACGCACCACAGGGGCGGTCCGGACCCTTCGCTTCGGATCGGGAGGACGACGGCGAACGGATCGAGCAAGCCGGGTTCGATTTCCTCACCCATACGGGGTGCGAGTTCGGCGACCGTCGGAGACTCGAAGATCACCCGGATCGGGACCTCCACCCCGGACACCGACCGAATCCGGCTCACCAACTGCGTCGCCGACAACGAATGCCCACCCAGGTCGAAGAAACTGTCGTCGATCCCCACCCGGGAAACCCCGAGAACCTCCGCGTAGAGCGAGGTCAGAGTCTGCTCCACCGGTGACCGCGGCGCCCGGAACACCCCACCGATGAAGTCCGGTGCCGGCAATGCTCGCCGATCCAGTTTCCCGTTCACCGTCAACGGCAACCGATCCAGCACCACCACCGCTGCCGGAACCATGTACTCCGGCAGCATCCTGGCCGCAAAACGACGGACGTCGACACGGGTGCCGGTGTCGGTGGCGTCGGAGACCACGTAACCGACCAATCCGACCCCGGTGGCGGTATCTCGGGCCACCACCGCCGCCTGAGTCACGGCCGGATGTTTCAGTAGAACCGCCTCGATCTCCGCGGGTTCGACCCGGAATCCGCGAATCTTGACCTGCGAGTCCGCTCTTCCGCAGAATTCGAGCACTCCGCCGGCGGTCCAGCGCACCAGATCCCCGGTTCGGTACATTCGCGCACCCGGCTCGCCGAACGGGCAAGCCACGAATCGCTCGGCCGTCAACCCCGTCCGCCCGAGATAACCGCGAGCCAACTGCACTCCGGCGACGTACAACTCCCCGACCGCACCCACCGGGACTGGAAGCAAGCCCGCACCCAGCACGAACACCCGCGTGTTGCCCACGGGCGCCCCGATCGGCACACTCACGCGGTCGGCGCGTTCGCCCGGCTCCGGTAGCACGAAGGTTGCCGCGAAGACCGTCGTCTCGGTCGGCCCGTACCCGTTGACCAGAATCGGAGGATTCGAGCGCTCGTCCCGATACCAGCCCTGCAACCCGGCCGGATCCAACACCTCACCGCCGAACACCACCATCCGCAGCACCGAATCAGACCCCACTGCAGGATCCTCACGCTCGACTTCGGCGAACTCGTAGAACGCCGAGGGCGTCTGAGCGAGAACTGTCACCCGCTCCCGGACCACCGCCTCCCACAATCCGGCCGGCGAATGCACGGTCTCCCACGGCACCACCACAATCCGGGCTCCGTGCACCAACGCCCCCCACAATTCCCACACCGAAAAATCGAACGCGACCGAATGACACCACGCCCACACGTCCCCGGCACCGAAGCCGGCCCAGCCTGCAGTACCGGCGAACAGCGACACCACGCTCCGATGGCTCACGGCGACACCCTTCGGAACACCCGTCGACCCGGAGGTGTACATCACGTAGGCGGCGTTGCCCGGTCGTAGAGGTGTTGCGTCGTCGTTGTCGTCGGAGCCACTCCCCTCCGACTGCCCGCCCTCGTCGGAGATGGCATCGAGGAGAACTCTAGGGGTGTCGTTGTCGGGCAACATGTTATCGGTCAGGGTGTCGGTGAGGATCAACCGTGGCGCGGCGTCGGCGAGGATGGTCCCGATTCGTGCACTCGGATAGCGGGGGTCGATGGGGAGGTATGCGCCGCCGGCCTCGAGGACCGCCAGAAGCGCGACGATCAACTCGGGTGACCGCTCCAGTG